>NZ_JBQCXA010000002.1:0-453918 GCF_051956855.1 Neisseria sp. P0021.S007
TTTAGCAAATGTCAACTAAAATTATCGAAAATTCTAACTAACTGTGTTATACTGTCTGCTTCGTTTTCTTCACCGCGTCAGCAGCGAAGAACCGAACTATACGCCTACCTACAAAACCAGTCAACACATTTCACAAAATTATTTTCTGAAATTTAATCACTTCCCTGTTTTAACAGGGTTTTTATTTCTAAAAAAATACTATCAAACTCCCACACTATCCATACATACAAAAAAATACAAACTAAAGGCCGTCTGAAATGCTCTTTCAGACGGCCTTTTGAGGTTTCTATATCTATATTTTAGTCGGCGAACTGTTTTTTCATTCGTTCGCGTCGCTCTTGCGCTTCTACGGACAATGTCGCGGTCGGACGTGCCAGCAGGCGCTTGAGGCCGATGGGTTCGCCGGTATCGGCACAGAAACCGTAATCGCCTTCGTCAATACTGCGGAGAGTCGCTTGCACTTTATTGAGAAGTTTACGCTCGCGATCGCGGGTGCGCAGTTCTAAAGCGTATTCTTCTTCTTGAGTAGCTCGGTCGGCTGGATCGGGAGCGGATTCGTGCTCTTGAAGATGGCCGGTAGTGGTGTTTGCATTTTCAATCAGTTCTTCTTGCATTTTAACCAGTAGTTCGCGGAAGAAGGCCAATTGGTCGCTGTTCATGTAGTCCTCTTCAGGACCATCCCAGTTTAAAATATCTTGTTCTGTCAGCTTTGCCATGGTGTCTGCTTTCGGTTTGTTGTTAATGATTTGGATGCTACGGGTTTGCTTTTATTGGGTTTGCTTTTATTGGGTTTGCTTTTATTGGGTTTTCTTGAATTTCCGTTTTGGAAATTGGGCGAATCATATCATGTTTTACCTATTCATTTGTTCTTTATATTTCGATTTGCACTTTTTTGCACTACCTTACGCCTAAATATATTAATACGCTTTTTAGGACGTTGTATTTTTGGTCGTTAATACCTGCTGCGCTTTCAGACGGCCTATTGAAGCAAACATAGGTTGGTTTGCTGGATAAGTTGGGGAAACCATCGGGCCAGCCACAACCATAATAAGAGTGCCAACAGACTGCCTGAAAAATCGTATCGTCCTGCGCGTAAGAAGGAAAACGGTTTGAGCAATGGCTGCAGAATTCGTTCGATGGCATAAGCCAACGGGGAATAGCGGCCCTGTATGCTGCTCACCATTCTAATAATCAGACCAATAAGTAATGTATAGGCCGCGGCTTTCAGCATATGGAGTGCGGCAAACCAGAAGTTTGCCAAAATCAGCTTATTGCTGATGGACAGCGCCGGCGAGATGAAAATAATGGCGGTACAGGCAAGGTAGTACACCAGAAAACCTGCGGGCAGGCAGTACCAATCGGTTTTCTCGCCGGATGGGAATGCTTTTTGCCAAGGTTTGGTCAGCCAGCCTGTTGCCTGTATGCTGAATTTGAGCAGGGGGTGTTCTGCTGCCAATCCTGCGTATCGGAGCAAAAAGCGCGTGATACACAGGATGGCAATAGCGTCTGCCAATAATAAGAGCAAGTCGCCGCGCATGTTCAGACGGCCTTATATTGTTGCGCCATTTCTTGCGAACGTTTGACGCAGGCTTCTACGCCCTGTTCGATGGCTTCGGCAACGTGACGGGCTTTGAAGGTTTCGATGGCTTCGTGTGTCGTGCCACCTTTGGAAGTCACGTTTTGCTGTAATTGTGCAAATGCTTCGCCGGTCTGTTCGGCCAAAGCCACTGCGCCTTTAAATGTAGCAAGGCTCAGTTCGCGTGCGTCTTGTTCGTTGAAACCTTGTGCCAAAGCCGCATTTTGGAGCGCGCCCAAAAGATAGAAAACATAGGCGGGGCCGCTGCCGCTGATGCCGGTAATATTGTGGAGTTGATCTTCCTCGTTCAGCCAAACGGTTGTACCGACAGAGCGCATGATGCCGTCGGCGGCTGTACGGTCAGCTTCTGAAACGCCTGCATCGGCAAACATACCGGATACGCCTAAACCGATTTTGGCCGGCGTATTGGGCATGATGCGCACGATACGGCGTGTGCCGCCCAGATACTGGCTGAGGGTATCGATGGACAAACCTGCCGCTACGGACAACACCAGCGCGCCATTCAAACGGATGTTTTGACAGGCTGCCTGCATGTCTTGCGGTTTAACAGCGAGAATGAGGACATCGTCCGCACTCAATTCGGGCAGGTTTTCAGAAGTGGCTACGCCCAATTCTTGTACCAGTTGCTCCCGTCTTTCGGCGCCGCGTTCGACAATGTGGACACGATAGCCGTCTTGTTTGACCAAACCGCCTGCAATGGCAGTCGCCATATTGCCGCCGCCGAGAAAATAGATATTCATATATATGTCACTCCTTTGTGATATCGATCAAGCCGTCTGAAACTGCTGTCTGCCCTGTTCAGACGGCCTATTACTTTTATTGAGGATAATGCCGCTTGCCGAAAATCGCGCTGCCGATGCGGACATGGGTTGCGCCGCATTCTACCGCGATTGGCATATCTCCGGACATCCCCATAGACAAAACATCTGCTTCGACGCCTGCCGCGTTCAACTCAGCCAACAGCCGCTGCATGGTATGAAACTGGCTGCGCAACTCATCATCGCTGCTGTCGGCCTTGGCCACACACATCAATCCGCGCACTTTAATATTCGGCAACTTGGCCACTTCAAGGGCCAGCGCAACCGCTTCAGTGGGCGCTACGCCGTGTTTTGCTTCTTCCGCGGCAATGTTCACTTCAATGCACACCTGCAACGGCGGCATTTCAGACGGCCTTTGTTCACTCAAGCGCCGCGCCGTTTTCAGACGGCCTATCGTATGCACCCAATGTGCGCGTTCGGCCACAAATTTGGTTTTATTAGACTGCACATCGCCGATAACGTGCCAAACAATATCCGGCAAATCGGCCAGCGTTTCCGTTTTTTCAAACCATTCCTGAATATAGTTCTCGCCGAAATCGCGCTGACCGGCCGCATACACTTCGCGAATATCGTCTGCTGGAAACGTCTTGCTGACCGCCACCAGCTTCACCGCATCCGCAGACCGTCCTGCAGCCTCAGCCGCCTGTTCAACCGCCCGGCATACGTCCTGATAGTTTTGTTGCAATACCGACATGGTTTTCTCCTTTAACCCGTTCATCACTCGGCATTTTGAAAATTTTACTTGGTCGAACGGATTTATCTATTTAAAATAAAGCGATTTTATTATTCTAAACCAAAACAAGGCCACATTATGCAGATTACCGACTTACTCGCGTTCGGCGTGAAAAACAAAGCCTCCGACCTCCATTTGAGTTCGGGCATTTCCCCCATGATACGCGTACACGGCGACATCCGCCGCATCAACCTGCCCGAGATGAGCTCGGAAGAAGTCGGCACCATGATTACCTCGGTCATGAACGACCACCAGCGCAAGCTCTATCAACAGGATTTTGAAGTCGATTTCTCATTTGAGCTGCCTAATGTTGCCCGTTTCCGCGTCAACGCCTTTATGACCGAACGCGGCCCGGCCGCCGTATTCCGTACCATTCCGAGCACCGTCCTGACGCTGGAAGAATTGCGTGCGCCGCGCATTTTCCAAAAAATTGCCGAAAATCCGCGCGGTTTGGTCTTGGTAACCGGCCCGACCGGTTCGGGTAAATCCACCACGCTGGCGGCGATGGTCAACTACATCAACGAAACCCAACCGGCCCACATTCTGACCATCGAAGACCCGATTGAGTTCGTCCATCAAAGCAAAAAAGCGCTCATCAACCAGCGCGAGCTGCATCAGCACACCCACAGCTTCACCAACGCCCTACGTTCCGCCCTGCGCGAAGACCCAGACGTGATTTTGATCGGTGAGATGCGCGACCCTGAAACCATCTCCCTCGCCCTGACCGCCGCCGAGACCGGCCACTTGGTTTTCGGCACGCTGCACACAACAGGCGCCGCCAAAACCATCGACCGTATTGTCGACGTATTCCCTGCAGGCGAAAAAGAAATCGTGCGCTCCATGTTGTCCGAATCCTTGCGCGCCATCATTTCCCAAACCCTGCTGAAAACCCGCGACGGCAACGGCCGCGTCGCCGCACACGAAATCCTGATTTCCACACCGGCCGTGCGCAACCTCATCCGCGAGAACAAAATCGCCCAAATCAACGCCGCCCTCCAAACCGGTCAGGCCCACGGTATGCAAACCCTCGATCAAGCCCTGCAAACCCTTGTCCGCCAAGGCACCATCAGCCCCGAGCTGGCACGCAGCAAGGCGCAAAACATCGAAAACCTCTCTGTTTTCTAAACCATACCCAGGCCGTCTGAACCCCATCATCCCGTTTTCAGACGGCCTTTGAGCCTGACCGAATACCCGTTTTAAAGAGAATCATCATGAGCGACCTCGCCCCTCTGCACGACCTGTTAAGCGAAATGGTGCAAGCCTACTCACAAAAAAACCAAGCACCGCACATCCCCACCCCGGCCGAAATCGGCACACATCTTCATCCCCTGCTCGACCGCATGTGTGAAGAGGCCGAAAAACGCAACGCGTCCGACATCTTCATCAGCGCAGGCTTTCCTCCTGCCATTAAAGTCGGCGGCACCCTCACGCCCATGCCCCACAAAGCGCTGACCGGCGCGGACACCGCCGCCATCGCCGAATCCACCATGAACCCCGACCAACTCGAAGCCTTCAACCGCGACTGGGAAATCAACTATTCCGTCCAATCGCGCAGCAACACACGCTACCGCGTCAACGCCTACCACGAGCAAGGCCGCGTCGGCATGGTATTGCGCCGCGTCAGCCAAGACATTCCCGAGATGAAAACCCTCGGTTTGCCCGAAAAGCTCCAAGAGCTTGCACTCGCGCCACGCGGCCTGCTGATCCTCGCCGGCCCGACCGGTTCGGGTAAGTCCACCACCATGGCCTCCATGCTCAACTACCGCAACCAAAAGCTGCCCGGCCATATCGTCACCATCGAAGATCCCATCGAGTTTATCTACAAACCTTGCCGCAGCATCTTCACCCAGCGCGAAATCGGCATCGATACCGACAACTGGAAAATTGCCGTTCAAAGCGCCATGCGTCAAGCACCCGATGTCGTCTGTATCGGCGAAGTCCGCAGCGAAGAAAGCATGGAATACGCCCTTCAACTGGCTCAAACCGGCCATCTGTGCGTTTTCACCATCCATGCCAGTACGGCCTCCCAAACCATCGAGCGCATTATCAACTTCTATCCGGAAGACCGCCGCCAACAAGTTTTGATGGATTTGGCGTTAAACCTCGTCGGCATCATCGGCCAACGCCTCACCATCAAGAAAAACCGCCAACGCACGGCCGTTACCGACCTCCTGCTCAACACTCCGGCCATGCAGGACCTGATTTTCAAAGGCGAATTGCTGGAAATCCGCGACCTGATGGCACGCTCCGGCAGCAACGGCATGCAGACGTTCGACCAAAACCTCTTCAACCTCTACGCACAGGGCCAAATCGAACTCAGCGAAGCCCTGCGCCAAGCAGTTTCCGCCAACGATTTGCGCCTGCGCATTCAAATGCACGACGAGGGCAACAATACCGAGCGTCTCTACGACCGCATCAGCGACCTCAACCTGATGACCTGATGGCGCAAGCCAAAAAAGGCCGTCTGAACAAATGTGGAAACGAAATCAAGTATTTCCCCGTATCCGTTCAGACGGCCTTATCCTATTTCAAACATTCTGAAACCGACTGAAAATCCTGTTAAAATCCAATCATTCACCTCATAACGAATAATAAACAACACCATCATGAACACTCCGCCGCTCAAACCTCTGATCATTGCCTCCCTGCCCGTCTTCGCCAGCGTGTTCATCGCCGCCACCCTCGTTTGGCACTTCAACACGCCTAAGCTCGTCATGCCCTTCGTACTCGGCATTATTGCCGGCGGTTTGGTCGACTTGGACAACCGCCTCACAGGCCGTCTGAAAAACATCGTCATCACCGTTGCCCTGTTCACCCTCTCCTCACTGCTTGCCCAAAGCACCATCGGCACAGGCGTTCCCTTCATCTTGGCCATGACCCTGATGACTTTCGGCTTCACCATCCTCGGCACCGTCGGCCTCAAATACCGCACCTTCGCTTTCGGTGCGCTCGCCGTCGCCACCTACACCACGCTGACCTACACACCCGAGACCTACTGGCTGACCAACCCCGTCATGATTCTGTTGGGCACTGTCCTATACAGCGTCAACACCCTGATCTTCCAAATCATCCTGCCCCACCGCCCCGTCCAAGAAACCGTTGCCAACGCCTACGACGCACTCAGCAACTACTTCGATGCCAAAGCCGACTTTTTCGACCCCGACGAAGCCGCATGGTTGGGCAACCGCCAAATCGACTTGGCCATGAGCAACACCGGCGTGATTACCGCCTTCAACCAATGCCGCGGCGCACTTTTCTACCGATTGCGCGGCCAACACCGCCATCCGCGTACCGCCAAAATGCTGCGCTACTACCTCAGCGCGCAAGACATGCACGAACGCATCAGCTCCGCCCACGTCGATTACAGCGAAATGGCCGAGCAGCTCAAAAACACCGACCTCATCTTCCGCATCCGCCGCCTGCTCGAAATGCAGGGTCAGGCATGCCGCAACATTGCCGCCACCCTGCGCAACAACAAACCCTACGCATACAGCAAACGCCTCGGCCGCGCCATGGAAGGCTGCCGCCAGTCCCTCGGCCATTTTGCCGAGACCCACGCCGACAATGCCAACCTCCACAATATCCGCCGCCTGCTCGACAACCTCAGCAGTGTCGATTACCAACTGCGGCAACTGCAAAACGATGCGTCCCTTGCCGAAAACGACAACACCGACACCCGCATCGCCGCCCTTGAAAACACCAAGTTCCGCAATATCGGCGAAACCGTCATCAGCCAACTCAATTTCGACTCCGGCGTCTTCCGCCATGCCACCCGCCTCTCCATCGTCGTGGCCGCGGCCTGCATCATCGTCGAAATCCTCCATCTCAACCTCGGCTACTGGATTCTGCTGACCGCCCTTTTCGTCTGCCAACCCAACTACACCGCCACCAAAAGCCGCGTGTACCAACGCATTGCCGGTACGATTCTCGGCGTGATTGTCGGTTCGCTCGTCCCCTACTTCACCCCGTCCGTTGAAACCAAGCTCTGGATTGTTATCGCCAGCACCACCCTGTTCTTCATGACCCGCAGCTACAAATACAGCTTCTCCACCTTCTTCATCACCATCCAAGCCCTGACCAGCCTCTCGCTTGCCGGTTTGGACGTGTACCACGCCATGCCCATCCGCATCATCGACACCATCGTCGGTTCCGTTATAGCATGGGCTGCCGCCACCTACCTCTGGCCTGATTGGCGTTACCTCACCCTCAGCCATACCGCCGCCCAAACCATTACTGCCAACGGCCGTTATCTCGACGCCATCCTCGACCAGCTGCAAAACGGCAGCCGCGACGATGTCGACTACCGCCTTACCCGCCGCCAAGCCCATGAAAGCACCGCCGCCCTCAGCAGCACCCTGTCTGACATGAGCAGCAACCCGAAAAAATACCAAGACCGCCTGCAAGACGGTTTTACCCTGCTCAAAACCAGCTATGCACTGACCGGCCACATTTCCGCGCTCGGCGCATACCGCGACCAAGTCCGAATCGACGGCAACGACGGCTTTGCGCCCTATGCCAAGCTGACCCACCACATCGCCGAGTTGCTGACCCAAATGCCCCAAACCGACCCCGAGGCTTTTGAAACGGCCATGACCCAAATCCGTCAGGAATTTGCCGAGCTTGAACAAAACACACAAGCGCAGCAAGACCACATCCTCAAACACCAGCTCGACCTGATCATCCGCCAGCTTACCCCGTGCTATCAGGCATTGCACCGACAGGCCGACGTAGAGGCCGTCTGAAAAGAGCCGGACGCTTTCCAGACTGTTTAGCAACAAGTCTGCCAACCATCGGCGTTGAATCCAGCTAAACACTTCCTCAAATAAAAACCAAAAAACAAAAGGCCGTCTGAAACCTGATTTCCAGATTTCAGACGGCCTTTATTTTTAACAATCGATATTAAAACCGATTATGCGCCGCGTTTTTCCAAAGCAGCAACAGCAGGCAACTCTTTACCTTCCAAGAACTCAAGGAACGCGCCGCCGCCGGTAGAGATGTAGCTGATTTGATCGGTTACGCCGAATTTGGCAATCGCCGCCAAAGTGTCGCCGCCGCCGGCAATCGAGAACGCATCGCTTTGGGCAATCGCTTCGGCCAATACTTTGGTACCGCCGGCAAATTGGTCAAACTCAAACACGCCGACCGGGCCGTTCCATACGACCGTACCGGCAGCTTTGAGCAAATCGGCCAAAGCAGCAGCGGATTTAGGGCCGATGTCCAAAATCATGTCGTCTTCGGCAACGTCGGCAATGTCTTTCACCACAGCTTCCGCATCGGCGGCAAAGGCTTTAGCGACAACCACGTCGGTCGGCAGCGGAACAGAGCCGCCTTTAGCCGCCATTTTCGCCATGATTTTTTTGGATTCTTCCACCAAATCGTGTTCGGCCAAAGATTTGCCGATGGCTTTGCCTTCTGCCAACAGGAAGGTATTGGCAATGCCGCCGCCGACGATGAGTTGGTCGACTTTGTCGGCCAAAGATTCGAGGATGGTCAGTTTGGTGGACACTTTGCTGCCGGCAACGATGGCAACCATCGGATGAGCCGGTTGTTTCAGGGCTTTGCCCAAAGCGTCGAGTTCGCCCGCCATCAACACGCCGGCGCAGGCAACCGGTGCGGCTTGGGCAACGGCTTCAGTCGAAGCTTGGGCGCGGTGGGCGGTACCGAATGCGTCGTTGACGAACACGTCGCACAAAGAAGCATAGGCTTTGCCCAGCTCCAAGTCGTTTTTCTTCTCGCCTTTGTTGATGCGCACGTTTTGCAGCATCACGACATCACCGGCGTTCAAAGTCGGTTTGTTTTCACGCCAGTCGTTCAATACTTTCACGTCTTTGCCCAACAGTTTGCCCAAATGTGCGGCAACAGGCGCTACATCGTCTTCAGGATGGAATTCGCCTTCGGTCGGACGGCCGAGGTGGGTCATCACGATCACAGACGCGCCGTTGTCCAAGCAGTATTTGATGGATGCGAGCGAAGCGCGGATACGGGTGTCGTCGCTGATGTTGCCGTCTTTAAACGGTACGTTCATATCGGCGCGGATCAGAACGGTTTTGCCTTGAACATTTTGTTCGGTCAGTTTCAAAAATGCCATGATGATTCCTTTGTGATGGTTGGAAACGGGAATGTTTGGGATTATCCGCGAATGAGGCGCGACGGTAAAGATTGGCAACGGCCGCGCTTGATGTGAATCAGCAGATAAGGCCGCAGGCCGTCTGAAACATTCGGCCTATCTTTGCAGATTTTCCGCTATACTTTGGCGATTGATTTTCATTTTACGGATTGAACCATGTTACGCCGAATTGCTTTAATGCTTGCCTTCACGCTGCCTGCCGCCTCATGGGCGCAGACGCTTTCTGAAACCCTGCCCAACGGTCTGAAAATCATCGTCAAAGAAGACCACCGCGCGCCTGTGGCCGTTTCGCAAATTTGGTACAAAATCGGCAGCGTGGATGAGAAACCGGGCAAAAGCGGCCTGAGCCACGCTTTGGAACACATGATGTTTAAAGGCACGAAAGACGTTCCCTCCGGCGAATTCAACCGCCGCGTGTCCGAGCTGGGCGGACAAAACAATGCCTATACCAACCGAAATGAAACGGTGTATTACGAAAACGTCGCCGCCGCCAACCTGCCTGAGATCCTGAAGCTCGAGGCAGACCGAATGCACAACCTCAACTTCAGTGACAAAGAATTCCTCAACGAGATGAACGTCATCCGCGAAGAACGCCGCCAACGCACGGAAGACACAGCCGACGGCAAAATGTGGGAACAAGCCTATCTTGCCGCCTTTACCCAACCGTCCATGCGCGCCTCCGTCATCGGCTACATGAAAGATTTGCACACCCTCAAAGCCGATGACCTGCGCACGTGGTACAAACAATATTACGCGCCCAACAATGCTGTATTGGTCATTGTCGGCGATGTCGATGCCAAACAAACGCTTCAGACGGCCGCCAAACTCTTTAGCGATATTCCCGCCAAAGCCCAGCCGCCGCGCAACAAACTCCATACCGAACCCTATTTGCGCAAGCCTGTTACGGTCAAAGCCACTTCTCCGGTTACACACCAGCCGCTGATTGCCATCAACTTCCGTGTACCGAAACTCCAAAAACTCGATGACACGATGCCTTTCGCCCTCGACATCCTCTCCGATATTTTGGCAGGCAACGCGTCCAGCCGTTTTGATAAAAACCTCGTGCGTGGCAAGCAAACCGCATTGAACGCAGGAACGCATTACGACATCATCAGCCGTGAAATTCCGCTGTTCAGCGTGATGGCCATGCCTGCCGAAGGCGTGAAAACCGATACTTTGATTGCCCAGCTGCGCCAAGAAATCAAAGACATTGCCGACCACGGCGTTTCCGAAGAAGAATTGCAGCGCGTCAAAACCCAGGCAGCGGTCAGCGAAATCTACGCCAAAGACTCCATGTCTTCCCAAGCCTCCATGATGGGCCGCCTCGAAGCGCGCGGTTTCCAATATACCGACGAACAAGAAATCCACCGCCGCTTACAGGCAGTCAGCGCACAAGAAGTACAGGCCGCCGCCCGAATGTTGACCGACGAGCGCATGAGCACCGTCATCATCGAGCCGCAAAAACCTGCCGCCGCGCCAAGCAAAAAAGCTGCCAAACGCCGATAAACATCAGGCCGTCTGAAAGCCCATACCCTTTCAGACGGCCTTAACAGAAAGCCACAACATGAAACCCACCCTGCTCGCCCTTGCCCTACTCCTGCCCTTAAGCATCCAAGCCGCCACCGACATCCAGCGTTGGCGCAACCGCGACGGCACCCAAATCCTCCTTGTCGAACGCCACGAAAACCCCATCATCGACCTTGAAGTCAGCTTCAAGGGCGCAGGCAGCATCGCCAATCCGGACGGAAAAAGCCAAGTTGCCGAATTTACCGCCGCTCTCCTGACCGACGGCACCCAAGAGCTGGACGAAGAAGCCTTCAATGCCGAAGCCGACAACATCGGCGCACAAATCAGCAGCGACAGCAATGCCGAGAGCGCATCCGCAGGCTTCCGCAGCCTCAGCAAAGCCGACATCCGCGACAAAGCCGCCAACTTGCTCAACCACTCGCTGACCCGTCCGCGCTTTGACGAAGCCGTTTTCCGCCGCCGTCAAATCCAATCCATTACCGGCTTGCAACAACAGGAAACCACCCCCGACTACACCGCTACGCGCGAACTGACCAAGCTCATCTACCCGAATCACCCTTACGGCAGTGGCGCAAACATAACCGTCGACAGCCTTAAACAAGTTAGTCTGGACGACATCCGCGCCTTCCACCGCACCCACTACGGCAAAGACAACGCCATCGTCGCCATCGTCGGCGACCTCAACCGCAAACAGGCAGAGCAACTGGTCGAACGCGTCCTCAAAGACCTGCCGGCCAAAGCCACCGCAACCCATGCCATCCCGCCCGTTCCCAAACAAACCGCCCAACGCCGCGACATCCCCTTTGCCGGCACACAGGCACAAGTCCTGCTCGGCACTTCCCTCTTCAAACGCCACGACCCCGACTATTACGCCCTCGTTGCCGGCAACTACATCCTCGGCGGCGGCGGTTTCGACAGCCGCCTCATGAAAGTTTTGCGCGACCAACACGGCTACACCTACGGCGTATACAGCAGCCTCGCCCCGGCGACAGAAGAAGGCACGTTTGCCGTTTCCTACTCCACCCAAAAGAAAAACACCAAAGCCTCACTGGCCGACACCCAAGCCGTCATTGAGCAGTTTATCGCCGAAGGCCCGACCGAAGCCGAGCTGAAACAGGCCAAAGCCAACATCGTCGGCGGCTTTCCCCTGCGCTACGACTCCAACGACAAACTGCTCAACTACCTGAGCCTGATCGGCCTCTACGACCTACCCAACGACTACTTGGAAGCCTACCCCAAAGCCATCAACAGCCTGACCGTCGAACAAGTCCGCGACGCATGGCAACGCCGCATCAAATTCAAAGACCTCAACACCGTCGTTGTCGGTGCAGAATAAAACGCTTTAAAACAACAGGCCGTCTGAAAGATTTTTCAGACAGCCTGTTTTCTTAATTATTCAAATCGTTTATGTTATCGTGATACAATCACTTGTTTTTTCAATTTTTGATCGTAAAAGGAATATATTTTATGAAAACTTACAAAATATTCAAAAATCCGACAGGTCAATATGAAGCTGTCAAACAAGGTTGGTCTTGGCCTGCATTTTTCTTTGGCGGCATCTGGGCATGCGTGAAAAAAATATGGGGCTTGGGTATCGGAATCTTTGTTGTATTTATAATTTTGAATTTAATCGCCGGTGACAATCAGGCCATGGGAAGCCTTGTCAGCGCACTTGGCTTCGGTGTAGGCATTGTACTTGGCTTACAAGGCAACAAATTGCGTGAAGGAAATCTGAGAAAACGTGGCTATCAAGAAGCGCCTAAAGTCATTCAGGCCAGCAATCCTGAAGCTGCTGTTGCACAATACATTTCTGAATACGAAAAATAAATCGGATTCTTAAAATGAAAAGGCCGTCTGAAACCCAAATCTCAGGTTTCAGACGGCCTTTTTTAACCGGTCAATTACTTATTCAACCGTTACTGATTTAGCCAAGTTGCGCGGTTTGTCCACATCTGTACCGCGTGCAAGGGCGGCGTGGTAAGACAGGAGTTGCACGGGGATGGTGTGCACAATCGGCGAGAGTACGCCGACGTGGCGTGGGGCGCGGATAACGTGCACGCCTTCGGTGGCGTTGAAGTTGCTGTCGAGGTCGGCGAAGACGAAGAGTTCGCCGCCGCGTGCGCCGACTTCCTGCATATTGGCTTTCACTTTGTCCAACAGGCTGTCGTTCGGGGCAATCACGACAACAGGCATGTTCTCGTCCACCAAGGCCAACGGACCGTGTTTCAGCTCACCCGCAGGATAAGCTTCGGCGTGGATATAGGTAATCTCTTTCAGCTTCAATGCGCCTTCAAGGGCGATTGGGAAGTGGATACCGCGACCCAAGAAGAGTGCGCTGGTTTTCTTGGCAAATTTTTGCGCCCAAGCGGCGATTTGTGGCTCAAGGTTGAGAACGTGCTGAATGCTGCCCGGCAGTTGACGCAATTCTTCAACGTATTCACGCGCCTGTTCATCGGAAACCAGACCACGTTGTTTGCCCAAGGTAACGGCCAAGCCGAACAGGACAACCAGTTGGGTCGTGAATGCTTTGGTAGAGGCAACGCCGATTTCTGCGCCGGCGCGTGTGTACAGTACCAATTCGCTTTCACGCGGCAGGGCGGATTCCATCACGTTACAAATAGACAGGCTGTGTTTGTGTCCCAAGGATTGCGCGTATTTTAGGGCTTCCATGGTGTCCAAAGTTTCGCCGGATTGGGAAATGGTGATGACCAATTGTTTCGGATCGGCAATCACGTCGCGGTAGCGGTATTCGCTGGCGATTTCCACGTCGGTCGGCACTTTGGCGATGGATTCGAACCAGTATTTGGCGGTCAGCGCGGCATAGTAGGACGTACCGCAAGCAAGAATTTTGATGCTGTGGATATCGTCGAACACTTCGCGGGCGTTGGCGCCGAAGTTTTCAGGTTCGAAGCCGCCATCAAGGAAGACTTCGGCGGTATCGGCGATGGCGCGGGGTTGCTCGTGGATTTCTTTTTGCATGAAGTGGCTGTATGGGCCCAACTCCAAAGAAGCCAGAGACAATTCGGATACTTTAACCGCGCGTTCGGTTTGCGCACCGGTTTTATCGAGCAATTTTTCGATACCGTTTGCGTTCAACAGGGCGATGTCGCCGTCTTCCAAGTAAGCGATGCGGCGGGTAAAGGCGATCACGGCGGATACGTCGGAAGCGATAAAGGTTTCTTGGTCGCCCAAGGCTACCAACAGCGGGCAGCCCATGCGCGCAACAACCATTTGTTCAGGGTTGTCTTGTGCGATAACGGCAATGGCGTATGCACCATGGAAACGGGCAGTCGCAGCTTGGACGGCTTCAAACAGTTTGCCGCCGTTTTGTGTGTATTCGTGGTTGACGCTGTGGGCGATGACTTCAGTATCGGTTTGCGATTCGAAGGTGTAACCCAACGCTTTCAGGCGTTCACGTTCGGCTTCAAAGTTTTCGATGATGCCGTTGTGGACAACCGCGATCATGCCGCCGGAAATATGAGGGTGGGCATTAGGCTCGGTTACACCGCCGTGGGTTGCCCAACGGGTGTGGCCGATGCCGATATGGCCGAACACGCCTTTTTCGCGTGCCGCATCTTCCATCAGCTGCACGCGGCCGACACGGCGGACGCGTTTGATTTTGCCGTCCATGTTGACGGCGATACCCGACGAATCGTAGCCTCGGTATTCAAGGCGTTTGAGACCGTCGGTCAGAAAATCGACTACATTGTGATTGGCGCGAATAGCACCTACGATACCGCACATATTAAGTTCCTTAGTATCAAAAGTTTGAGAAAATGACTGCTGCTCCGGCTCCCGAAAGCGGCAGTCGGAAAACGCCGTTTTATATTCATTGAAATGGCAAATCTAGGTTTCAGACGGCCTTTTATGTTTCTCAAGGCCGTCTGAAAACAAATAAAAGACCGGCCTTACTTCTTATCGCCTTTTTCCGGACGCACCCAGCCTTCGATGACGGTTTGGCGCGAACGGGCGAGAACGAGTTTGCCGTCTTCGCAGTTGCGGGTAATCGCGCTGCCCGCGCCTGTCGTCACTTTGTTGCCGAGGGTAACGGGGGCAACCAGTACGCAGTTTGAACCGATGCGCACTTCGTCGCCAATGACGGTTTTGTGTTTGTTCACGCCGTCGTAGTTAGCAATAATCGTGCCGGCGCCGAAGTTGGTTTTGCTGCCGATCTCGGCATCACCGATGTAGGTGAGGTGGTTGGCTTTGGTACCATTGCCGATGGAGGCATTTTTGACTTCGACGAAGTTGCCGATGTGTACGTCGTCGGCCAGTTTGGCTTGCGGACGCAAACGGGCGTATGGGCCGATTTGGTTGTTTTCGCCCACTTCGCAACCTTCAAAATGGGAGAATGGCGCGATTTTGGTGTTGGCACCGATTTTGGCGTTTTTGATCACGCAGTTGGCACCGATTTCGACGTTGTCGCCGAGTTCGACTTCGCCTTCGATGACGACGTTGACGTCAATCACGACATCTTGTCCGTGTTTCAGACGGCCCCGTAAATCAAAACGTGCTGGATCGCGCAGGGTGACGCCTGCTTTGAGCAATTCTTGCGCCTGTTCGGTTTGGAAAATACGCTCGAGTTCGGCCAGTTGGAGTTTGTTGTTCACGCCGGCGGCCAGATGGGAGGCGCGCACTTGGACGGGATGAACTTTGATGCCGTCGGCAACGGCTTTGGCGATGAGGTCGGTCAGATAGTATTCGCCTTGGGCATTGTTGCTGGAAAGGCTGTTCAACCAAGCTTCGAGTTTGGCATTGGGCAGAACCAAAATGCCGGTATTGATTTCTTTCACGGCTTTTTGGGCGGCATCGGCGTCTTTTTCTTCGACAATGGCGGTTACGTTGCCGTTGCTGTCGCGGATGATGCGGCCCAAACCTGTCGGATCGTTGGGCACGTCGGTCAACAGACCGACTTCGTTGCCTGCGGCTTCGAGCAGGGTTTCGAGGGTGGCGGCGTCAATCAGGGGGACGTCGCCGTACAACACCAGCGTGCGGCCTTCGGCGGCAAGGTGCGGCAGGGCGGTTTTGACGGCGTGGCCGGTACCGAGCTGTTCGGTTTGTTCAACCCAAACGACATCGCGTTTGACGGTGTCCAAGACTTGCTCTTTGCCGTGGCCGATGACGACGCAGATGTTTTGGGGATTCAGGGAGGCGGCAGTGTCGATAACGCGCTCAACCATGGGAAGGCCGCCGATGCGGTGCAGCACTTTGGGCATTTTGGAGTACATGCGCGTGCCTTTGCCGGCGGCGAGGATGACGATATTTAAAGCTGTCTGAGCCATGATACGGTTTCCGTTGTCGTTGTTTGAGGCCGTCTGAAAAGTGGGGCAACAAGTGTTGATTGTTTTTCACTCCGTTTCAGACGGCCTTGGGGATATTGTTATTCGGTTGCTGGCTGTTGGTTGGCAAATTGCGGTTTTTGCCAGTTTTGGCCGCGTTCAGCGTGTTCCGCTTGATTGGATTGGACGGCGCGGCGCTCTGGGCGGAACTGGTTGTAATTCATGTTTTTAGAATAAGTACCATCCTGATAAACGATAGGCGTGCCGGTAGCATATTTTTGGCGTACGGCGGTACGGCCGGATTCGTTGGTGTAGGTTTCCCAAGAACAACCGGCCAAAACGGCGGCGGCAGTCAGGATTAAAGCGAGTTTACGCATGATGTTGTCCTTGTTTTTAAATGTCGTCAATACCGTGTATTGTACTTGATTTTTAAAAATTTCACGGCAGTTTTGTGCAAAATTCAAGCAAACCCTGCATATCTTTCGCTATGCCGTCGGCAAATGGCAACGGATGGGCTTTTTCGCCGTACCAAACGGTCTTCATGCCCAAGGCTTTGGCTTGGTGCAGATTGTCGGCGCTGTCGTCCACCATAATGCACTGTTCGGGTTTGACGCCCAACAGGCGGCAGACGTTGAGATAGGCTTGCGGATTGGGTTTGTAGAGCAGGCCGAAGTCGTCCGTGCCGAACAAGCCGTCAAAATGCGCTTCCAAGCCCAATGCTTCAACCAATGCGCGGACATAAAACGAAGGCCCGTTGGAAAATACGGCTTTTCGCCCTTTCAGACGGCCTAAAACGTCATCAGTTCCATCCATACCCTCCACCTTTGCCAAAATTTGCTTAAGCGGGTGACTTTCACGCAAAAATTCATCGATATCGACTTCGGGATGGTGGATTTGCAAACCGGCAAGCGTCGCGCCGTATCGGTGCCAATAATCTTGGCGCAGGTGGGAGGCGGCTTCTTCGGAAAGTTTCAGACGGCCTGCCATGTATTCGGTCATGGCGCGGTTGATGATGTAGAAAATGCCGGCTTCGGCATTGTGCAAAGTGTTGTCGAGGTCAAACAGCCAAACGGGGGAATGATTCATATCGTGCCTTGATATGCAGATTTTGTTATGATATTTCGTATTTTACCCGTACAAAGGAAAGAGAATGAAACTGAAATTGTCCGCCCTCGCCCTGTTGCTGGCTTCGGCAAACCTGTACGCCCAAACCGAAGTGCGTCTGGCCGTGCACAAATCCTTCAGCCTGCCCCAATCCGTCATCGCGCAATTTGAAAAAGCCAACGATGCCAAAGTGTCCGTCATCAAGGCAGGCAGTGGCAACGAAATGCTCAACAAGCTGATTTTGAGCAAAGCCAACCCGATTGCCGATGCGGTTTACGGTTTGGACAACGCCAACATCGGCAAAGCCAAAGCCGCCGGCATCCTCGCCGCCAGCCAACCCAAATCCGCGCCCGTAACCGCGTCCCTGCCCGATGCGCTGGCCGTCGATTACGCCTATGTCACCATCAACTACGACAAAAAATGGTTTGAACAGAAAAAACTGCCTCTGCCGCAAACCCTGCAAGACCTGACCAAACCGGAATATAAAAACCTTCTGGTGACCCCGTCTCCCGCCACATCATCGCCCGGCCTCTCCTTCCTCTTGGCCAACATCGGCGGCATGGGTGAAGAAGGCGCGTTCAAATGGTGGGCGCAAATGCGCCAAAACGGCGTGAAAGTCGCCAAAGGTTGGAGCGAAGCCTACTACACCGACTTCACCCAAAACGGCGGCGCCTACCCCCTCGTGGTCAGCTATGCCACCAGCCCGGCGGCCGAAGTCCACTACTCCAAAGGCAAATACAGCACCCCGCCCACCGGCAACCTCTTCCTCAAAGGTGGCACATTCCGCCAAGTTGAAGGCGCGGCCGTTTTGAAAGGCGCAAAACAACCCGAGCTGGCAGCCAAACTGGTGAGCTGGCTGCAAAGCGGCGAAGTGCAAAAAGCCCTGCCTGCCGAAATGTGGGTCTATCCGGCAGTCAAAAACACGCCGCTGCCCAAAGTATTCGAGTTTGCCCAAACCCCGAAACACAGCGATTCCCCCAACCGTGCCGACATCAACACCAAACAAAAACAATGGGTGAGCCGTTGGAGCAAAACCGTTTTACGTTAAACCGAAAAACTTAAAAACACATCAAGGCCGTCTGAAAAAACAAATCATTAGTTTTTCAGACGGCCTTGTTTTACAATGACCTTTTAAACAACTTCACACGCATACACAATTATGAATTTCGATCTTCAATCCCTCTCCCCCTTCTCCGGTTGGGAACAACTCGCCCAAACCGGCATGTCTTTCGGCACGAACCTGCTGGCCGCCTTGGCCATCTTCTTTATCGGCCGCTGGGTCACCACGCGCGTGGTGACACTGATGAAAACCGCACTGACGCGCGCCAAAGTCGATAAAACGCTGGTCAGCTTCCTCGGCAACGTCGCCAACATCGGCCTGCTGATCCTCATCATCATCGCCGCACTGGGTAAACTCGGTATTCCGACCACTTCCGTGACCGCCTTGATCGGTGGCGCAGGCTTGGCCGTGGCTTTGTCTTTGAAAGACCAACTGTCCAACTTCGCCGCCGGCGTGCTGATTATCCTGTTCCGCCCGTTTAAAGTCGGCGACTTTATCCGCGTCAACGGTTTTGAAGGTATCGTCCGAGAAATCAAAATGGTGCAGACCTCTTTGAGCACGCCGGACAACGAAGAAGTCGTCCTACCCAACAGCGTGGTCATGACTAACAGCATCACCAACCGCTCCTCCCTGCCCCTGTGCCGCGCCCAAGTCGTTGTCGGCGTCGATTACGCCTGCGACTTGAAAGCCGCCAAAGCCGCCGTATTGAGAGCGGCAACCGAGCATCCATTGTGTGTTCAAACCGAAGAACGACCTGCCGTCGTATACATTACCAACCTTGGCGACAGCGCCATCGAAATTACCCTTTGGGCGTGGACGCAAGAAGAAAATCTCGGCCCGTTCCGATTCGCCCTGAACGAGCAAGTGGTTGAAAACCTGCGCGAAGCCAACATCAACATCCCATTCCCACAATGTGATGTCCACCTCATTCAGCCGAAAGACTGATTTCAGCTTTCAGGCCGTCTGAAACCCGGCGGGTCAAACGCCCGCCCCATTCCACCATTTCCATAAGGAGCCGCCATGTCCCATCTGCAAACCATCGCCGATCACCTGACCAGCCGCCGTCAAACCGTTACCTGCGCCGAGTCCTGCACCGGCGGCCTGCTTGCAGGTGCGCTGACCTCCCTCTCCGGCAGCTCGCAATGGTTTCATCAAAGCTTCGTCACATACAGCAACCAAGCCAAACAAGACCGCCTCGGCGTCATGCCCGATACCTTGCTGAAACACGGCGCGGTCAGCCGCGAGACCGTCTATGAAATGGCACGCGGCGCAAAGGCCGTGGCGCAGGCAGATTACGCCTTGAGTATTTCCGGCATCGCCGGCCCCGGCGGCGGCAGCGCGGCCAAACCGGTCGGCACAGTCTGGTTCGGCCTGGCCACGCCCGAAGGCTCGTTTGAGCAAACCGCGCTTTTCCCAGGCGATCGCGAAGCAGTAAGGGCGCAAGCTGTCGAATACGCATTGGCTTTCTTGGCGGAACATTTGGTTTGATAGAAAAAATACAGGCCATCTGAAATCTGGAAATCAGGTTTCAGACGGCCTTTTTATTATCTATTTAAACCATCGGCAGATTTATACGCCCAAAAGTTCTTTGCCGAGGAAGCTGCCTTTTTCGACACCCGGCAGGACGAAGAAATAGCCGCCGCCAAACGGGCTGATGTATTCCTCCAGAGGCTCGCCGTTGAGCAGGTTTTGCACGAAGATGAAGCCGTCGGCAAGGTTGGCCTGATAGCAGATGAAAATCAGGCCGACATCGAGCTGGCCGTTGGCGGCAAGGCCGCGCGAATAGTTGAAGGCGCGGCGGTAGAGCAGGTGTTTTTTCATGAACTCCGGATCGCGCGGGTTGGCAAGGCGCATATGGCTGTCTTTGGGCGTGATTTTGCCGTCGGGGTCTTTGGCAAAATCGGCGGTGTCGCCCTCTTTTTTACCGTCCATGGGCGCGCCGCTGTATTTGCGCCGGCCGAAAATATCGGTTTGTTCCTGCATCGGGGTGCGGTCCCAAAACTCGACAAAGTGGCGGATAAGGCGGACGGCCTGATAGCTGCCGTTTTTCGCCCATGCCGGTTCGTCCAAGCTGTTGGCAGCAACGCCCGTCCACAGGACTTGATCGGCGACTTTGGGATCTTCGACTTTGGGATTGCCGGAGCCGTCGCGGAAACCTAAAAGATTGCGCGCGGCAATGGCGCCGGGTTCGGCTTTAGGGAGCCAACCGTCTATGCTCCAGCGGATGACGGCAAACTGGGCGGTGTTTTTGATGATGTCGCGCAGGGCGGCTTGGCAGGTTTCGGGGGAGAATGCGCAAATTTGCAGGCTGAGGTCGCCGTCGCACCAAGATTTTTGGAGTTTGTCGTTGGGGAAGTCGCGCATTTCCTGCAGGTGTTTCGGCTTTTTGTCTTTGAGGCCGAAGCGGTCGTCAAAGAGGCTGCTGCCGACGCCGACGGTAACCGTCAGCCCGTCGGGACGGAATTGTTTGCCGAGAATGCCGCTGCCTGCAGGCGGGAGCTTGTCATCGCCGTCTTGGTATTCGCCGCCTTGGGTGAGGAATTCGATGCGGGCGGTCAGGGCGCGGAACAGGTTTTCAAGTTGTTTGGCGTCTTTGGCGGTAACATCAAAGGCACACATGATGCCGAAGAGCTGGTGTGGCGTAACGATGCCTGCCTGATGCTCGCCATAACACGGATAGGCCAGCTCGGAATGTTGGTTGTTTTGGGTTTCGGCGGCGGCTTCGCCTTGTTTTTTACCGGCAAAATAACCGGCAACGCCGATGGCGCCGGCGGCAAGGGCAGTTTTGAAAAGGGTTCGTTTTTCGGGTTGCTCCGGTTGTTTGTTTTGGCTCATGGTCTGCTCCTTGGCAGGGAACGGAAAGATTGCAATCGTGTGAAGTAAGGTCGGTTTTCAAGCATATTTTGTGTGGGCGACAATAAGATTCAGACGGCCTTTCAATATCCAAAGGCCGTCTGAAAACGCGTTATCTTATTTCAAACCCAAAATGCCGCGCAGTTTGGCCAAGTCTTCTGCCAAGGCATTAATTGGCGCCTGCAGGGCTTTGCGGTCTTCTTCGCTCAGTTTGTCATACAGCTCGAAACCGTTCGGGGTTTTGTATTTCGCCAAAATGTCTTCAACCTGTTTGAAGTTGGCATCGGTTTTTTCCAACAACGCTTTGTCTTTGGCTTCGATCAGTGGACGGAACAAATCAACGATTTTTTTGGAGCCTTCCACATTGGCTTGGAAGTCGCTCAAGTCGGTATGGCTGTAACGGTCTTCTTCGCCGCTGATTTTGCTGCCGGCCACTTCTTCAATCAGTTCGGACGCGCCGCCGACCACCTTACCCGGAGGAAACGCCAATGCGTCGATTTCTTTTTGCAGTGCTTCGACATCGGTCATCAGTTTGGCTGCAATTTCCTTCACGCCGGATACGTCTTTTTCTACCCAAAGGGCGTGTTCGATACGGTGGAAGCCGGTAAATCCGGCATCTTTCGCACCGTCTTTGAAGTCGTCTTCACGCGCATCGATGACGGGGTCGAGTTCGCTGAAAAGCTCGGCAATCGGTTCGATACGTTCGTAATGGACGCGGGTGGCGGCAAACAGGGATTTGGCCTTTTCAATGTCGCCGGCTTTAACGGCTTCGGTAAAGGTTTTGGTTTTCGCCACCAGCTCTTTAACCTCGCCTTGAACGTAAGCTTTATAGTCGGCGAGCGGTTGGGACAGTTTTTCCAAATCCGCTTCGTTGGCAGTGTCTTTGAAGCCGCTGTCGGTAACAATCAGCTTACCGCGCGGATTTGTCAACAGGCCGCAAGTCATTTCGTATTCGCCCGGCAGTAGGGTAACGGTCATTTTGTCGGATAAACCCGGGGCGATGTTTTCACGCTCGTCCACCACCATCACGCCTTTCAGGATTTCCCATTCCAGCTTGCGGCCGCTGTCGTTTTTAATGTTGAACACGACTTGGCCGCTGGGGACGGTCAATTCCATCGGTTCGCAGGCAGTATCGTTCACACCGATATTGACCGAACCGTCGGCATTGGCGGCAGCGGATGCGCCTGAAGCGGCAGGCGCGGCTTTTTCGGCTTCAGGCGGCTGACACGCGGTCAAACCCAGAGCCAGCATTACAGACAAAGCAGTCAGATTGAATTTTTTCATTTTACTTCCTTCTTATTTAGTTAACGTTTTTGCTGGCGCACTGCCGCGCAAAAACCAAATCATGACGGGAACCAGATACAGCAGCCAAATCAGGACTTCGCCTTCGGTCGGGTGGTCGGTATAGCCGAAGAAACCGCCGAGCAGCACGCCTAAAGGGCTGTCTTCATGCAAATATTTCGATGTGTCGAAAGCAATATCCTGCATCACATTCCATACGCCGGCCTCATGCAGCGCGCGAAATGAACCGGCCAACAGACCGGCCGCTACCACAATCAAAAACGCGCCCGTCCAACGGAAAAACTTCGCCAAGTTCAGGCGCATACCGCCCTGATAAATCAGCGTACCGATGACAACCGCCACCAACAGACCCAACACCGCGCCTATCGGCATAGACCACGTCGGGCTTTGCTGGAACACGGCCAGCAGGAAAAACACACTCTCCAAACCTTCGCGCGCCACAGCCAAAAACGCCATGCCGACCAAGGCCCAACCCTGGCCGCTGCCGCGGTTTAAGGCCGACTGAACAGAATCCTGAAGATGCTGTTTCATCGAACGCGCGGCCTTCTTCATCCACAAAATCATGTACGTCAGCATCGCCACAGCCACCAGGCCGATGGCGCCGACCACCAATTCCTGTTCTTTTTGCGGAATCTCGCCGGTAGCGGAATGAATGCCGTAACCAATACCCAAACACATGACCGAAGCCAAAAACACGCCCAGCCAAACCTTCGGCATCAGCTCGCTGTGTCCCGACTGTTTCAAAAAACTGGCAACAATGCCGACGATCAGGGCGGCTTCGATGCCCTCGCGCAGCATAATCAATAAAGCAATCAGCATAAAAAACTCTAAAGTGAAATGTTCATTTGTTAACGCATTTATAACGCTTTATGCTTAATAACGCAAATTATTTTTATTTTTTAATAACCCCATATTTATTAAGATTTTTTAAAATAAAATAACGGACGTAATCAATAAAAACTAAAAGGCCGTCTGAATAAGGCCGTCTGAATTTTATTTTTTCAGACGGCCTTAATTTATCTAAGCAATTGTAAATAAATAATAAAAAAGTTCCATAGTATAAATTTCCCTATCAGTGATATTTTCAGAATTTATCAAATTTAAAAGGTTGATTTACAACAAAAATTAAAACCGCCTTATCTTTTATAGTTGGCATATTGCTGGTGCAATCAGCAATCCATGACATAACAAACGCATAACAAAGGAACCCTCCTATGCCACGTTTAAAACTCCACCAAATCGCTTTGGCTTTGGCCGTTTCTGCCGCGCTGACCGCCTGCGGCGAGAAAACGGCTCAAACAACCGAAACCCCTCAAGCGGCTTCTGCCGCGAGCGCTGCCGATGCTGCCGCAAGCACCGCCGCTGTTTCGGCCCCTCAAAATTCCGCCGATGTTTCTGCCGAAGACAAAGCCCTGTTGGAACGCGCGCAAACCGTGTTCAAACCTTTGCCTGATGCGGCCGAAATGCAAAAAATCCGTCCGTTTACCGAAGAGCAGGTCAAACTCGGCCAACAACTTTGGTACGAAACCCGCCTGTCCAAAGGCAACACCGTCAGCTGTAACTCCTGCCACAACTTGGCAACTGCTGGCGTAGACAACATGCCGACCAGCGCGGGCCACAAAAGCCAATTCGGCGCCCGTAACCCCCCGACTGCCCTGAATGCCGCCTTGTTGGGAAGCCAATTCTGGGACGGCCGTGCCGCCGATGTGGAAGAACAAGCCGGCGGCCCATTGCTCAACCCGGTTGAAATGGCCAACGCGACCGAAGCCGATGCCGCCGCCAAAATCGCCGGTATCCCTGAATACCAAGAAAAATTCAAAGCCGCATTCCCTGAAGACGGCGCGGTTTCCTTTAAAAACATCACCACTGCATTGGGCGCGTTTGAACGTACCCTGCTGACTCCGACCCGTTGGGACGACTACCTGAAAGGCAACGTATCTGCCCTGAGCGAACAAGAACGCAAAGGCGTACGCGCATTTATGGACAACGGCTGTATCGCTTGTCACAACGGCGTCAACTTGGGCGGTACCATGTTCCAAAAATTCGGTTTGGTGGATGGTCCTTACTGGAAACACATCGACGATCCTAAACACGACAAAGGCCGTGCGGACGTAACCAAAAAAGCCGAAGACGAATTCTTCTTCCGTGTTCCCGGCTTGAGAAACGTTGAACGTACCTATCCATACTTCCACAACGGCAGCGTTTGGGAATTGGATAAAGCCGTCAACATCATGGCGAAAGCTCAATTGGGTAAAACCCTGGCTCCGGAAGACACTGAAAACATCGTTGCCTTCTTGAAAGCCCTTTCCGGCAATGTTCCGGAGTCTGCCCGAACCATGCCTGAGCTGCCCGTCTCCCACGATGTCAAATCCCAACCTGACAACAAATAAGGGTTAGCATAAAACAAGGCCGTCTGAAAATCCGTTTCAGACGGCCTTTTTGCTGCCGGCCATATGGGCAGCTTTGTTTCACGATTGCGCACAATATGGTAATCTTGAGCCGATTTTCACCATACATCCGAAAGGAACATCATGAGCCTGATTATTGAAGACTTGCAAGAAGGCCACGGCAAAGAAGCCGTCAAAGGCAAAGAAATCACCGTACATTACACCGGCTGGTTGGAAGACGGTACCAAATTCGACTCCAGCCTCGACCGCCGTCAACCGCTGACCATCACTCTGGGCGTCGGCCAAGTGATTAAAGGCTGGGACGAAGGCTTCGGCGGCATGAAAGAAGGCGGCAAACGCAAGCTGACCATTCCTTCCGAAATGGGCTACGGCGCACACGGTGCCGGCGGCGTGATTCCTCCGCACGCGACTTTGATTTTTGAAGTCGAGCTGCTGAAAGTGTACGAATAAGCATTTGACGCTTCAAAAGACCGAGGCCGTCTGAAACCCGAAGTTTGGTTTTTCAGACGGCCTGTTTTTATCAAGATTCGGTATAATGCCCTCTTTTACAAGCAAACCATTTCCCAAGGAACCCCCATGCTTTTACCCGAACAAGTCAAAACCCTGATTGAAGGCGTTACCCCTTGCGAACACGTCGAAGTCGAAGGCGACGGCCATCACTTCTTCGCCGTAATCGTTTCCTCCTCATTTGAAGGCAAAGCCCGCCTCGCCCGCCACCGCCTGATTAAAGACGGTCTCAAGCCGCAACTCGAAAGCAACGAATTGCACGCGCTGTCGATTTCCGTTGCCGCCACGCCGGCCGAATGGGCGGCCAAACAGGCTTAATTCGGAATCAAACAAAAGGCCGTCTGAAACTTCAGACGGCCTTTTTGCATTCAAACCCAAGCAGCCCTCAGCTTCCGGCCTGCATCTGTTTTTTCGGGAAAAACTGCACCACGTTCTCTCCTTGCGGCAACACCAATTTCTTCACGGCATGGCCGTACACGGTTTCAAGCGTGATGTTCAGACGGCCTTCGTTGGCAAAAATCTTATCCACACATTCCTTAGCCGCTTGCGGATTGCTGAACTTCAACGCATTCCACAATCCCAAGGTTTCCATGTCCTGCCAAAACGTCCCGGCTTTTTTATAGCTCAATTCAAGCTTGGCCGTGTCGGTTACCGGATCGTAAAAGCCGTTGTCGGCGAGCATATCGCCCAAGTCGTGCATATCAATCAGCGTGGGCGCTTCGCATTCGATGCCTTCATGGTTCAGACGGCCTGTCAGCTCGGTCAGACTGTCGCGGCCAAAGTGCGTGAAAAACAATAATCCGTCGGTTTTCAAAGCGGCGGCCCAGTTTTTCAATACCGGCAAAATATCGTCGGCGCGGCTGAGGCTGAGGTTGGCCCACAGCATATCGGCGGCGGCTTCAGGCAGCGGCGCGGTCAGGGCTTGGCAATGTTGCGGAATGGTTTTGCCGGTCAGCTTCTGCCAGAAACCGCCTTTGCGCGCGGCGGCGGCGGTTTTCAAAAAGTCGGCATTCGGATCGTATTCTTCAAACACGGCGTCGGGATAACGCGCGGCCAGCAGGCTGCGGCTGATGTCGGCATCGGCACCAATCAGCATGATGCGTTTGGGTGCATTGCGGACCAGCTGCAGGCGCTCGTCGGTGTCTTGGGCGAGATGGCGGTGAATTTGCCAGCGTTTGTCTTGTTCGGTCATGGTGGGTCGTGTCAGCGGGCTTTGCCCGACAATATTCTGTTTTTATGGTTGAAGTCTTTTTCAGACGGCCTTTTCGACAAAATTGCGGTAGATTTCGGCAAATTCGTCGGCATGGCTTAAAAAGGGCGCGTGTGCGGCTTTGTCGATAAGGACCAGCTCGCTGTTGCTCAAATGGCGGTGTAAATATTCGCCCATGCGCGGCGGCGTAATGGCGTCTTTCTGTCCAAACACCAGCAATGACGGCGTTTGAATCAGCGGCAACAACGGACGCGCATCGGCATGGTTGACCGCTTCAAGCGCGGCCTGTAAGGCGGAAGGCGTGCCGCAGCGCGCCAAATCGGGCAGCACCCGGTTTAAGATTTCGCCGGAATGGGGCGTGTGCAGCAGTTGCAGTTGTAGAAACTGTTTAATATGTTTGGCATAATCCTGCTGGAATGCGCCAACCATCTTGCCCAAGGCAGGTTGTGCCAAGCCTTCCGGATAATCCGTGTCGGCAGTCAATCGGGCAAAACTTGCCGTCAGGCAGAGCGATCGGATTTTGTCAGGATAAAGCGCGGTCAGATACAGGGCAACCAGTCCGCCCAGCGACCAGCCGAGAATGTGTGCCGGCGTGTCGATTTGTCCGGCGAAAGCTTCGGCAACGGCGGCAATATCAAACGGCTCGGTAAAAGGCGCATCGCCGTGTCCGGGCAAATCAAGCGCGCGGACGTCCCAACCGGCAGGCAGGCGCGGTATCAAATCGTCGAATACATGGCGGTTCGCCGCCCAACCGTGTATCAGATAAACTTTTTTGGCGGAGTGTGGCATGAATGTTCTTTCTTGGTGGCGCAATTTGAAACGGCTCAATGCGCGACGTTGCATATTATGCCACGATTCCGTTTCAGACGGCCTTTGCCGAGGCTGCGCAAACGATTTGACGGAATATTTTATCGACGCGGCACAAAGCTGTCCTTTGTGTTTCCGCCATGTCGCGGGCGGGGCGGTGTGCGGCGGTTGCCAGAAAAAGCCGCCCGCATTTGATAGAATGTGGGCCTCGCTGTATTACGAACCGCCCGTCAGCAGCATGATACGCGAGCTGAAACACTTGGCCGACTTGGGCATGAGCCGTCCGCTGGCGGATTTGATGAGCCAAAACGCACCGGACTGGCTGGCGGCAGAACACTTCGATTTCGTCCTGCCCATGCCTTTGAGCAAAGAGCGGCGGCTCAAGCGCGGATTCAACCAAAGCGAGGCGTTGACGGATATTTTGGCAAAACGCTACGGCTGGACGCTGCTGCCGCGACACGCGGTTTTCAGACGGCATGGCGAGCCGCAAAGTACGCTAAAAAGCGACGAACGTCGGCGAAATATCAAGAATGCATTTAAAATCAAAGCCGAATTGCCGAAGGCGTGTAATATTCTGTTAATTGACGATGTCTTCACCACCGGCTCGACTTTGGACGAATTGGCGAAAACGCTGAAAAAATCAGGCGCAGGTAAGATTTTTTGCTGGAGCTTGGCGCGTCCGCCAATGAAAAAATAGCTTAAAGTTTTTGACACCCATGGAACATTTCGGCATTATGCCACTCAATAAGTGATTGATTTATATGTTTACCATAGTTTTGTACCAACCCGAAATCCCGCCTAATACGGGCAATATCATCCGCCTGTGCGCCAATACCGGTGCCGATTTGCATTTGGTCAAGCCGCTTGGTTTCCCTTTGGATTCGTCCAAAATGAAACGCGCGGGTTTGGATTATCACGAGTTTGCCAAACTGACGGTACATGAGAATTTCGAAGACTGCCTCAAGGCACTCGAAGGCCGCCGCATTTTCGCGCTGACCACCAAAGGCTCTACCCGCCCCGACGAAGTTTCCTTCCGCGAAGGCGACGTGTTGCTGTTTGGCCCCGAAACGCGCGGCCTGCCTGCCGAAGTTCTCGACAGCCTGCCTGCCGGACAAAAAATCCGCCTGCCGATGATGCCCGGCAGCAGGAGCATGAATCTTTCCAATACCGTCGCCGTTATTCTGTTTGAAGCATGGCGACAAAACGGTTTTGCCGGCGGCGTATAGCAGGCCGTCTGAAACCGCTGCGTTATCAACTCAAGAACGGAACCCGTTTTGACTTTTACCAAAAAAAACCTCCTTTCCTTAGCCGCCGCCACCATCGGCGTCCTTTCCATCAATGCCGCCGTCGCCGACAGCGTGGTTCGAGTCGAAAAACTGCATCCTTCTGCC
This sequence comes from Neisseria sp. P0021.S007, assembly GCF_051956855.1. Lineage (NCBI taxonomy): Bacteria > Pseudomonadati > Pseudomonadota > Betaproteobacteria > Neisseriales > Neisseriaceae > Neisseria > Neisseria sp. P0021.S007. Next base: position 28,724 of record NZ_JBQCXA010000002.1, read on the forward strand.
AACCGCAGTTACAAAGTTGCCGGCAAACGCTACACGCCGCTGACCCAAGTTTCCTCTTTCAGCCAAACCGGTAAAGCCTCATGGTACGGCAACCAATTCCACGGCCGTAAAACTTCCAGCGGCGAGCGTTACAATATGAACGCCCTCTCCGCCGCCCACAAAACCCTCCCTATTCCCAGCTACGCACGCGTGACCAATATGCAAAACGGCAAAAGCGTCATCGTCCGCGTCAACGACCGCGGCCCTTTCCACGGCAACCGTGTCATCGATGTTTCCCGCGCCGCCGCCCAACAATTGGGTTTCATCAACCAAGGCACGGCCAACGTCAAAGTTGAGCAGATCATCCCCGGCCAAACCGCCGCTCAAACCATTATTTCCCCAAACAACAAAGAATTTTTTGTTGATTTGAAATCCTTCGGTACCCAACGTGAAGCGCAGGCTTATCTGAACCAAGCCGCACAAAGCCTGCCGTCGGACAGCAAAGTCATGCTGGAAAAACGCAACTACGAATACGTTGTCAAAATGGGTCCGTTCAGCAGCCAAGAACGTGCCGCCGAAGCAGGCGAACGCGCCCGTCATCTGAATCTGGTATCCGCCATCTGATTTCGTCCGCGTTAGCGCTGAAGTTTGATACAATACAAGGCCGTCTGAAACCCGATTGCAAGGTTTCAGACGGCCTTTTTTAATCACAGGGGAACACCATGATCAGCAGGCTCACAGGTAAATTGATTGAGAAAAATCCGCCGCAGGTCGTTATCGACGTCAACGGCGTCGGTTATGAAGCCGACGTTTCCATGCAGACTTTCTACAACCTGCCCCCCGTTGGCGAAACCGTCCATCTCTACATCCAGCTTGTCGTCCGCGAAGACGCGCATTTGCTGTTTGGATTCGCCTCGGCCGAGGAGCGCGCCACCTTCCGCCAACTGGTCAAAGTCAGCGGCATCGGTGCCAAAACTGCATTGGGCATCTTGTCGGCCATGAATGCCGACGAGCTGGCGCAAGCCGTCGCCGAAGAAGACGTCAAACGCCTCTCCTCCGCCCCCGGCATCGGCAAAAAAACCGCCGAACGCATGGTGTTGGAACTGCGCGGCAAACTCGTGTCCCATACCGTTTCAGACGGCCTGTTTGCCCCTGATGCCGTTGCCGACGAAAGCCAAGACATCATCAACACCCTGCTTGCCCTCGGCTACAACGAACGCGAAGCCAAAGCCGCCACCAAAGGCATTCCCAAAGGCACGGAAGTCGGCGAAGGCGTGCGCCTGGCCTTAAAAAACCTGCTCAAATAAGGCCGTCTGAAACATGAAAACCGCCGTCCTGAGTGCCGCCTTGCTTCTAAGCGCGTGCGTTTATACCGAAACTCCGTACGGGCGCACCGCCGTCTTAGACCTGCCCGTCCACGCGCAAACCACCGTCAACAAAACCGTGACCATCAACGCCCCGCCCGGGACGACCGTCATCTATCAAGACAGCGAACCCGTCCGCAATTACCCGGCCTATCCCGTTTATCCCCGCCGGGTTTATCGTTATCGATAAACAATGCTGACCGTTTGAAACCATAGGTTCAGACGGCCTGTTGAGAGACCAACCATGAAATACATCCTTCCCCTGCTTTTACTCCTGAGCGCCTGCACACCGGACGCCAAGACCACGGATGCCGCATCCGCCCCCAAAACACACGGCTTCGCACACCGCCTGACCGAAGGCGAAAAACTGTTGACCCAAGCCCTCATCAAACAAGACCTCGCCGCCTACTTCAAACACGAAACCGGCGGCGCATTTGCCGAACAAGCCCCCTTATTCTCGGCCCAGCAACTTGCCGAACAGAAAAACATCCCCCAAAACGATGCCATCGGCGTTTACGGCAAAATCATCAAAACCCAAGGCCGCACCGCCTGGCTGCAAACCGACAAGCAAACCCTCAAACTCGATTTGGCCGAACCGCTGCAAGAAGCAGAAGGCGAAGTTACCCTCGTCTGCCAACACGAAAACACCGCCTTCCAAGACTGCCAAACAGAAGCAAACTTCGTCCGACGCTTTACCGAACAAATCTTCTCGGCGGTCGAGTCCGGACGCGTATCCGCCCAAACAGACGCACCGGCCGAAGAAATCATGGCCGGCCGCCTCATCCCGTTTTTAAGTGCCGCCAGCGACTTTACCGGCAACTTCAAAGCCTGCGCCACCACCATGACCGAATACTGCACCAGCCGCCTGGCACGCGAAATGCCCGAATCCGCAGTCCGCAAAAAAGCACAGGAATTGGGTTTGACCGAAATAGCATTTAAAAAGAAAAAATAAATATTTAGGCCGTCTGAACCTTATAGCGGCTGTGTTATAATCCGCACCTCATACAGGTCGGACAGACAGTCGCCGCGTATCGCGTAAGGCATACGGGGAGGAAAGTCCGGGCTCCACAGAGCAGAATGCCGGCTAACGGCCGGGCGCGGCAACGCGACGGAAAGTGGAACAGAAAGCAATACCGCCGATGATTGCCTTCGGGCAAAACAGGTAAGGGTGAAAAGGTGCGGTAAGAGCGCACCGTGCATTTGGTAACAAAGCGCAGCAGGCTAAACCCCATTCGGAGCAAGACCAAACAGAACGCGATGACGCTGCTCGCCGAGCGTTCGGGTAGGTTGCTTGAGCACACCAGCAATGATGTGCCTAGAGGAATGACTGTCCGCGACAGAACCCGGCTTACCGTCCGAGCTGTATGTCCCCATACCGCGGCAGGTTTTTAAAACCTGCCGCATTTTTATAGAAATAAAAAGGCCGTCTGAAACCTGAATCTTGGTTTCAGACGGCCTTTTTTAAACCGCTGTTTATGGACGGTATTCCGGTTTCATGCCGTTGGGCAGGAGCTGCCATACATAGCCGGTGGTTTTCATTTTACCGGCCACTTCGCCTGCTTCGTCGCCATAGCCCCAGAAATAATCCACACGGACTGCGCCTTTAATCGCGCTGCCGGTATCTTGCGCCATAATTAAGCGGTTGAGGGCTTTTTTGGTGATCGGATGGGCAGTGGCGACAAATAATGGTGCGCCAAGCGTGATGTAGTGACGGTCGATGGCACCGGCGTATTCGCCCATCAACGGCGTACCCAATGCGCCCACCGGGCCTGAATCACTGCTGCCGGTCAGCTCGCGGAAGAAGACGTAGCTTGGGTTTTGTCCCAAAACTTCGGCAAGACGGCCGGGGTTTTGCTTCATATAGGCCTTGATGCCCTGCATGCTGGTCTGACCCAGCGGCAGATAGCCTTTGTCCGCCATATAGCGGCCGATGGAAACATACGGATGTTCGTTTTTATCGGCAAATCCGACGCGGATGTATTTGCCGGACGGTGTTTTCAGACGGCCTGAACCTTGAATGTGCATAAAGAAAAGTTCGACCGGATCATCTGCATAACCCAAAATCGGCGCTTTGCCGTTAAGCGCGCCGCCGTTGATTTGGCTGCGGGTGTGGTAAGGAACAAAACGGCTGCCTTCAAAACGGCCTTTCAGCGCAGTGCTGCGTGCTGTAATCGGGAATCTGGACAAGTCGGCCGTGTATGTGCCGCTGTTGTCGATGACGCCGCTGTTTGGGCCGGTTTGGCGGATGCGGACGGTGGCTTTGCTGCCCCTCAAGTTTGCAGCCAGCGGAACGGAAACAAAATCGTTCGGAATGCCGTAAATCGGGAAACGGGATTGGCTTGTGGCTTTGTCGTCGCCGTGCAGGACCGGTTCGTAATAGCCGGTAATGGTGCCGGCAGGATTGCCGCCGTTATCGACGCGCCATGCGGTGAAATAGCGTTCAAAGAAGTGTTTGGCTTGGAAATGGTGCACCGGTGTTTGCATGGCTTGGATACAAACGTCCTGCCAGCCTTGGCGGTTTTTAAGTTTTTCACAGCCTAAACGGAAAGACTGCAGGCTTTTGGTAAAGTGTTGGAGATCCCAGTGCGGCAATTCGTTGTAGGAAACTACGGTATAGTTTGCTCCTCCCCCACTCACTGTCGTACCGATGGGATCGGGCGTACCGGTGGGGCGGTCAGGGCCTTTGATAACGCTGGTGTCGGTTTCGGGGAGGTTTTTAATGCTTTTGCTCGGACAGGCGGCAAGAATGGCTGCGGCAATACTGACGAGCGTGATGCGGTACAGATGTTTTTTCATGGAATCAATAGCGTGTCGAAAGGCCGTCTGAAAGCTATTTTTCAGACGGCCTATGTTGGAAAGTGCTGATTTTAACACAAAAAAGCCATTTATCGGCGCGGCGGCAATTTGACGACAACCGTATCGGCCAGCATATCGTAGAGCGTGCGGCGGTCGCGTTTGACGGAGAAGAGCATGATGAAGTTAATGAAGGCTATAAGCAGAGAAATCAGGTTTCCACCCGTGTCACTTATTGCCAACGATACAATAGTTACCACAACACCAACAGCAAGCGCCCAGACAACTTCGCGGATTAAAACCGTTCCTTCAAAGCCCGGATTGCTTCCGTCATTTTTTAACACCCGGATGCCCATAATTTTTTTACCTAAAGACTGACCGTCCCGGCTCATGTAATACAGTTGGACAATACCAAAAACCAAATAAACAGCCAAAGAAATAAAAAATGTTATGGCAAAATATTCAGGGGTATTAAAAAGAGAAGATTCCGAAACTAATTTTTTGCTTTCATCTAAAGTGAAAACTACCATCACGATGAATGGCAACCATATCAAAAAAGTAAACAGATTATTCAACAAATATGCCGCAACCCTCGCCCCCGGCGAAGCAATATGGACATCTACTATTTCTGTTTTAGGCAAATCCGACAAATTGATTTCGCTCATTTAATCTTCCTCTGTGCTATTTAATGAGATGCAATTTCATTGCCATCTTAACCTATTTTTCCATCATTCTAAAAAATTTCGATAAAAACCTTTACATTTTCCGCAGACGGCGTTAAAACGTTTGTTTTCCCCTTTTTTATAGTGGGTTAACAAAAGTCTGAACAAAACGGCAGGCGATGCCGTTCCGATTTTTGTTAATGCACTATAAACTTATCCGGATTTTCTTTGTAAGGAGTAACACATGAAAGTAGGTTTTGTCGGCTGGCGCGGTATGGTCGGCTCTGTTTTGATGCAGCGTATGAAAGAAGAAAACGACTTCGCCCACATTCCCGAAGCATTTTTCTTTACCACTTCCAACGTCGGCGGCGATGCCCCTGATTTCGGTCAGGCAGCCAAAACATTGTTGGATGCCAACGATGTTGCCGAATTGGCAAAAATGGACATCATCGTTACTTGTCAGGGTGGCGATTACACCAAATCCGTCTTCCAACCCCTGCGCGACAGTGGCTGGAACGGCTACTGGGTTGACGCGGCTTCTTCCCTGCGCATGAAAGACGACGCGATTATCGTCCTCGACCCTGTCAACCGCAACGTCATCGACAACGGCCTCAAAAACGGCGTGAAAAACTACATCGGCGGCAACTGTACCGTTTCCCTGATGTTGATGGCTTTGGGCGGTTTGTTCCAAAACGATTTGGTCGAATGGGCAACCAGCATGACCTATCAAGCCGCTTCCGGCGCGGGTGCGAAAAACATGCGCGAACTCATCAACGGCATGGGCGCGATTCACGCCAAAGTGGCAGACGAGCTTGCCGATCCTTCCAGCGCGATTCTCGACATCGACCGCAAAGTGTCCGATTTCCTGCGCAGCGAAGATTATCCGAAAGCCAACTTCGGTGTACCGCTCGCCGGCAGCCTGATTCCGTGGATTGACGTGGACTTGGGCAACGGCCAGTCCAAAGAAGAATGGAAAGGCGGCGTGGAAACCAACAAAATCCTCGGCCGCAGCGACAATCCGACCGTGATTGACGGCTTGTGCGTACGCATCGGCTCTATGCGCTGCCACAGCCAAGCCCTCACCCTGAAGCTGAAAAAAGATCTACCCGTTTCTGAAATTGAAGCGATTTTGGCAGGCGCGAACGATTGGGTGAAAGTCATCCCCAACGAAAAAGAAGCCAGCATCCACGAGCTGACGCCCGCCAAAGTCACCGGCACGCTGTCCGTCCCTGTCGGACGCATCCGCAAACTGGGCATGGGCGGCGAATACATCAGCGCATTCACTGTCGGCGACCAACTCTTGTGGGGCGCTGCCGAGCCGTTGCGCCGCGTATTGCGCATTATCTTGGGCAGCCTGTAATTTAGGTTGGCATGAAAAAAGCAACGGTTTGGGCCGTTGCTTTTTTTGTCACAAAAAGGCCGTCTGAACCTTTCAGACGGCCTTGTTTCCTATTCTTTTTTACCGGCCAAACCGATTTCTTTGGTGGAATCGCCAACTTTGATTTGCGCCTTACCGGCAATTTCTTCAGCCTGCGGGCCGAAGAGTTTCAAATCGTAACGGCCGTTTTCGATACCGTTCAAACTGGTTTTACCGCTGATGGCGGCTTTTCCGTTGTTATTGGCAATGCCTGCGGCAAGCAGGTCGACATTATTGTGGGAAGCCATGCTGCTGATTTTGCCGTAACCTTGTTTTTTATCGAAATCGACAGTGTATTTCAGACGGCCGCTGCGGTCGTCGCCGTTAAACGCGATCCCCGAATACTGATAGCTGCCTTGTTTGGGTAAATTGCGATACGCTGTTTCATCGCCTTGGACTTCGCCGACGGTAAATATGTATGTATCGAGGTTTTGCAGCTTGCCTGCGTCATCGGCTTTTTGTTTGGCGTAACGCGCGGCAACAGTGGAATAATTTTGTTTATACACTTGGAAATCGCCCGTTTCCAAAGTGATGACTTGACCGTTTACCTTGATTTTTTGGGCGTAGTCGTAAGAAGATACTTTATCGGTTTTCAAAAAGCCGGTATCGAGTTTGCCGCCTTTTTGCAGGGTTTGCGTTTTACCGTTGGCGGTCAGCTCCAACGTACCGTTTTCAGGGACGGATTCGTTCAATTCAACGGACAACACGCCTTTCGGATGCGGATTGAGCGGCTCGGTCACGGCATTCGACAAGCCGCTTGTTGCGCCGCCGCAGGCAGTCAACATCAAAGACAGGGAGGCAGTCAAAGCAGAAATACAGAGGGTTCTCATCATTTTTTCCTTTCCTTTTTTATTTGATATGATATTTATCATATACCTAAAAAAATGAACAATAAATGATTTTTGTCAAAATTAAGTATTTTGAATATTGATTTTATAAATGTTGAAACATTTTTATAATATCGGGCATTCAGTCCTTCCCGCCTCCCTTCCGCTATAATCATTCTATTTTGCAAACGGATTTCATTATGCCTAAAATCACCCTTATCGCCGCCTATGCCGCCCGCCGCTGTATCGGCATCAACAACACCATGCCTTGGCATTTGCCCGAGGATTTTGCCTTTTTCAAATCCTACACTAACGGCAAACCCGTCATTATGGGCCGCAAAACATGGGAGTCGCTGCCGCGCAAACCGCTGCCCGGCCGTCAAAATATCGTCATCACCCGCCAAGATTATCAGGCCGAAGGCGCGCAAACGGCGGCCTCTTTGGAAGATGCGCTGGCTTTGTGTCAGGGGGTTGAAGAAGTCATCATCATGGGCGGCGCGCAAATTTATGCACAAGCCCTGCCGATTGCCACGGATTTGCGTTTGACCGAAGTCGGTTTGGATGTGGACGGCGATGCGTTTTTTCCTGAGTTTTCCACAGAAACATGGCAAGAAGCTTCTTGGGAAAACCATGTTTCCGCCAAAGGCATCGAATACGCGTTTGTGCATTATGTGAAGGCATAATCCGACAGCACAAAGGCCGTCTGAAATCCTGTTTTTCAGGTTTCAGACGGCCTTTTTATTTCGTTTATTTACGGCATACCGTTTAAGCTGTTTTATTTTTCAAAGGCAGTTTGATATGCGGTTTGGCCGGCTTGGGCGCTTCTTTCAGTCCAAGTTCAATTTGCTGCTCTTCGCTCAACAAATTGCTCCAGTCGCCTTTTTTATACCAGTCGCGGCCGTCCAACTCGATGGGATGTTGGATACGCTCGCAACCGTTGCCGCATTGCAAATCGTCCTCTTTGCAATATTTGTCGCAACCCCAGCAGATACGCTCGGGATTTTTCGGGAAAATGGGAAATTTCTTGGCCATGATGTTCTTCTTTTGTTTGTGTGCGGTACGGCAGAATTATAAGTGATTTGAATGGGACTGGCGGCGGGTTTATCGTGTTTTACGCTGATTTTTTAAGATGTGTTAACCTTTCAGACGGCCTATACTGCAAAAATAATCCCTACGCGGTACAACAAAAGGACCCGATATGAACATATGCCGTCTGAAGCCTGAATTTGTCGAGCCTTTAGCCCTCGCGCTGTTTGAGGAGTGGCACGATTTTGCGCCGTGGTCGTCTCTGGACAAAATCCGTGCGTATTACGCGCAGTGCCTTGATGGGGATAACTTGCCGCTGGCGTTTGCGGCTGTGAATAATGAAGGGCGGCTGATGGGTTCGGCAGCATTAAAGCGGTTTGATATGGCGTGTTTTCCCGAACACGAATATTGGCTGGGCGATGTGTTCGTTTTGCCGCAATTTCGCGGTTTGGGCGTAGGCAGGCAGCTGGTTTCGTTTTGTCTGGATAAAGCACGCGAACTGAGTTTGCCGCATCTGTTTCTCTATACGCCGGATGTGCAAGCCGTGTATGAAAAGTTCGGCTGGAAAGAAATCACGCAGACTTGGCACAACGGGGAAACCGTATCCGTCATGAAATTGGATTTATAGTTTGAAAAGAATAAAAGGCCGTCTGAACATTTGATTTCAGACGGCCTCTGCCTTTGAATTATCCACAACTACCCTATCCGCTTAAACGGCGGCAGACAAGCCAATAATTGTTGGCCGTAGCGTTGCGTTTTGACGCGGTTGTCGAGGATGGTCACGCGGCCGTAATCCTGTTCGGTACGGATAAGGCGGCCGACAGCTTGGATCAGTTTGATGCTGGCTTCGGGCACCGTAATTTCGATAAAAGGATTGCCGCCGCGTTGTTCAATCCAACGGTTTTGGGTTTTCTCGATGGGATTGTCCGGCATCGCAAACGGCAGCTTGGCAATAATGACTTGCACGCAGGCCGTACCGGGCAGGTCGAGGCCTTCGGCAAAACTGTCGAGGCCGAAAATAATGCTGGCTTTACCTTCGGCAATAGCTTGATGGTGCCTTTGTAAAAGAACGGCCTTGGGCAACTCGCCCTGCACAAGCAGAAGCGGTAAGTATTCGTCAGGCAGTCGTAAGGCGACATCCTGCATTTGCTTGCGCGAGGAAAACAACACCAGCGTACCGATGGCTTCAACCGGCGAAACCAGCTTCGGCAACCATTCGACAATGGCGGCCGTATGCGCATCAGGGTCTTTGGGGCTGGCTTGAACCGGCGGAATATACAGCTCGCCTTGCGCATCGAAATTAAACGGGCTTTCCAATGCAAGCGTGGTGGTTTCGGGCAACCATAATAGGCCTGTTTGGCGCAAAATCAGGTTGAAGCTGCCGAGCGATTGCAGGGTGGCCGAAGTCAACACTGCGCCTGCCGCGTGCCGCCACAGGCTGTTGGCAAGGTGGGATGCGCTGCTGATGGGGCTGGCGTTGAAAATGTAGTCGTTTTTGTCGTCGGCACGGCGGGTTATCCATTTCGCCAACGGCTCTTCGCCTTCAATGGGAACGGTGGAGAGCAAATCCCAAACCGCGCTGATTTGTTCGATACGGGCGATAAAAAGGCCGAACTCGCTGGTCAGACGGTCGAGGAGCGCGCCGTCCTGCTCTTTTTCGCGGCGCGCGGCGGAAAGCGCATCGTTCAGGCCGATAACGTGTTTGAGCAGGCTGCGCGCAGCAATGGCCGTATTGGAAACTGTGGTTTCCAGGCCTTCGGGGATTTTGCCGTCTTCCCACAGCCAAGTCGGTTCGTTGTGTTTCCGCCTGTCGTTTTCAGACGACCCCAGACTTAAAGACGGCTCTTCCGCCAAATGGAACTGCCATTCATGCAGGCTATCGAGCAAGGATGTGGCAGCTTCGTCAGCAAGGTTGGCAAGTTCGGCTTTATCGGTCAGCGCGGCAATTTTGCCGGTAAGCTGCGGCAGTTTTTCCAGCGTCCAAACGGCAATATTCCATGAATGTTCGGCGGCAAAGCGGCTGAGGGCTTTTTTGGACAGGTGGTGCGCTTCGTCTATGCAATAGAAACTGTTTTCAGGCGCAGGCAGAATCACGCCGCCGCCCATACTGATGTCGGCAAGCAGAAGATCGTGATTGGCAACGACGACATCGACGGTTTCCAAGACATCGCGTGCCAGGTAAAACGGGCATTCCGGACGGTTGGGACAGGCGGATTTCAGGCAGCCGTGGCGGTCGTTGGTCACTTTGAGCCAAATCGTGTCATCGATTTTTTCCGGCCAAGTGTCGCGGTCGCCATTAAAGCGGCGGGCGGAAAATTCATCGGCAATGTCGCGCAGCAGGTTCAATTCTTCAGGCTTGGGTTTGCTGTCCCACAACACTTCCGGCGCTTCAAAACCAAGCAGGTTTTGCTGGGCATTGTTTTGCGTCAGTTGATAGAGTTTGTAGGGGCAAAGATAACGGCCGCGTCCCTTGGCAAGCGCAAAGGTCAGCTCCAAACCGCTTTTTTCGACCAGAAACGGCAAATCGCGGTCAACCAACTGCTCCTGCAAAGCCACCGTCGCACTGCTGACGATCAACCATTTGCCGCGCGTTTGCGCCATGATGCCGCCGGCCAAAAGGTAGGCCAACGATTTACCCACACCGGTCGGCCCTTCGATCACGGCAATGCTCTCACCCTCGCGTTTGGGCGCTTCTTCGCCTTCTTCACGCGTCAACGTCCGCGAAAAAGCGTTGGCAATCGCCGCAATCATTTCCCGCTGCGAAGCGCGCGGACGGAAACCGGGCAGGTTTTTGCCAATGTTTTGGTAATGGTCGCGGATGGCGTTTTTTTCTAAATCGGTGAGCATTGAGGCCGTCTGAATGGGTTTGCAAGAATAGCGTATTTTAGCATTTTTACCTTAATGAAGCCTTCGTAAAGTCTTACTCTATTTTAGGGTTTGGCATTTTGATGGCAATGGACGAACCGAAAAACCATAATCGGTTTTAACCAAGCAAAAGGCCGTCTGAAACTTTAGCCGCACTGATGCAGAGGCACCCACAATTTTTGCTTTTCGGATTTGTTTTTCTCGTAGCGGTTCCACGCTTTTTCATGAAAATAAAAGACGACGGTATTGACGATGGGTTCGACCAAAGCCACCGCGCTGGAAACGCCGATACTGCCGGTCAGAATATAGGCGACACTAAATGCGACGCTGAAATGCAAAATAGCAAATGTAATGGTTTTAATCATGCTGTTTTCCTGATACATTGATGTTTTAATAGCTACATAATAATTATTATCAACTAACACGTATATTTTAAATCCTTTATCCTAATTTAGATTTTATAAATCGATATTTTATTTTTGATAGGAATTTTATGAATCCGCTCCAAATTGTCGTCCTCGACCGCGATACCCTCGTCAATCGCCCGTTTGAATTTGATTTTCCACACACATTAAGCAGCTACGGCACAACCGAAGCGCACGAAACGCTGGCGCGCATACGGGGTGCGGACATCATCATTACCAACAAAGTCGTGATTTCCGCCGAACACATCGCCGCCAACCCGCAGCTCAAACTGATTGCGCTAGCCGCGACGGGCGTCAACAATGTGGACGTTGAGGCCGCCAAACAAAATGGTACGGCAGTGTGCAATATCCGCGCTTACGGCAATGAATCCGTGGCGGAACACGCGTTTATGATGATGATTACCCTGATGCGCAACCTGCCTGCCTACCAGCGCGACGTTGCGGCAGGCTTGTGGGAAAACTCGCCGTTTTTCTGCTACCTCGGCGCACCGATGCGCGATTTGAACGGCAAAACGCTGGCGATTTTCGGTCGCGGCAATATCGGTAAAACACTGGCAACTTATGCTCAGGCTTTCAAAATGAATGTCGTGTTCGCCGAACATAAAAATGCCCAAAGCGTCCGCGACGGCTATGTTTCCTTTGACGAAGCCATCCGCTCCGCCGATGTCGTGTCGCTTAATTGTCCACTCACACCGCAAACGGCAAACATGATAGGCGAAGCCGAATTGCAACAAATGAAACCCGGCGCCATCCTCATCAACTGCGGGCGCGGCGGCTTGGTCGATGAAGCCGCTTTGGTTGCGGCGTTGAAATACGGCCAAATCGGCGGTGCAGGTTTTGACGTGTTGACACAAGAGCCGCCGCGCGACGGCAACCCTCTGCTGAAAGCCCGACTGCCCAACCTCATCGTCACGCCACACATTGCATGGGCAAGCCAAGAAGCCGCAAACCGCCTGTTTGACATCCTTTTGGATAACATCAACCGCTTCGTGGCCGGCAATCCGCAAAATCTGGTTTAATCTATGGAAAACCTGTTGATAAGGTTGTGAACAATTTTAAAGGCCGTCTGAAATATTCAGACGGCCTTTATTTATCTTTATTTATTTCATAAAGTTATCTATCAAGTAGATTAAATCATTTCATTCTTCATTGTGGATAACCCTATAAAAAGGCCGTCTGAAATACTCAGACGGCCTTTTGTTTGCCCGGGCAAATTAAATATCGTATGTGGTTGAAGCGGTATCGCCGCCCTTGCCTGTCCAGTTGGTATGGAAAAACTCGCCGCGCGGTTTGTCGGTACGCTCGTAAGTGTGCGCGCCGAAGTAGTCGCGTTGGGCTTGCAGCAGGTTGGCGGGCAGACGCTCGGAAGTGTAGCCGTCAAGGAAGGTAATTGCGGAAGCCATGCAAGGCATCGGAATACCGCACTCAATCGCTTTGGCCACCACTTTACGCCATGCAGGCAGACAAATTTCCAATACGCCTTTGAAATAAGGATCGGAACCCAAGAAGACCAAATCAGGATTGGCCTCGTATGCGTCGCGGATGTTGCCCAAGAACGCGCTGCGGATAATGCAGCCTTCGCGCCACAAGAGGGCAGTATTGCCGTAATTCAATGCCCAATCGTTGTTTTCGCTGGCTTCGCGGATCAGCATAAAGCCTTGTGCATAAGAAATGATTTTGGATGCCAACAGGGCTTGGCGTAGGGCTTCGACCCATGCGGCTTTGTCGCCTTCAATCGGGGTAATGGTTTTGCCAAACAGGCTGTTTGCTTGGGTGCGTTGGTCTTTAAACGCGGACACGCAACGTGCAAATACGGCTTCGGAAATCAGGGTCAACGGGATACCCAAATCGAGGGCATTGATGCCGGTCCATTTACCTGTACCTTTTTGACCTGCGGTATCGAGGATTTTTTCGACCAAAGGTTCGCCGTTTTCATCTCTGTAACCCAAAATCGCGGCGGTAATTTCGACCAGATAAGAATCCAGTTCGGTTTTGTTCCACTCGTTGAAGATTTGGTGCATTTCGTCATAAGACAGGCCCAAACCGTCTTTCATGAATTGGTACGCTTCGCAAATCAACTGCATGTCGCCGTATTCGATGCCGTTGTGCACCATTTTGACGAAGTGGCCCGCACCGTCACGGCCGACCCAGTCGCAGCAAGGTTCGCCTTGAGGCGTTTTGGCGGAGATGGCTTGGAAAATCGGTTTGACGGCAGGCCATGCGGCTTCATCGCCGCCGGGCATGATAGAAGGACCGTGACGCGCGCCTTCTTCACCGCCGGATACACCGGCACCGATAAAGCGGATACCTTTTGCCGCCAGCTCGTGGGTGCGGCGGGTGGAATCGGGATAGTTGGCGTTGCCGCCGTCAATAATAATGTCGCCTTGGTCCAAAAGCGGGACAAGTTGCTCGATAAAGTCGTCCACAACAGAACCAGCGCGTACCATCATCATGATTTTGCGTGGTTTTTCTAATTTATTAACCAGATCTTGCAGTGAATATGCACCGATAATATTGGTATTTTTGGCTGCGCCGTTTAAAAAATCATCTACTTTGCTAGTCGTCCGGTTGTATGCGACAACTTTAAAGCCGTTGTCGTTCATGTTGAGAATCAGGTTTTGCCCCATTACGGCAAGGCCGATTACGCCAATGTCGCCTTTCATTTTGTGAAACTCCGTTATTGATTAATTTTATCTAGCGTAACTCTAGCTGATTTACACGTTTTTAACAATCCTTAACTTTTTAATTTTTTGAAAAGATGCCTTTACGTTTCAGACGGCCTTTGCCTTTAGGAAAATAAACTATAATTTAGATTTTAAATAATAAATAGAAGATGATATTGAGTGCTGCTACAGATTGTTGATAACTTTGATTACAAAAAATTTTCAAATACTTAGCTAATATTTTTTGATGAGGATAAAGTAAGGTCGGCCTTGTTTGCAGATGTGGATAAAATTTTCCTGCCGCTCCATTCTGTGGGTAACTTTTTGCCTGTGCACAATCTTAGCTTGTTTTATACTTCTCCAATTGGAACTGATTGACTAGAGAAATAGTCAAATGGTTTTTTATTTCAAGCTATTTTCATATTTCCTTTTATTTAAGCTGGGAAAAGGCCGTCTGAAAATATGTCAATAAGGGTGTGCATATGAAGTTTTCCTTTAGTATTAAACTGTTATCCGTTTTGATTTTGGCCGCTTGTGCGCAACAGCCGGTTCAAAAGCCCCAAGTTTCCCTGCCCTCTGTATCTGTGGACAACCATGCGCCGGAGCAAGGAACAGGTCTGACGGAGCAGAAATTAATCCGCGCCAAACATTATATGGCGGCGTCTGCCAATCCGCTGGCAACTGAAGCCGGTTATGAAATTTTGAAGCGCGACGGCAGTGCGATAGATGCGATGATTGCCATGCAGACAACTTTGGGACTGGTTGAGCCGCAGTCTTCCGGATTGGGCGGCGGTGCGTTTTTGGTGTATTGGGACAATAAGGCGAAAAAGCTGACGACGTTTGATGCCCGTGAAACGGCGCCGAAAGCGGCAACGCCGGGGCTTTTCTTGGACGAAAACGGCAAACCGATGGGCTTTATGAAAGCAGTGGTCGGCGGCCGTTCGGTCGGTGTGCCGGGGATTCCAAAGCTGCTCGAAGATGTCCACAAGCGTTACGGCAAATTACCGTGGGCAAGTTTGTTTGAGAAACCGATTACTTTGGCGGAACAAGGTTTTGCTGTTTCTCCGCGTATGGCGAAATCCATCGAGCAAAATTTGGAACCCTTGCAACGTTATCCGCAAACCGCCGCTTACTTCCTGCCTGACGGCAAACCTTTGGCTGCGGGAACGGTGTTGAAAAACCCTGAATTTGCGCGTTCCGTACGTCTATTGGCGGAAAAAGGCAGTGCGCCGTTTTATCAGGGAATGCAGGCGCAGAATATTGTTCGTGCCGTTACCAGTGCTGTGGATAATCCTGGCAAAATCAGCATGGCGGATTTGAAAAACTATCAAGTTATCGAGCGTAAGCCGGTTTGTGCGCCGTATCGTGAATATGAAGTTTGCGGCATGGGCGCGCCAAGTTCCGGCGCAATCGCTTTGGGGCAGATTTTGGGCGTATTGCAGAATCAGGATAT
This sequence comes from Neisseria sp. P0021.S007, assembly GCF_051956855.1. Classification (NCBI taxonomy): domain Bacteria; kingdom Pseudomonadati; phylum Pseudomonadota; class Betaproteobacteria; order Neisseriales; family Neisseriaceae; genus Neisseria; species Neisseria sp. P0021.S007. The sequence goes on from NZ_JBQCXA010000002.1 coordinate 44,198, forward strand.
GAAAGCGTTGGGATCGGAAAATATCCACAGTTGGCGCTGGATAGGCGATGCGTCGCGGATTGCTTTTGCCGACCGTGATTATTATGTCGGCGATCCCAAGTTTGTAAACGTTCCGACCCGTGCCATGATTTCTCAAGCTTATTTGAAACCGCGTGCCGAAGAAATCCGCAAGGCTGACAAGGCATTGGAAACTATTCAGGCAGGCAAGTTTGGCAAAGCATACGCGCAGGGCATGGCGGTCGAGCTGCCGTCCACCAGCCATTTGGTGGTTGTGGATAAAGACGGTAACGTTGTATCGATGACGACTTCGATTGAAAACGCGTTCGGTTCGGGGCTGATGGCAAACGGTTATCTGCTCAACAACGAATTAACCGATTTTGCCTTCAATCCTGTCGGAGAGGATGGTAAAACGGTGGCAAATAGCGTTGCTGGTGGAAAACGTCCGCGTTCTTCGATGGCGCCGACCATTGTGATGAAAGACGGAAAACCTTATATGGCAGTCGGTTCGCCGGGTGGCAGCCGCATCATCGGTTTCGTTGCCAAAACGCTGGTGGCGCATATCGACTGGGGCATGGACATTCAGGCGGCAATCTCTCTGCCGAATATGCTTAATCGCGGCAGCCAGTATGAGATCGAGGATAAAACCGCTGCGGCGGATAAAGCAGCTGCGTTGGAAAAATTGGGCTATAAAGTTCAAATCCGCGATTTGAATTCCGGCGTGCAAGGCATTGTGATCGGCAAAGAAGGTTTACTCGGCGGCGCCGACCCGCGCCGTGAAGGCAAAGTCATGGGCGATTGATTTTGTCGGTTGACATGAAAAAGGCCGTCTGAACAGCTTCGTTTCAGACGGCCTTTTTAGTTTGGGAAAATATATGGATAAGATGTGTATAAGAATAACATTAAATTTTAATATTTCTATTTTTCAATAAGATAAAAGGGATGAATATGTGGATAATTACTTGTGGAAAACAACATGATTTAGGCCGTCTGAAAGGTTCAGACGGTCTTTTCATTGGACTGCTTTATCTATTTTCTATCAGGCTGCCGGCAGCTCGTGAAAAGCGCTGGGCAAGTCTTCGTCATTGGCAAACTCAACCCATTCGTAAGCGCTTTCATCTGCCAAAACGGCACGCAACAGTGCATTATTGATGGCATGACCTGATTTGTAACCTTCAAATGCGCCGATAATCGGATGGCCGACAATGTACAAATCGCCAATTGCATCCAGGATTTTGTGGCGGACAAATTCATTGGGATAGCGCAAACCTTCCGGATTCAAAACGTCCATGTCGTCAATCACGATGGCGTTGTTCAAATTGCCGCCCAGTCCGAGATTATGGGCGCGCATCATTTCCACTTCGTGCATAAAGCCGAAGGTACGGGCGCGGGCAATCTCATTGATATAGGATTTTCCTGCAAAATCAATCTCGAAAGTAGGTGCGCTGCGGTTGAATACGGGATGGTCAAATTCGATGGTTAAAGTAACTTTAAAACCGTCATAAGGCGTAAAGCGTACCCATTTTCCGGTTTCTTTGATTTCAACAGGTTTGAGGATTCTCAAAAAACGTTTTTGGGCTTTTTGATCCACCACGCCTGCATCTTGTAAAAGGTAAATAAACGGCAGGCTGGAGCCGTCCATAATCGGAATTTCAGGCGCGTTCAATTCAATCAAGGCATTGTCAATGCCGTAGGCAGACAATGCCGACATAATGTGTTCAATCGTGCCGATGCGTACGCCTTTATCGGTAACGATGGTTGAAGAGAGGCGGGTATCGTTGATCAAATAAGGATTCAATTTGATTACTTCGCCCATTTCCCCACTTAAATCAGTACGGCGGAACGAAATACCGCTGTTTTCTTCGGCAGGATGCAAAGTCAGAGCGACCCTTTCGCCCGAATGCAGGCCGACGCCGGTAACGCTTACTGATTTGGCTAAAGTCCGTTGCAACATAATTGCTTCCTTTTAAAAAGTCTGATGGGCAAATGATACGTTAAAAAGGAAAAAACAAGCCATCATTTTTAATAGTATTTGCCAATATGGATGTTTTGCGGGTGTGAATTTCAAAATTTTAATTATCCACAATAGCATGTGAAATTGAAGTGGGTAATTTGGGTTTTATCCACAGAAAAATAGAAGAACTAAGATTCTATCCTTTTTTATTCCGGCATTCAGTTGGGGTTGGCTTCAAAGATAAAAATGAATTATCAAATTATTTTTAAAGAAAGTTATCCTGTTATCCACAGATAGTTTGGTTCTTCATCAAAATCATCATTTTAAGAATTAAAATATTATAATTTGAAGAAAACACTGAATTATCAACACAAAAATGGCAAAATAAGGAGGAAATAGAACTAAGTTTATGATTTCCATAAACTTATGAAACTTTTAAGATTGGAAAATGGTTTTTATGAAATAAAATATCAAAATTCAGGACTGATTCGATTTACCTGATATTTTCCTACAAACAAGAATTTCATGTTTTCTTTATTTAAATCAAACAACTTAAAAGTAATTATCTTTAATCCTAGAAAGTAATTTTATTTCAGGATACAATGGCCTTACTGAAAAATTTTTCCCATTCCATCTAATTAGGAGTAGCAAAATGAGTATTAAAGTAGCGATTAATGGTTTTGGCCGTATCGGTCGTCTGGCATTACGTCAAATTGAAAAAGCCCAAGGTATCGAAGTCGTTGCTGTTAACGACTTGACTCCTGCCGATATGCTGCTGCACCTCTTTAAATACGACAGTACTCAAGGCCGCTTTGAAGGCTCTGCCGAATTGAAAGATGATGCGATTGTTGTGAACGGCAAAGAAATCAAAGTATTTGCCAATCCTAATCCTGAAGAATTGCCTTGGGGCGAGCTGGGTGTGGACGTTGTCCTCGAATGTACTGGTTTCTTTACCAATAAAACCAAAGCGGAAGCCCATATCCGTGCCGGTGCGCGCAAAGTTGTAATTTCGGCTCCTGGCGGCAATGATGTGAAAACTGTCGTATACGGCGTAAACCAAGATATTTTGGATGGCAGCGAAACCGTCATCTCCGCCGCTTCTTGTACGACTAACTGTCTGGCCCCTATGGCTGCGGTATTGCAAAAAGAATTCGGTATTGTTGAAGGCCTGATGACCACTATCCACGCTTATACCGGCGACCAAAACACCCTTGACGCGCCACACCGCAAAGGCGACTTCCGCCGCGCCCGTGCCGCTGCCTTGAATATCGTACCGAACAGCACCGGTGCCGCTAAAGCCATCGGCTTGGTTATCCCTGAATTGAACGGCAAACTTGATGGTTCTGCCCAACGCGTTCCTGTAGCCACCGGCTCTTTGACTGAACTGGTTTCTGTTCTCGAACGCCCTGTTACCAAAGAAGAAATCAATGCAGCCATGAAAGCTGCCGCCAACGATGCTTTAGGCTACACTGAAGATCAAATCGTATCTTCCGACGTTATCGGTATTGAATACGGCTCACTCTTCGATGCCACTCAAACCCGTGTGATGACAGTTGGCGACAAACAATTGGTGAAAACCGTTGCTTGGTACGACAATGAAATGTCTTACACTTGCCAATTGGTTCGTACCTTGGAATTTTTTGCCAGCAAAATCTAAAGGATAACAGGCTGAATCAATCAGTCTGTGGATAATTAAAAGGCCGTCTGAATATTTCAGACGGCCTTTTGTTTGTAGATAGATTCAATTTGCAATCAGATTGTGGATAGTTTAATCACAGTGGCACATTTGTTTTCTATCCTAAACTGTACTTCATAATCCGCAATATTCATTACATAAATCCGTTCAGGAATATCTTGATAGGCAGGACGAGGATCTTGGGCGATGCTTTGCTCAATGAGATGTTTTTCTTCTGTGGATAAATGTTCTGCAAGCGTACTTTCTGCCCAGACAACGTTCAATTCTTCAGGTTTGCCGCTGACAAAGCCTGATGATGCGTCAGGTTTGGATTCGATAAACGGGATGTAGGGTTTGATATCCACTACCGGAGTACCGTCTAATAGGTCTGCGCCGCTGCAATAGATGCGGACAGGTTTGCCTGTTTCGATGCGTTTGAGTTTCAGCAGGGATAAACCGAGATGATTGGGGCGGTGCGGGCTGCGCGTGGCAAATACGCCCATTTTTTGTTTGCCTCCAAGCCGTGGCGGACGCACCATTTGCGCCCAACCTTCATCCAATACGCCGTGGAAAATAAAACTTATCCACACATAGTCAAAATCTTCCAAGCCCCGAACGCTGTCTGCGGTAAATTCAGGAGTGAGTTCAATGCAAATTTCTGCTGCAGGAACCAAACCGGGTTGGCGGGCAATGCCGAATTTTTGTTTGTAGGGGGAATGAACGGTTGCAATAGGCGTAATAGAATAGGACATAATTTGTGGATAAATATTCTGTGCAAACTGTCATCATATCACAGATGTTTTCCCACATTTTGTAGTAGTAATTTGTTATAATACAAAGCATTTATTCCAAATGTCCGTATATGGGCAATAAATGAATAATTTAAATTATTTAAAATAAAATCAATAGGTTATATTAATACATGATTGTTTCTATCGATGTAGATGCACAAAAAACGTTTACGCCTTTGTGTCCGAAAGAATTGCCCGTTGCCGAAGGTCACCTGATTGCGGATGAACTCAATGCCCAAGCTGCATTGGCGGATTTACGCGTAATGACGAAAGATGCGCATCATGCCGCGGCAAAATGGCTTGTGGATAATCCTGTTGATATGTTGAAACCGACGGGTTTACCCGATGCGGATTTGACTTGGGTATCGCATGCGATGGTTGGAACATATGGCTATGATTTGTTGGATGGCCTGCCTTCAGCCAAAGAATACGATTATTGCGTTTGGAAAGGCGTCGATCCTGAGTTACATCCTTACGGCGCATGTTTTCACGATATTGAAGAAAAGCTCAGTACAGGTTTGATCGAATGGTTGCGCTGTCAAAATGCAGATACAGTCATTGTCGGCGGTTTGGCAACGGATTATTGTGTGAAAACGACAGTTTTACAGTTGCTTAAAGGCGGGGCTTGGAAAGTCATCGTCAATCAGGCTGCTTGTCGCGGCATTGCTCCGGAAACGGTTGAATCAGCATGGCAGGAAATGTATTCTGCCGGGGCTATTATTTTAGAAAACGCCAAAGAAATAAAAAAATACATTAATAATCAATAAATTATATTTAAAATTCTGTTGTTTCACGTGAAACATTTTCCAAAATATGAAGATTTTACTTGTCCGCTTGTCCAGTATGGGCGATTTAATTCATACGTTGCCCGCAGTTGAAGATTTGGCGCGACAATGTCCTGAGGTAGAGCTCCATTGGCTGTGTGAGGCAGGGTTTGCAGATATTGCCCGCTTACATCCTTTTGTCAAAAAGGTTCATGTAATGAAATGGCGGCAGTGGCGCAAACACCTTTTTCAGGCTGAAACATGGCGTGAAATAGGCCGTCTGAAAACGGATTTACAGGCTGAATCTTTTGATTTTGTTTTAGATAGTCAAGGACTGATTAAAAGCGCATGCTTTGCCAAAATGGCGAAATCCCCTATTTACGGTTTGGATAAACACAGCGCGCGTGAAAGTTTGGCTGCCTTTGCATACAGTAAAACATTTGCCGTACCGAAAGGTAAAAATGCGGTCTGGCGAAACCGTGAATTATTCGCCCAAGCATTTGGTTATACAATGCCTGAAACGCAGGTATTTGGTTTGTTGGTTCCTGAATCAGGCCGTCTGAAAAATTTGCAATCCCCCTATTACGTTGCTTTGCATGCAACCAGTCGCGACAGTAAATTATGGCCGGTAGAACACTGGTATGCATTATTGAAAAAGTTGAATGAAGAACAACAATGCAATGTGTATCTGCCATGGGGAAATGAAACCGAAAAAATGCGTGCCGAACAGATTGCAAGCGATTTACCGTTTGCTTCGGTTTGCGACAAAATGAATTTATTACAGGCTGCATTTTTATTGAAAAACGCAGAGGGTATTATTGGCGTAGATACCGGATTGTTGCATCTTGCCAATGCGTTGGAAAAGCCTGTTGTAGGAATTTATACAGATACAGATCCGGCCAAGACCGGCGTTCAAGTTTCGGCTTATGCAAAAAATTTAGGTGGTATTGCTCAAATTCCCAATGTTGACGAGGTTTATCAAACCTTGATGGATTGTATTGCAGCGTACGGTAAATAATTGCTGGAGGGGGTGGATTTATTTTCTGAGTAAATGCTTTAGAAATGATATAATTCCGCTCTATTTGCCAAGATTTATACAAATTTGGTTTTATCATGTTGGTGAAAGATCGAATTGGATTTTATATAAAGAATGTATCAAAAGCAGTATGCTTGATTTGATGGACATTCTTTTTAGGAGAATTGAATGAAAGCACTGGTCGCAGTAAAGCGCGTAGTGGACTACAACGTCAAAGTTCGTGTGAAAGCCGATGGTTCCGATGTGGATATCGGTAATGTTAAAATGTCGATGAACCCGTTTGATGAAATCGCAGTAGAAGAAGCTGTCCGTCTGAAAGAAGCCGGAAAAGTAAGCGAGATTGTTGCTGTTTCTCTTGGCGAGAAAAAATGTGAAGAGACGTTGCGTACTGCTTTGGCGATGGGTGCCGACCGTGCGGTTCACGTTGAGACTGATGCGAAGTTGGAGCCTTTGGCTGTTGCTAAATTGCTGAAAGCTGTTGCGGATAAAGAAAATCCGCAAATTTTACTGTTGGGCAAACAGGCAATTGACGATGACGCCAACCAAGTTGCCCAAATGCTGGCTGCGTTGTTGAATGCGGCTCAAGGTACTTTTGCATCAAAAGTGCAAATTGAAGGCGAAGAAGCATTGGTAACCCGTGAAATTGACGGCGGCGAAGAGACTGTTGCATTGAAGCTGCCTGCGGTCATCAGTGCAGATTTGCGTTTGAACGAACCACGTTTTGTCAAACTTCCTAATATCATGGCGGCAAAGAAAAAGCCTTTGGAAAAATTAAGTCCTGCCGATTTGGCTGTGGATATTTCTCCACGTTTGAATACCGTGAAATTTGCCGAACCTAAAGCACGTCAAGCCGGTGTAAAAGTGGCTGATGTTGCCGAATTGGTTGAAAAGCTGAAAAACGAAGCCAAAGTGATCTAAGGAGTATGAAATGAGCGTATTGATTATTGCGGAACATAATAACCAACATTTGAATCCTGCCACTTTGCATGCGGTAACGGCTGCTACTAAATTTGGTAATGTAGATTTATTGGTTGCCGGCAGTAATGCTGCTGCGGTGGTTGAAGAGGCAAAACAGGTTGCAGGCGTAGTGAAAGTTTTGGTAGCCGATGCGCCCTATTACGCTGAAGGTTTGGCAGAAGAATTAGCGCCTTTGGTTGTTAAACTGGCTGCGGATTACCGCTATGTGGCTGCGACTGCAACTGCGTTTGGTAAAAATCTGTTGCCCCGGGTTGCTGCCCTGTTGGATGTACCACAAGTTTCCGATTTAACCGAAGTTGTGGATAACTCGACATTTGTCCGTCCGATTTATGCCGGTAATGCATTTGAAACCGTTCAATCCAATTCTGAAAAACTGGTGCTGACTTTCCGTGCAACCGCATTTGATGCTGCCGGACAAGGCGGTAATGCAGAAGTGGTCAATGTTGAGGCAACGCCTGCTCAAAACCTGAGCCGTTTCGTAAACCGTCAACTTTCCCAGTCTGACCGCCCTGAATTGACTCAGGCAAAAGTGATTGTTTCCGGTGGCCGTGCATTGGGTAGTGCGGAAAAATTCAATGAAGTATTGACTCCTTTGGCTGATGTTTTGGGTGCGGCGATTGGGGCATCCCGTGCAGCAGTGGATGCCGAGTATGCGCCAAACGATGCCCAAGTCGGACAAACCGGTAAAGTGGTTGCGCCGCAACTGTACTTTGCTATCGGTATTTCCGGTGCTATCCAACACGTTGCCGGTATGCAGGACAGTAAAGTAATTGTTGCCATCAACAAAGATGCTGACGCTCCGATTTTCAATGTGGCAGATTACGGCTTGGTTGGTGATTTGTTTGAAGTTGTACCTCAACTGACTGAAGCACTGAAAAACTAATGTTTCACGTGAAACGTTCAGACGGCCTTTTATAACAAAGGCCGTCTGAAAATATTTTGGCATGATTACGACCTATAAAACCATTACCACACCGACACAGGCTGAATTTAAAGATAAAGGTAGTCGCTTCATTGCATACGCCTATCCGATTCGCACTTTGGCCGATGTAAAGAAGTATCTAGACCCATTAAAGGAAGAACATCACAAGGCACGACATTGGTGCTATGCCTATCGATTGGGTGTGGATGGAATGCAGTTTCGCGCAAACGATGATGGAGAACCGTCCGGAAGTGCAGGCCGCCCTATTCTGGGACAGATTGATTCTGTCGGCGTAACGGATGTGTTAGTTGTGGTTGTGCGCTATTTTGGCGGTACGCTATTGGGTGTTCCCGGTTTGATTCATGCTTATAAGGAATCAACGGCTCAGGCACTGGCAATAGCTGAAGTTGTTGAAAAGAATGTCGAAAAGATAGTTTGGTTGAAGTGTGAATATCCTGTTTTGAATGAGGCTATACGGATTGCCAAACAATATCAGGCCGATATTGTGGAACAGGATTTGCAACTGGATTGTAAGTTGACAGTGAAAATAGCGTTGGCCGATTATGAAGCTTGTATTGCTGCTTGGAAAAATACGCGCCAAATTGAAATAGATACTGAAAAGCCGTTTGAATAAAAGGTCGTCTGAACATATTTGAGAAATCAAAAGTTTCAGACGGCCTTTGAAGTTTTAGCCTTGGTATCTGTCTAAAGCATTTACACTTGAGCGCAGGTGTTCCCAAGCCAGTTGATGAAATTCCCCCAGTGCGTTCCATAGGGCATCTTCGCTCATAATGCTGTATTCGCCCTGTGTACGCAAATCAACATCTGCCCCTTCTTCAATGGCTTGATGGCATGCTTGGTATTCGTTGGTATAGAATTCATCCATGTCCTGCATAAGGCTTGCAGCATGTTTCCAGCGGGCGATATCTGCTTCCAGTTGCGGCAGTAATTCGCACCATTCGCGGTATTTGCTTTGAATTTCGTCAATACGTTTTTGCATGATTTTCCTTTCGTTGTTTGAAATTAGAGTATGGTTGTCTTGGTGCAATATTATTCTTAATTTGAAACAGCTATGCAAGATGGAACAATATTCCATCGATTGAATTTTATTTACAACATCTATTCTTCAAGGAGACGGTATGAAATTGCTCGTTATTGGTAATGGTGGACGTGAACACGCACTGGCTTGGAAATTGGCGCAGTCGTCTAAGGTAAAAACTGTCTTTGTTGCACCTGGTAATGCCGGAACGGCAATTGAGCCTAAACTACAGAATATAGCGTTGACAGCACATCAAGATTTGATTGATTTTTGCCGTAATGAAAATATTGCCTTTACCGTAGTCGGCCCTGAAGCGCCTTTGGCTGCCGGTGTGGTGAATGATTTCCGTGCTGCCGGGTTGAAGATTTTTGGCCCGACTCAATACGCGGCCCAGCTGGAGAGCTCAAAAGATTTTGCTAAAGCATTTATGGCAAAATATAAGATTCCAACCGCGCAATACCAAACCTTTGAAAATGCCGATGCGGCACATGATTACGTCAACCAAAAAGGTGCGCCAATTGTTATTAAGGCGGATGGCTTGGCTGCCGGTAAAGGCGTGATTGTCGCCATGACTTTGGATGAAGCCCATGCCGCTATCGACGATATGTTGTTGGGCAATAAAATGGGCAATGCAGGCGCGCGCGTCGTGATTGAAGATTTCCTGCAAGGCGAGGAAGCGAGCTTTATCGTTATGGTGGACGGCAATCATGTTTTACCGATGGCAACCAGCCAAGACCATAAACGCCTGCTGGATGACGACAAAGGCCCTAATACCGGCGGTATGGGCGCATACAGCCCTGCTCCGGTGGTAACGCCTGATGTGTACGAGCGCACGATGAATGAAATTATTTTGCCGACTGTGGCAGGTATGAAAGCAGAAGGTCATGAGTTTACCGGCTTTTTATACGCGGGCTTGATGATTAATAAAACCGGTGCGCCTTATACCATCGAATTCAACTGCCGTTTCGGCGACCCTGAAACCCAGCCGATTATGAGCCGTTTGGATAGCGATTTGGTGGATTTGGTTGAAGCGGCAATCGACGGCAAACTGGATAGTGTTGCTGCCGAATGGAACCCGCAGACTGCAGTAGGTGTGGTGTTGGCCGCACAAAACTATCCTGGCTCTCCGAAAAAAGGCGATGTGATCTTCGGCTTGGATAAGGCCAATCAAACTGGTAAAGTTTTCCATGCCGGTACTGCAACGAATGAAAAAGGCGAAGTGGTAACTAACGGCGGCCGTGTGTTGTGTGTAGTCGGTTTGGGCGATGATGTTGCACAAGCTAAGAGCAAGGCTTATGAGGCATTGGAAACCATCCGTTTTGACGGTATGCAATACCGTAAAGATATTGCCGATAAAGCCATCAACCATTAATAATGAATAGAAATAGGCCGTCTGAACACAGATTGTCCGACAATCGCAGTTTCAGACGACCTTGGTATATGATGATGTTCCCCAGAATTTTATCGGCTGCAGCCCAACGCAAGCTGCAGGCGCATCTTAAAAAAGGCGGTTTGGTCGCCTATCCTACCGAGTCTTGCTATGGCTTGGGCTGTGTCCCTACTTTGCTCAAAGCACTCAACCAATTGATTCATCTGAAAAAACGACCTCAACACAAAGGTATGATTGTCATTGGCCATAGCTTGGAACAGTTGCAACCTTTGCTGCAAAGGCCGTCTGAAAATATCCAAACCATGCTGCATGAAGCATGGCCGGCTCCGAAAACTTTTTTATTGCCGGCCGGCAAAAAAGTATTGCCTTCGTTACGAGGAAAAGGACGCAGTAAATTGGCTGTCAGGGTTCCAGCGCACGCAGGTGCAAGGCGTTTGTGTCAGGTTTTGGAAATGCCTTTAGTCTCTACTTCATGCAATCGTGCAGGAAAACGGGCGTGCAAAACAGAAAGAGAAGTCAGAAGACAGTTTGGCAGGAAAGTTTGGATTGTAGGCGGATTGATAGGTAAGCAGAAAACGCCCAGCCAGATTATTGACGGAGAAACAGGGGCAAGGCTGCGTTAAAGATGGGCTGTATCATCAAAGGAAAGGTGTTTATTTGGAGAAGAAAATTTTTTCCAAAAGATTGGAATACCTGTGTGAAAAGCATTTAGCGCAGATCCAGTTTGATGCATGGTAGTCTGTAAATACAGCTCGATTAAGTAGATAGTAAGTCAGTAAATAGAGTAAAAAGCAGTATTTTGTGAAATGCCCTTGCAAAGAATGAAGCAAATTTTGAGCGTGAATGAATCGCTGTAATAAATTATTTTTGAATAAACAAATTTTGTGGATAAATTTGAAGATAAATTTCCATCAAAACATAAAAAGGCCGTCTGAAACTTGATATTTAAAGCATTCAGACGGCCTTTTAAATATTTAAAGTGTGGATAACTTTGTGAATAAGTGTGGATTAAAGCTTATGTCCGCACACTGTTTCGTATTGTTTTTCAGTAATCGTGCCGCTCATGACGCTCATTGGGCGGATGCTGGTCGGAGTATAGCTTTGGTTGGAAATTACCCGGCCGTGTTCGTCCATCAGTTGCAGCGCTGCCAGGCGATAGGTTTTGTTTGAGCAATGAATTTCCCAGCTGCCGATGGCTGTTTTATAGGCCGGCGTGTTGACGAAACGTTCCTCTTTCAGTTTGGAAACGGTTTTTTTATCGCGGAAAGTAACCAGTGCGCCATTTCTTTTAATGCTGCTTCTATCAATAGCCACTTTGATATTGCCTTCAGAGATGGTGCCGATGTTGGTCCAGCTGCCGCCGCCGCTCGATGTGGTGGTTGTTTCACAGGCACTCAACATCAAAGCCGCAAATACGGTTGCAGCTAGGGAAAAACGTTTGATATTCATAAAACCTCATTATTTACAGAAAGTCAGCCGATATTATCCGTGAAGATGGCATATATCGTAAATCGATTTTGCAAAGTTGAACCTCTGAAAAGAATTTTATGAAAAATACGCTGAAAAGGCCGTCTGAAACCTGTCTTTCAGACGGCCTTGGAGTGTAAAATCATGTATAATTGCAAACAATTTGGTTTTCATCCCATAGGAAGATCCGACATGATTAACCCTATCGCTGCACTTTCCCCATTAGATGGCCGCTACGCCAAATCCGTTGAAGCATTGCGTCCGATTTTCTCCGAATACGGCCTGATGCGTGCGCGTGTCAAAGTTGAATTAAACTGGCTCAAAGTCCTTGCCGCCGAACCTAAGATTGTAGAAGTTCCTGCTTTCAGCGATTTTACGCTTGCCGAAATCGACAAAGTGATCGAAAACTTCTCGCTTGAAGATGCTGCCGCCGTCAAAGCTATTGAGGCGACCACCAATCATGATGTCAAAGCCATCGAATATTGGCTTAAAGAACGCTTCTCCGGCGTGCCTGAAGTGGCTGCTGCCAGCGAGTTCATCCACTTTGCCTGCACCAGCGAAGACATCAATAACCTGTCCCACGCTTTAATGCTGCAAGAAGCGCGTGAGACTGTTTTGCTGCCGAAACTGGCCGAAATCATCAAAAAACTGACCGGCATGGCGCATGAGTTGGCTGCCGTCCCTATGATGAGCCGCACGCATGGCCAGCCTGCGACACCAAGCACATTGGGTAAAGAAATCGCCAATGTCGTGTACCGCCTGCAACGCCAGTTCAAAAACCTGCAAGCGCAAGAGTTCCTCGGCAAAATCAACGGCGCAGTCGGCAACTACAATGCCCATATGGTCGCTTATCCCGATGTGGATTGGGAAACCCATTGCCGCAACTTCGTTGAAATCAGCCTCGGCCTGACCTTCAACCCCTACACCATTCAAATCGAGCCGCATGACTATATGGCGGAATTCTTCCAAGCCATCAGCCGTGTCAACACGATTCTGATCGACTTCAACCGCGATGTTTGGGGCTATATTTCTTTGGGTTACTTCAAACAAAAAGTTAAAGCAGGCGAAGTCGGTTCTTCCACCATGCCGCACAAAGTCAATCCGATTGACTTTGAAAACTCCGAAGGCAACCTCGGTATGGCCAATGCCGTATTGGGCTTTTTGTCTGAAAAACTGCCGATTTCCCGTTGGCAGCGCGACCTGACCGACAGCACCGTATTGCGCAATATGGGCGTAGGCGTGGGCTATACCATATTGGGCTTTGCCTCCCATCTGCGCGGTCTGAACAAGCTTGAGCCGAATCCTGCCGCCCTTGCTGCCGATTTGGACGCTACTTGGGAGCTGCTGGCCGAGCCGATTCAAACCGTAATGCGTCGTTACGGCGTAGCCAATCCTTACGAGAAGCTGAAAGACCTGACACGCGGTAAAGACGGCATTACGCCTGAAGTGTTGAAACTCTTTATCGAATCGTTGGAAATTCCGGCAGAAGCCAAAGCCAAATTGCTTGAGCTGACCCCTGCGTTGTATGTGGGTAAGGCCGAAGAGTTGGCAAAACGAATTTGATTTATAAAAAAGCCATTTGAATCTTCAAATGGCTTTTTTTGAATTAAATATATAGTATGAAAATAATGAAGAAAGTTTTAGATGTTTAAATATTTTCCAAGTAAGGAAAATTTGATTATATGGTTACCAATCGGCTTGTTAGTCAGTATATTACATTTTCATGGAAAAATTCCTTTTAAAAATATATTTGATACTTTTATGGGTTTGACTCCAATATATGTATTATTGGCATATCTTCATTTTCTTAGGTTTCTACAATTATGTAATTTTCCGTATCTTGTTTCTATTCAAATAGAGGCAAGAATTATTGATGTTTTAAATAGTATTGTCTCTTTTCTAATTGGATTTTCGATATGTACAAGTTTTTTTATACCCTTTTGGAAAGAAAGTTCTAAAGGATATCTCTTTCTTTTATGTTTTAATATTGCGGTTCTAGTGTTTACGATGCTTCCTATATGCTTGCATTTATGGAAAGAAATTAGAGATAAAAAAATTAAATATATTTTGATATCAGTAATGTATTTAATACTTTCTGTTGCATCATTTTATGACATGACCAAATAAATTATAAATTTAAGGCCGTCTGAAATCTTTTTCAGACGGCCTTTTTCGATTCAATCCGTTATTTCACTTTGTCTTTCAATGCACCGTAGCCGGCTGCGTCCATTTCTTCCAAAGGAATGAATTTCAAACTTGCGCCGTTGATGCAATAGCGCAGGCCGCCTTTGTCTTTCGGGCCGTCGGGGAAGACGTGTCCCAAGTGTGAGTCGGCGGCGTGGCTGCGCACTTCGGTGCGGCGCATGTTATAGCTGAAATCGTCGTGTTCGGTAACGGCGGAGGCATTAATTGGATGGGTAAAACTCGGCCAGCCGCAGCCGGAATCAAATTTGTCGGCAGAGCTGAACAGGGGTTCGCCGCTGACGACGTCCACATAAATGCCGGGTTTGAACAGATGGTCGTATTCGTGGCTGAAGGCGTATTCGGTCGCGCTTTTTTGGGTAACTTGGTATTGCTCTTCGGTCAGGAGGCGTTTGAGTTCGGCAGCGCTGGGTTTTTTATACGTTGCCGCGTCAAAGCCTTTGCCTTGCGGAGCGGCTTTGGTTTTGCCCGGCAGCGGTTCGTCGGCTTTGCGGATATCGATGTGGCAGTAGCCGTTGGGGTTTTTAATCAGATAGTCCTGATGGTATTCCTCGGCGTCGTAGAAGTTTTTCAGCGGCTCGTTTTCGACGACGAGGGGAAGTTTGTATTTTTGCTGCTCGCGTTTGAGTGCGGCGGCGATGACGGCTTTTTCGGCGGGGTCGGTGTAGTACACGCCACTGCGGTATTGCGTGCCGGTGTCGTTGCCTTGTTTGTTGAGGCTGGTCGGGTCAACGACGCGGAAATAGTATTGCAGGATGTCGTCTAGGCTGAGTTTGTCGGCATCGTAGGTGACTTTGACGGTCTCGGCATGGCCCGTATCGCGGTAGGACACGTCTTCGTAGCTTGGGTTTTCCGTTTTGCCGTTGGCGTAGCCGGATACGGCGTCAATCACGCCGTCTATGCGTTGGAAATAGGCTTCCAAGCCCCAAAAGCAGCCACCGGCGAGGTAGATGGTGCGCGTATTCATGATTGCTGAATCCTTTTTCTGTGTGTCGGGTTTGTAAAATGTGTTTTTCAGACGGCCTATATCGGCATTCGGGTCGCGGATTAAAGCCAATGCCTGCGCTTCGTTGATACTGCCCTTGACGATGCGCTGCACGCCGCCGTCTTTGCCGATTAATGCCCATGAAGGGTAAACACTGATATTCAGGCTTTGGGCGATGGAGCCGCCGTTGTCGGTCACAACGGGCAGCTTAGGATAGTTTAAACCGGCATACCATTTTTGGAAGTCGCCGTCTTTTTTCTCGTGCAGAAAACCGGGCGAGGCAACGGTAATCAGGTTGGCAGAACCGAATTTTGCATCTTGCGCCCATTTTTCGGTTTGTCCCAATTCGGACAAACATAAAGGACACCAACTTGCCCAAAATTTAATCAGGGTGGGTTTGTCTTTTTTCAGGAAAACACTGGCAGGGCGGTTGTCAGGGGTTTTCAATGAGGACAATGCCTGCGGTACGGTTGCGGCTTCGGTATCCATTATTTTGGATGAGCAAGCGCCAAGCGCAAGCAGGCAGCCGAACTTGGTGCAAAGTGAAAATAATGTGCGGGGATTCATCTCTATGTTTCCTGTGTGGATGGTTTGTCTCGTTAGACGTTGGAAATGCCAAAACCTGACAACTTGATTTTCAGACGACCTTGCCACGTAAAATACGCTACAATACTCCCTATTTCAAGTTTCTAAAATTAAAAGGAAAATTTAATGTTCAGCTTCTTCCGTCGCAAGAAAAAACAGGAAACTCCGGCTCCCGAGGAGGCTCAAGTTCAGGAAACCGCAGCAAAAGTAGAATCTGAAGTTACTCAAGTAGTTGAAAATATTAAAGAAAATGCCGAATCTTTAGCAGAAAGCATCAAAGGGCATGTTGAATCAGTTGTCGAATCGGCTGTTGAAACTGTCAGCGAAACTGTCGAGCAGGTTCGGGAAGCTTTGACCGAAACGCCGTCTGAAACAGTCGAAAAAGTAGAAGAACACCTTGAAGCGGCAAAAGAAGCAGCCGTTGAAACCGTCAGCGAGACTGTTGAACAGGTAAAGGAAACCGTTGCCGAGATGCCGTCTGAAGTGGCCGAGGCTACTGAAGAAGCAGCGGAACAGGCTGAGGCGGCAAAAGAAGCAGCCGTTGAAACCGTCAGCGAGGCTGTTGAACAGGTTCAAGAAACCGTTGCCGAGATGCCGTCTGAAGTAGCTGAGGCTGCTGAAGAAGCAGCAGGACAGGCCGAAGCAGTCAAAGAAGAAGCTGTTGAAGCAGTTAGCGAGACTGTCGAGCAAGCTCAAGAAGCCGTTACGGAAACACCGGCTGAAGCCCCTGCTCCGGTAGAAGAACCCAAGCTCAGTTGGGCTGCGCGTTTGAAACAAGGCTTGACCAAATCACGCGATAAAATGGCGAAATCGCTGGCCGGCGTATTCGGCGGCGGACAAATTGACGAGGATTTGTACGAAGAGCTGGAAACCGTGCTGATTACCAGCGATATGGGCATGGAAGCCACCGAATACTTGATGAAAGACGTGCGCGACCGTGTCAGCCTCAAAGGCCTCAAAGACGGCAACGAATTGCGCGGCGCGCTGAAAGATGCGCTGTACGACTTGATTAAGCCTTTGGAAAAACCTTTGGTCTTGCCGGAAACCAAGGAGCCTTTCGTGATTATGCTTGCCGGTATCAACGGCGCAGGTAAAACCACATCTATCGGCAAATTGGCCAAATACTTCCAAGCGCAGGGCAAATCTGTATTGCTGGCGGCAGGCGATACTTTCCGTGCCGCCGCGCGTGAGCAGCTTCAAGCTTGGGGCGAGCGCAATAATGTGACTGTGATTTCGCAAACTACGGGCGATTCCGCAGCAGTTTGCTTCGATGCCGTCCAAGCTGCGAAAGCGCGCGGGATTGACATCGTGCTGGCCGACACCGCCGGACGCCTGCCAACGCAGCTTCATTTGATGGAAGAAATCAAAAAAGTGAAACGCGTGCTGCAAAAAGCCATGCCTGATGCGCCACATGAAATCATCGTTGTTTTGGATGCGAACATCGGTCAAAACGCCGTCAACCAAGTAAAAGCCTTTGACGAAGCTCTGGGTCTGACCGGCCTTATCGTGACCAAGCTCGACGGTACGGCCAAAGGCGGCATCCTTGCCGCCCTTGCCTCAGACCGCCCAGTTCCTGTCCGCTACATCGGCGTAGGCGAAGGCATCGACGATTTGCGTCCGTTTAATGCCAAAGCGTTCGTAGATGCCCTATTGGATTAAACAGACAGGTTGAGGTTTGTAAACGCAGTTTGCGGGGGATTTCTGAGCCGTATTTTGAAAGGCTTCGCATTCGGTTGGTACAAAAGCCAAACAGGCTGTTAAAAAGGCCGTCTGAAACCTAAAATCAGGTTTCAGACGGCCTTTATTTATTTACGGGTTTAGTTTTTCCGTGCGGTAACAAACTTTGCCAGTTGGCGCAGGCGCAGGGCTTTGTCGCCGAATGGCTCGATCAGGGCAACGGCTTCTGCAATCAGCGTTTCTGCGTAAGTGCGCGCGGCCTGCAGGCCCATCAGTTTGACGTAGGTCGGTTTGTCGTTGTCCGAGTCTTTGCCGGCGGTTTTGCCCAAGGTGGCGGTATCGGCTTCGCAGTCCAATACATCGTCGATCACTTGGAAAGCCAAACCTAATTTGGCGGCGTAGCGGTCTAAGGTTTGGATTTGAGCCGGTGTTAAGTCTGGGCAGGAAAGTGCGCCTAAGGCCACGGCCGCGCGGATGAGTGCGCCGGTTTTGAGGCTGTGCATCTGTTCCAATTCGGCCTGATTCATGGCTTTGCCGACATTGGCAAGGTCGATAGCTTGTCCGCCCGCCATGCCGAGGCTGCCGGATGCCTGGGCCAGCGTGGACAACATGGCAAGCTGACGTTCGGCAGGCAGGCCTGTCGGACGGCTCAGTACATCAAAGGCTTGGGTTTGCAACGCATCGCCGACCAAAAGGGCGGTTGCTTCATCGTATTGCACATGGCAGGTCGGTTTGCCGCGGCGCAGACTGTCGTTGTCCATCGCCGGCATATCGTCGTGAACCAACGAATAGACGTGTACCATTTCGATGGCCGCCATCGCCTGCTCGACGGCATTTTGGTTTGCTTCGCCCAATTCGGACGCGGCAAGCACCAAGAGTGGACGCAGCCGTTTGCCGCCGCCGAGGGTAACGTAACGCATGGCTTCGTGCAGCGTGTGCGGAACTTGGCTTTCAGACGGCAAGAAATGCGCCAGCAGCAATTCGGTTTGCGCTTGGGCTTTTTGTTGCCATGTTTTGAGTTCATTCGCCGGGTTCAAGGTTCAACTCCTTCAGTTCGCCGGCATCCAAGACTTGCAGTTTCTGCTCGACTTCCGCCAATTTGGTTTGGCAGTATCTGACCAATTCGTTGCCTTCCTGATAGGCAGCCAGGGCGTCTTCCAGCGGCATTTCGCTGCTTTGCATGGCCTGGGTCAGGGTTTCGAGGCGGGATAAGGCTTCTTCAAAGGATTGGGGGGCGTTTTTTTTCATGGTTTGAAATGATGGGCAGAAAGGGGGAATTGTAGCATTTTTAGATGATGAAGGCCGTCTGAACAGGGATGAAAACGAAATCAAAGATTTCTGTTTCTTTGTTCAGACGGCCTTTTTTCAAACGAAATAACGTTATCAACCCGGTAAAACGGCTTTTTGATAGTTGAGCGCGATAAACTGCTTCTCGGCATCCAATTCAGTGATTTTGAACAATGCCTGCGATTTGGGCAGCGCGTCAAACGGAATACCGGTCGCGCGCGTTACCAGCGGCAGGCCTTCAATGCGGACGAGGTCTTCTTTGAGGATGGTGGCCGTCAGCTCGCTCGTGCCTTGCTGCTGCAGATAGACGAGGCTCCAGTAGGCTTCCATTTGGCGTTGGAAGTCGGCGTAGGCTGTATAGGCGGCATCAAAGTCGCGCAGCGCGGCGAAAAGCTCGGCATCGCTGTTTTGATACAGTGGCTCGGCAGAGTCGTCGATCAGGCTGATCAGCTGCTTTTGGTTGATGTAGTCGGCGGCGCGGCGCAGAGGCGAGGTAAACCAGCCGTAATGCTGCACGCCCATGCCGATGTGCGGCTCGGATTTGGTGCTCATGCGCACTTTGCCTGCCGGTTGGACGCGGAAAAGGCCGGGCAGCTCGTTTTCATCCAGCATTTGTGCCCAAGTGCTGTTGGCAAGAATCATCATCTCGCTGACCAGCGTATCAATGGGCGAACCGCGTTCGCGGCGGACAACGGATACGTTGCCTTCCTCATCCAATTCGATGCTGTAATCGTATTGCGGCGCACGGTCGGGCTCGTATTTGCCGCGCGCTTTTTGTAAGGCGATGGCAAATTGATAGAACCAAATCAGGTCTTGATGGTGGGCAAACATCATTTCGCCTGCTTCGTCCAAGCCAGTTTCGGCGTTGAAATGCGGCTCGATGGTTTGAATGCGCAGGTTTTCGGCGATGTTGACCGCTTCGATTTTGCAGGTCGGCTCGCCGACGTTGAACTCGCTATCTACATCGAAATAAATGCTGATGGAAGGGCGGTATGCGCCTGCATCAAGGCTGAACGCGGCAATCCAGTTTTCGGGCAACATAGTGATTTTGCCGCCGGGGAAATAAACCGTGCTTAAGCGTTCCATGATGTTTTTTTCCATTTTGTCGCCTTGTTTAATGGCAAGCGACGGCGCAGCGATGTGGATACCGACGTGTTTCATGCCATTGCCCAAGTCGGTCAGGCTCAAGGCGTCATCGACTTCGGTGGTCGATTCGTCATCAATGGAAAAGGCGGTAACGTCAGCCTTAGGCAAGTCAGGCATTTCAGGAAGCGGAAGGTCGGGGAAGCCTGTTCCTTTTGGGAAATATTTGATTTCAAACCCGTCTTGCAGGTATTGGGGAATGGACGTAATACCGCCCGTTTTTTTCGCCAGTTCGTAGGCCGAGGTTTTCAATGCATCGGCGGCTTTGGTAAAGGCTTTGTAGGTCAGTGACTGCTTGTCGGGCGCGTGTAAGATGGTTTTCAAATCCGCCGCGATTTCAGACGGCATCTCGCCGCGTTTCAAGGCTTCCGCCCAAGCGTCGATTTGCGCGTCTTGCTGTTTTTTGCGTTCGATGGCGGCAAGCGCTTGTTTCAAAGTTTCTTCAGGCGCGGCTTTGAACACGCCTTTGGCTTTTTTGTAGAAATACATCGGCGCGGCGTACAGCGCAATCAAAGTTGCCGCCAGCTCGGTTTTGGTCGGCGCGTGGCCGTAATATTCTTCGGCGATGGCTTCGGCGGTAAACTCCTCTTCGCCGCATACTTCCCACAATAAATCGGTGTCGATGTCCGCTGCCTGTGCCTGCGCGTTCTCCAAAAATGCCGCCATATCGCCGTCAAACTCGGCAAAGACATTGTTTGCCTTCACTTTGGTGCGTTTGCCGTGTTGGGTATCGACTTGGTAGGTGGCGTCGTTTTTTTGGACGATGGTGGCGACTTTGAATTGGCCGGACTCTTCGTAAAAGATATTCATTTTTTTAGGATTTTATGATTTGTAGGAAACGCGTGATTTTAGCAGATTTGCACAAGAAAGGCCGTCTGAAAAACATACTTTCAGACGGCCTGTTCAAACGGCGGATGATTAATACTGATATGCCGCCAGTTTGCGTTTGATTTCAGGCAGGGCGGCGCGTGCGGCTTGTTCGCCCAATTGGATGGCGCGTTGTTTTTGGTCGAAACCGCCAACCGAACCCAGCTCCAAAACCTGCGGTTTGATGACCACATTGGCTTGGCCCAATTCTTGGTGTAAGGCGGTTTGGCTCATCACGTTGAAGGTTTGGTCAAGATAGGAGAACATGCCTTGGCTGACGTTTTTGGCCGGACGGGCGGAAATATCGACGGCAATGATGAAGTTTGCGCCCATTTTTTTCGCCGCGCTGACCGGTACGGGCTGAGACAGGCCGCCGTCCACATATTTGCGGCTGCCGATAACGACAGGTTGGAACACGTTCGGAATCGAAGCAGAAGCGCGGACGGCCTGTCCGGCATTGCCTACGTTGAACACCACCGGTTTGCCGCTTTCAAAATCGGTCGCAACGGCGGCAAATTTGATGGGAAACTGCTGCATCGGGCGGTTGCCGACTTTGCGGTTGATGTAGTTTTGCAGTTTTTCGCCTTTGATGAAGCCGCTGGTGGACAAGGTTAAATCCACTAAATCGGTTTTACCCAAAATTTCCGCTTCCAATTCGAGGCGGTCGGGCGACATTCCCGAAGCGTACATACTGCCGACAATCGAGCCTGCGGATGTGCCGGTAACGATTTTGACCGGAATATTGTTTTCTTTCAAAACCTTAATAATCCCGATATGGGCAAAACCTTTGGACGCGCCGCCGCCCAAAGCCAGCGCAACCGTGGCTTTCGGTTTGGGTGCAGTATGCGAAACCGTATTTTGACCCTGCGTAGAAGGTTTGGATTGCGGCGCGTTGCCGCTCGGACAGGCAGCCAATACCAAGACGGACGAAGCGGCTAAAAACGTTTTGAATGTGGAAAAAAGTTTATTCATGTTCAGACAGCCTTTAATATGTCGAAAGGGTTATTTTACTCTGAAATTAAGTCGAAAGGCCGTCTGAAATCAGGTTTCAGACGGCCTTGTAAATCCGGCTTAAGCCAATTCGAGCTGTTTTTCCAAACTTTCGACCAGCTGGTCGTCCAAATTCAAAGCTTGGGACAAACGGCTCAGGAACACGATTTCCTTGCGCGACAAGTCCGCGCAGACCAATCGGGCCGCCAGATAAGTTTCGGCTGCCAAAGCCTCGTCGCTGCCGACCGAAGCGGCAATTTGCTCGATGGAGGCCGGTTGCGCATATTCCGCCTGCAACCATGCCGCAGTTTCCGCATCGCTGCCGCTTTCACGCTCGATGGCCGCGCGTTCCGCATCGTCAATCAGGCCGTCTGAAGCCGCCGCCGCAATCATCGTTTGCAAAATCACACGGCTGTGGTTTTCACCAATCAGACCGGCAGGTTGGAACGCACTTTGCGGCAATTCGTCCTGCTGGCGGTTTTGTTTCCAGTTTTGATAGCCTTTATAAGCCAGAAAACCCAAAGCAGCGACCGAGCCGGCCTTTACCAGCTTCTTCGTGTTTTTCTTTTTCAACAGCATCGATGCCAAAGCACCCGTCAGCGCGCCGCCGCCGAAAGAATTGAGCGGGCTGTCCGCTACCGCTTTGCCGCCTTTTTGAGCCGCACCCAAAACCTGATTGAGCAACTGACTGAAATCCATAAAAAAATCTCCTGAAAACAAATACATTGCAAATATAGGGCAGAAACACCTAAAAACCAAGCCAAAGAAAGTTAAAAGGTGCAAACAAGTTTTCAGACGGCCATAGCCGACTTTCGGTACAATCACACCATTCCAAACAATAAACCCCATCATGACCGATACCGCCCAAATCATTACCAGCTATGGCCGCCGCTATATTGTCCGCACTCCCGACGGCCAAACATATGACGCCACCACCCGCAAAAAACGCGTCGATTTCGCCTGCGGCGACCAAGTCCGTATCAGCCCCATCAACGGCGAACAAGTCGTGATTGAAGACTACCTCCCGCGCGAAAGCCTGCTCTACCGCCAAGACGCGTGGAAAACCAAACTGATTGCCGCCAACGTTACCCAACTCCTTATCGTAACCGCCGCCAGCCCCTCACCCAGCGAAGCCCTGTTGCAACGCGCCCTCCTCGCAGCCGAAGCGGCCGGCATTAACGCCGTCATCATCCTCAACAAAGCCGACCTCCCCGAAACCGCCCAATGGCGCGAGAAACTTAAATTCTACGAAACCCTCGGCTACTCCGTGGTCGAAACCAACGCATTGGAAAACGCCGACATCCTGCGTCCCATTTTAGAAGGGCAAACCAACATCCTGCTCGGACAAAGTGGCATGGGCAAGTCCACCCTGACCAACGCCCTACTCGGCAACCAAGCCGCCCGAACCGGCGACATTTCCACCGCGCTCGACTCCGGCAAACACACCACCACCCACGCCCAACTCTATGATTTAAACGCAGAAACCCGACTCATCGATTCCCCCGGCCTACAAGAATTCGGCCTGCACCATCTCCAAGCCGCCGATTTATTGCAATACTTCCCCGACCTGCGCCACCTTATCGGCCAGTGCCGTTTCCACAACTGCACCCACCGAGCCGAACCCGGCTGCGCCGTCAAAGCCGCTGCCGAATCAGGCGAAGCCAAACCCGAGCGCATCGAATTTCTGCAACGCGTTACCGATGAATTGTTGAGATAAAGTTTTAACGGAAATAAGCGTTTGGATAAATAAAAAGGCCGTCTGAAATTTTCAGACGGCCTTTTGTTGAAGCATAACCAAATTTACCTTTCAACCGGTATCGCTACCTTAGCGGGAAAGAGAAGGTGCTTTTCGTGGCGGATTGATCATGAGAAGCACGGCTTCTTCAATTTGTTTGTCCTCCCGATCATGGAGCTCTACCGGAAACTTCAGACGCAACACTGTAACAATAGCGCCAACCGATAAGCCTGCATCATGAAGCAACTCAATTTCTTTAAGTATCGGTGCGGAAAGGTTTAACATGGTTTCTCCTTATGGTTTGGATAAGCCTTAGCCCACTTTATCCCCGGGCTGTGCGCCTGCGTCAACGTCGAGGAGCTTCAGTTTGCCCTCGGCTGTGGCGGCGGAGAGGATCATGCCTTCGGATACGCCGAATTTTGCCATTTTGCGCGGGGCGAAGTTGGCGACGGCGATGACCATGCGGCCGTTCAATTCAGCAGGATTTGGGTAAGACGCGGCGATGCCGGAGAAGATGATGCGTTTTTCAAAACCGAAATCGAGGTCGAATTTCAGGAGTTTGGTGCTGCCTTCGACGGCTTCGCAGTTCAATACTTTGGCGACGCGCATATCGATTTTCATGAAGTCGTCAAAGCTGGCCTGTTCGGCGACTTTTTCGTATTTGCTCTCTTCGGTGGCAGGCGCGGCTGCTGCGGCGATGCTTTGTTTGTTGGCTTCGATTAAATCGTCCACTTGTTTTTGCTCCACTCGTTGCATTAAATGTTCGTATTTGTTGATGGCATGTTCGCCCAAGGTTTCGCATGTATTTGCCCAGGTGATGGCTTCCAAATTCAGGAATTTGGCGGCGTTTTCGGCCACTTTCGGCAATACGGGGGCGAGGTAGGCGGTCAACATGGTAAAGGCGTTGATGAGCTCGCTGCATACTTCGTGCAGGCGTGCGTCTTGGTCTTCTTGTTTCGCCAGTTCCCAAGGTTTGTTGGCATCAACGTATTCGTTGACAATGTCTGCCAAGGCCATGATATCGCGCAGGGCTTTGGCGTATTCGCGGCTTTCGTAGCATTCGGCAATGGCTTCGCTTTGCGCAGTCAGTTTTGCCAGCAATTCGCTGTCGGCAACGTCTTTCAGACGGCCTTCAAAGCGTTTGGCGATGAAACCTGAAGCGCGGGCGGCGATGTTGACGTATTTGCCGACGAGGTCGCTGTTGACGCGGCTGATAAAGTCTTGTAGGTTCAAATCGATGTCTTCGATTTTGCTGTTGAGCTTGGCGGCGATGTAGTAGCGCATCCACTCAGGGTTCAGGCCTTGTTCCAGATAGGATTTGGCGGTGATGAAGGTGCCGCGCGATTTGGACATTTTTTGTCCGTCCACAGTCAAAAAGCCGTGTGCGTACACTCCGGTCGGGGCGCGGTGGCCGGAGAAATGCAGCATGGCAGGCCAGAACAGGGCGTGGAAATAGAGGATGTCTTTGCCGATGAAGTGGTACATCTCGGTTTGGCTGTCGGCTTTGAAGTATTCGTCGAAATCGACGCCGATGCGGTCGCACAGGTTTTTAAACGACGCCATGTAGCCGACGGGCGCGTCCAGCCAGACGTAGAAATATTTGCCCGGCGCGTCGGGGATTTCGAAACCGAAATACGGCGCGTCGCGGGAGATGTCCCAGTCGGACAGGGTGGTTTCTTCGCCTTCGCCCAGCCATTCTTTCATTTTGTTGAGGGCTTCGGCTTGCAGATGGGGCTTGCCGTCGTGCGGGTTGTTGCCGGAAGTCCATGCTTTGAGGAAGTCGGCGCATTCGCCCAGTTTGAAGAAGAAGTGTTCGGATTCGCGCAATTCGGGTTTGGCACCGGATACGGCGGAATACGGGTTGATCAGTTCGGTCGGGGAATAGGTCGTGCCGCAGACTTCGCAGTTGTCGCCGTATTGGTCTTGGGCGTGGCATTTCGGGCATTCGCCTTTGACAAAGCGGTCGGGCAGGAACATTTGTTTTTCGGGGTCGAAAAGCTGCTCGATGACGCGGCTCTCAATCTTGCCGTTGGCTTTCAGCGCGCGGTAAATGTCTTGGGAAAACTGTTTGTTTTCAGGGGAATGGGTGCTGTAATAATTGTCGTAGCCGATGTTGAAGCCGGTAAAGTCGGCGAGGTGCTCTTCGCGCACTTTGGCGATCATATCTTCAGGCGCAATGCCTTGTTTTTGCGCGGCAAGCATCACGGGCGTGCCGTGGGTGTCGTCGGCGCAGCAGTAGTAGCATTCGTGGCCGCGCAGTTTTTGGAAACGTACCCAAACGTCGGTTTGGATGTGTTCGACCATGTGGCCGAGGTGGATGCTGCCGTTGGCATACGGCAGCGCGGAAGTGACAAGGATTTTGCGTGTCATGGTTTGTGCTTTTAAAAACAATGGATAAAGATGTCGGGAATTATACCGCAAAACAATACGCAAAGGCCGTCTGAAACCCGATTGCCGGTGTTTCAGACGGCCTTTTATTTATCGGCTGCGTATGGGATCAACCGTGTACGCGTTCGATTTTTGCGCCTACGCCGCCAAGTTTTTTCTCGATGTATTCATAGCCGCGGTCGAGGTGGTAGATGCGTTCGACGATGGTTTCGCCTTCTGCGACCAAGCCTGCCATGACGAGGCTGGCAGAGGCGCGCAGGTCGGTTGCCATCACGACGGCGCCGGAGAGTTTTTCTACTCCTTTGATGTAGGCGGTGTTGCCTTCGGTGGTGATGTCTGCGCCCATGCGGTTGAGTTCAGGAACGTGCATGAAGCGGTTTTCAAAAATGGTTTCCACCACGCGGCTGCTGCCTTCGGCAATGGCGTTCATGGCCATAAACTGCGCCTGCATGTCGGTTGGGAAGCCCGGGTGGACGACGGTACGGATGTCCACGGCTTTCGGACGTTGTTGCATGTCGATGGAAATCCAGTTGTCGCCGGCTTCGATGATGGCGCCGGCTTCGGTCAATTTGTTTAACACGACTTCCATGGTTTTGGGAGCGGCATTGCGCAGGACGACTTTGCCGCCGGTCATGGCGACGGCGCAGAGGAAGGTGCCGGCTTCGATGCGGTCGGGAACGACGCTGTGTTCGCAGCCGTGCAGCTCTTTTACGCCTTCGATGGTCATGGTTGCTGTACCGATGCCGCTGATTTTTGCGCCCATTTTGACGAGGCATTCGGCCAAATCGACGACTTCGGGCTCGATGGCGCAGTTTTCGAGGATGGTGGTGCCTTCGGCAAGCGTGGCCGCCATCAGCAGGTTTTCGGTACCGCCTACGGTCACGACGTCCATGGTGACGCGCGTGCCTTTCAGACGGCCTTTGGCTTTGACGTAACCGTGTTCGATGGTAATTTCCGCACCCATGGTTTCTAGGCCTTTGAGGTGTTGGTCAACCGGGCGCGAACCGATGGCGCAGCCGCCGGGCAGGCTGACTTGGGCTTCGCCGAAGCGGGCGAGGGTCGGGCCCAAAACCAAGATGGATGCGCGCATGGTTTTCACCAGTTCGTAAGGTGCGCAGGTGTTGTTGACGGTGCCGCCGTTGATTTCAAATTCGGAGATGTTGTCGGTCAAAACACGTGCGCCCATGCCTTGCAGCAGTTTTTGGGTGGTTTTGACGTCGGCGAGCATGGGTACGTTTTTCAAGCGTAAAGTGCCGGAAGTCAGCAGACCGGCACACATCAGCGGCAGGGCGGCATTTTTCGCGCCGGATACGATGATTTCGCCGTTGAGGGGGCCGTTGGCAGAGATTTTGAGTTTGTCCACAGGATGTCTTTCGTTATTTGTCCGCACGGCTTATGCCGCACAAATGAAATGAGATGGATAATAAACCATCAATTATAAGGGATTATGCCCTTGCTGTTAGATTTGGCAGTATTAAATTTTCACAAGGTTTGTTTACGTTGCGAAAGGATAAGATTTCAGGCCGTCTGAATGGTTCAGACGGCCTGTTTGCCAAGGCTTATTTTTTGGCTTTGAAGCCCAAGAGGTGTTGTGTGGTGGCCAGCCATGCGCCGAATACGCCCAGCGCGATGACGAAGCCGAATACCAGCGACACTTCGCTAAATGTGAAGAAACGCCAGCCGATGTTCAGGCCGTAGGGTTTGAAAATCGCGTCCACCAGCGGCCGTACTTCTGCCAGCAGCCAAGCCGACAAGCCCAAGCTGACGGCGGCGGAGAAAATACTCTGCCACATTGCCTGATAAAGGAAAGGGCGGCGGATGAAGGAAGCAGGCGCCCCCAATAGCTTGGTGATTTCCAGCTCTTCCTTACGGCTGAGGATTTGCAGGCGGATGGTGTTGTGTGCCACCAAGACAAAGGCCATGCCCAATGTCAGCGAGAGGAACCACAAAATCTTGCGGATAAATTCGTTAATACGATAAAGAGTTTGTACCCATTCGGTATCCATGGTTGCCGATTCGACGCGCGGCAGTTTGGTAATGTCTTTATAGATGGCCTGCATCTGATCCGGAGAAGTGGCAGGGTCGGGCGTAACGATAAAGACGTCGGGCAACGGGTTGCCATCGAGCATGGAAACAAGGTTTTGGTCGAGATTGGTCTGCAATTCTTCCAAACCTTCCTGCTTGCTGATAAAGCGGACTTTATCGATACGGCTGTCGCGTTGGAGCAGGTTTTTCACCGTATCGGCATCAGAACTTGCCGCATCGGTGTCCATATAAACCGTAATCTGCGGCGACTCGTTGAGTTTGCCCAACACGCTTTGTCCGCTTTGGATACCCAAATACATAAACAGCGGCAAGGTCATGGCAACGGCAAGCATGAGCAGGGTCAGCAGTGTGCCGATGGGTTGGCGCAGAAGCTCTTTGAGCGCGGCGCGTGCCGATTCGACGTGTAACGAGATGTAGTGAATCATGCTCATGCGAGGCGTCCTTTCTGCAGGCGCAAGACGCGGTGGCCGTAATCCGCCATCAGCGTTTCATCGTGCGCCGCAACGATCACGGTCGTGCCTGCTTCATGGAAGGTTTTAAACAATTCCATAATATCCAGCGCGTAGGCGCGGTCGAGGCTGGCGGACGGCTCGTCGGCAATCAGCAGGCTGGGTTGGTGAACCACTGCGCGTGCAATGCACAAACGCTGCTGTTCGCCGCCGGACAAAGTGATGGGCATATCGTTTTCGCGGCCTTTCAAGCCGACTTTCTCAATCGCAATACGCGCGCGCTCTTCCGCTTTGCGCGGCTGGTAGCCGCCAATCCGCAAAGGCAGGATAACGTTTTGCAAGACATTGCGGTCGTAGAGGATTTTGTGGTCTTGGAAGACAATGCCGATATGTTGGCGCATAAAGCCGATCTGATTGTCGCTCAAGGTGCCGAGGTCTTGATTGTTGAACCAAACCTTACCTTTGGTAGGCTTGGTAATGCCTGAAATCAGCTTCAAAATGGTAGATTTGCCCGAGCCCGAATGGCCGGCGATAAAAATCATCTCACCTTTGTTAATCTGGAAACTGACATTTTTCAGGGCTTCGAAACCGCCGGGATAGGTTTTGGAAACTTGTTCGAAACGGATCATGGGTTTTCCTGAAAATAGGGATTCAGACGGCAGGCGTCATCGATAGGGCAACATGCCGTCTGAAAAAATGGGGATATTCACAGATTATAAATATTTCGGCTGCTTTTTGATAGTGAAACCCCGGTTCTGCAGGCGGATACACTGCCGGTTTGCAACACAAAGCAGTATGATTTGAAAAAAAGGCCGTCTGAACGATTGGGTTTCAGACGGCCTCGGTATCAGCGTAGGTTAAGCACCCTATCCGCTGTTTTATTTACATTTGGTTTTGGCCAAATTCACGGCGGCGGTCAGGCTTTTTTCGTTGACTTCGCCGGTGATGGTTTGTTTGTAACCGCATTTCGGCGCTTCGACGACAGTGAAAGGCAATACGCCGACGTTGTTGCCGTGGGCTTTCATGAAGTTGCGGCTGTTGGCGCCGGTGTAACGCCAAATCGGATAACTGACCGGTGTTTGTTTCAGGAACTTGCCAATGTTGTCAGTGGTATCCAGCGCGATGCCGACCATATCGACGCTGCCTTTTTTCTGCGCTTTGTACCATGCGGACATGGCGGGCATTTCTTTACGGCAGGGGCCGCACCAGGTTGCCCACAGGTTGACCACGCGCACGGGGGCTTTGAGCGATTCCAGGCTTTGCGGTTTGTTGTCCTGCCAACCAGCTGTTTCATCGGCGGCAAAGGCCGGTACAGCGGTAAAAACGGTGGCGGACAAGAGAAGGGCGGTTAAGGCTTTCATGGTTGTATCCTTGAGGTTGCCAATCGAAATTGTGTTTATTGTAAAACGGTTTGGTGGGTATGCCTACCGATTCGTATCAAGATATCAAGTAAAAAGTTTGAGTAAAAATCAGTTGCAGACGATAATAACCGCCATCATTGAATGATTTTGCAATAATACGGAGACTTTCATGCCGTCTGAATTCACACTTTATCACAACCCGCGTTGCAGCAAATCGCGTGCCGCGCTGGCTTTGCTCGAAGAAAAAGGCGTTGCCGCCGACGTGGTCAAATATCTGGATACCGCGCCTGATTTGGCGACTTTGCAGGATATGTTTGCCAAACTCGGCATCGAATCGGTGCGCGGCATGATGCGCACGAAAGACGATTTGTACAAAGAATTGGGTTTGGACAATCCCGATTTGGACAATGCCGCCCTGCTTCAGGCAATCGCCGAACACCCTGCCCTGCTTGAGCGCCCCGTTTTGGTAACGCCTACGCGTGCAGCCATCGGCCGTCCGTTGGAAAACATTGCCGCCCTACTCGGCTGATAGGGTTGGATAAGGCCGTCTGAAGATGATTTCCCTGCTTAAAAGCCGCAATGGCCTGCGATATTACCTGTTTCGCGGCCTTGCTTTGAGCGTTTTGCTGGTGTGCGGTATTTTTTTGAGCGGCACATGGCAGATTTACCGGACAGGTTCGCACACCTTGCCGAAGGACGTTCATGCCGATGCGGCGGTGGTATTGGGTGCGGCAGCGTGGGACAAACGCCCGTCGCCGGTATTCCGTGAGCGCATCAACCACGCCATCACGCTCTACCAAAGCCATCGTGTCGGCAAAATCATTTTCACCGGCGGCACGCCCAAAAAAGGATTTATGACCGAAGCCGAAGTGGGGCGCCGATACGCGCTCAAGCAGGGCATACCGGCGCACAATATCCTGTTTGAAAACACATCGCGCAACACTTACGAAAACCTGCGCAATATCGTCCCCATCATGCACGCCAACGGCATCGGTAGCATTATCGTTGTCAGCGACCCGTATCATTTGGCGCGCGCCGAAGAAATGGCCGCCGATTTGGGCTTGTCAGACGCACAGTTCTCCGCCACCCCGACCACGCGCTTTGACGAGCGCAACAAGAAAGCCAAGTTCCTGATGCAGGAGAGCTATTCTTTGTTTCTCTACCGTATCGGCAAATGGAGCGATGCAGTTTGGAATTGGATAGGTGCTTGAGCTTTCGGTAATCCATGTAAAAGGCCGTCTGAAGCCTTTTAGGTTTCAGACGGCCTAAATGTATTCTTACTTATTGATATTGATTTGCAGCTACACTGCCAAAAAAGACTACAGCCAGTACCAGATAAATTACCATTACGATGGCAAACAGAATCAAGGTAGCCTTGAAATAATTAGCTTTATTTGGATTGGTGTTTGAGCCGAATGCCCATACAAGCATCATAACTATATTGACCAGCGGAATCATCATAATCAAGTTTGTTATCAACCATTCTTTGACGCTTACAATTGGAGCCTGTTGATGGCCGATTTGGTTTTGTCCGTTCATTATGTACTCAGTAATTTTGTTGAAAGAACAGTAATTATACTCATTAAATCTTTATCGGCATAGCATGCTCAGGCCGTCTGAATCTTCAGACGGCCTGAGCCTATGATTTTTGCAGCCGCTATTTCAATCGGATGTAAAACGTACCGTCCGGCACGACGGGCAGGTATTTGCGGTAGAAGTCCAGATAGGTCTTGTTTGGGTCTATGTCGGCAAACTGCTGCGGATACAGGGTTTTGGCGATAAATTGCGCGCTGGCCAAATCGGTGAGCGAGCGGGAGGCGGTGTGGTAGATGCCGTAAACGCGTTTGTTTTTGACGGCAGGAATGTCTGCCCAGCCTTTGCGTTTGACAAATCCGGCCAGTCGGCGTTGCGCATCGGCCTGGCTGATGCCTATGCCCATCGCCATAATGTCAGGCTTGTCTTTATGGCCGTTTTCCGTCCCCGAAATGACGATGACGTCGGGTTTGGCCGTCAGGAATTTTTCAGGGTTTACCGGTCCCCAGTTTTTAACGTAAGGCGCGGCGATATTGTTGCCGCCTGCTGTGTCGGCAATCGCGCCCCACATATCTTTGCCGAAGGTGTAGCTGTATTCGGACGGGCCTTTGTCGCCGAACTCGATATAGATTTTCGGTTTGGACTGCTTGGCGCGCGCGACGCGTTTTTGGATATCGGCAATGCCTCGGGCGTATTCGGCGGCAATTTTTTGGGCGCGCGCCTGCGTACCGTTGAGTTCGCCGAAAATTTCCGCACTGCGCGTGTGCCGCGCGACGGTTTCGGCGTTGAAATCGACCACGACGACGGGTATGCCTGCCGCTTTAATGCGCGGCAGATGGGTGGCGATGGCCTTATACTGCCAGTCGGCCAGAATCAATACGTCCGGCTTGAGCGCGAGCGTTTTCTCCAGTGAAAACGTGCCGGTGCTGATGTTGCCGATGTCCGCAATGTTTTGCAGCGTAGGCAGCTTCTGTTTGAACATCGCCCAGCTGCCGGGATTGAATTTCTCCCAAAACTCACGCGAAATGCCGATGACGTTTTTAAATTTGTCCGCGCCCGTTACCGCGATATAGTCGGGATAGTAAAACGCCAAAACCGCGCGTTTGACAGGGACATCGACTTTGACTTCGCGTCCCAATACGTCTTTGATAGTTTTGATTTCGGCTTGGGCAAAAAGGGGCAGGAGGGCGAGGGCGGTAAATAAAGCGCGTTTGTTCATGAGCGGATACTTTCAAAGAAATAATTATCATTTGTCTTGTTTTCAGTAGAAAAGTTCCCAGACGGTCCTTCTGCGCTGACATTATTTTCAGACGGCCGTACATTGTTTAAACTTTGCCGAAAAAGTAAAATACCTGTTTTAAAAGACTTTGGAGCCATCATGACCGTCAAAACCCGTTTCGCCCCCAGCCCCACCGGCTACCTGCACATCGGCGGCGTACGCACCGCCTTGTTTTCATGGGCGTTTGCCCGCCATCATAAAGGCGAGTTCCTATTGCGTATCGAAGATACCGACTTGGCGCGCTCTACTGCCGAATCCGTCAACATCATCCTCGACGGCATGAAATGGGTCGGCCTGAACTACGACAACGCCGACAACGTCGTGTACCAAACCCGCCGTTTCGACCGCTATAAAGAAGTCATCGCCGAACTTTTAGAAAAAGGCCATGCCTACTACTGCTATTGCAGCAAAGAAGAGCTGGAAGCCATGCGCGAGAAAGCAGAAAAAGAAGGCACGGCGACGTACGATCGCCGTTGGCGTCCGGAAGAAGGCAAAACTCTGCCCGAAATCCCTGCCGACGTTCAACCCGTCGTCCGCTTCAAAACGCCTTTGGACGGCGTTACGAAATGGACGGATTTGGTCAAAGGCGAAATCTCCATCCCCAACGAAGCACTCGACGACCTGATTATCGCCCGCGCCGACGGCACGCCGACCTACAATTTCTGCGTTGTCGTGGACGACTACGACATGGGCATTACCCACGTTATCCGTGGTGACGACCATGTGAACAACACCCCGAAACAAATCAACATCTTAAAAGCCATCGGTGCAAATCTGCCCGAATACGGCCACCTGCCCATGATTCTTAACGAACAAGGCAAAAAAATCTCCAAACGCAGCGGCGATACCGTTGCCATTACCGATTTCGGCGCGATGGGTATCCTGCCCGAAGCCATGCTCAACTATCTGGCACGTTTAGGCTGGGCGCATGGCGACGATGAATTCTTCACAATGGAACAATTCATCGAATGGTTTGATTTGAAAGACGTTTCCCCGTCTCCAAGCCGTATGGACTTGAAAAAACTCTACTGGATCAACGGCGAACACATCAAAATCACCGCCAACGAAAAACTGGCCGAAATGGTGAAACCGCGCCTCGCCCTGCGCGATATCCATGAAACAAGCAAGCCTGCTTTGGAAGACGTGTTGGCATTGGTCAAAGACCGTGCCCAAGACCTGAACACGCTTGCCGACGAGTGCCTCTACTTCTACGTCAAACAAACGCCGGCCGAAGCAGACATGCAGAAACACTGGGACGACGAAGCCGCCGCCCGTATGCTGCGCTTTGCTGAACGCCTCGAAGGGCTGGAAGACTGGACCGCCGAAGCCATCCACGACCTCTTCAAACCTTTCTGCGACGAAGAAGGCATCAAAATGGGCAAACTCGGTATGCCTTTGCGCCTCGCAGTCTGTGGTACGGCGAAAACCCCAAGCGTCGATGCCGTATTGGCTTTGATCGGCAAAGAAGAAGTGTTGAAACGGATCCGTTCGTAAGGCATGAATGATAAAAGGCCGTCTGAAAACTGGGAATGCCAAGTTTTCAGACGGCCTTTTTATTTTGAACAGGATTTATTTATTCTTCTTCGCTCGGTTTGTTTTTATCTTTTTTGCGCCATAGGCCTTTAAACAATGCACCTGCTGCAACAGCACCAAAAATAATCAGTTTGCCGAATTTAGCCAGTAATGCGCCGGCCAAAGCTAATAATCCCAGTTTTTTTGCAGCGATACCGCCAACCAAGGCAGCCAGTCCGTATTCGGCCACTTTGTCGGTTGCCGCATTGAAATCGCTGTAGCGCTTGCCTTCATTGAATTCGATATTGCCCAACAATTCTTGCACAATAGGTTTGTATTGATCTATGCTTTTCAAATCGGTGATCATAGTCAATTCAATATAGCCTTCGCGTCCCAGCTGGAAAGTATTGTAGTTGATGGCAGGATTGGGATCGGGTTCGTTTTTATTCAGAACGTCAATCGACCAAATCAGACGATGGGTCTTTGCATCATATTGCGGTTTTTCTACCCAGCCGCGTGTTTCCAATTCCGGCAGGTTGCGGGAGGCACGCTCTTTATTTTGTTCCTCGGTACCTTCTTTCAGCTGCTCGAGCATGGCCTCAACATCCCATTCTTTGGCATCATCGTCTTTGATATAGCCGGAATCGGTAAAGGTTAGGTCTACCATCCAATTAGTATCACCGTCCTCGTTTTCCGACTCGGGGAGAATCAGGCCGTAGCGGTTGGGATCTGTAGCGTTGCCTGCTTCTCTCATCATGGCATTGGCGCGATTTTTTTTCACAAAGACCATTTTTGCAGGTAGTTTCAGTTTGGCCTGATTGCCCAAATCAACGGTTGCTGGGCCTTGGACGATCTGGTCGTCAACGTAGTTTGCGATAGAGTCTGAGGCTTGTTGCGCTTCTTGCCCGGATGCCTCGACGGCAGAAGCAGTATCAGATTTGGCTGCAGAAGCCGGCAGGGTTTGGATAGATAGTAGGGCTGCCAAAACGGCATAGGCGAGATGGTTGCTTTTCATCATAGGGTTCTCATGGAAGAAGAATTAAAAAAGATGCAGACAGCCGCAACACCATATGCTCCGGCATGACTAAAGGATAAATTTTACAATAAATAAATCATATTTACATATTTAAATATGACTGTAATTTAAAAATACAGGAAAGCTTTTTGACGAGAGGCAGAGCCATCATTGTGAAACTCAAAAAGGCCGTCTGAAAATTTTTCAGACGGCCTTTTATAATAAAACCAGAAAATAATGGAATAAGGCGGAGAATATGAGAAAATAATAGCCGCCTGCCTGTTACAACTGCCGATTGAATTAACTTTTATCGGCAGCCTGAATGTCCGGATTGGATAAAATAAGCCATCAAGAACAAAGACCAACAAGCATATTATGTAAACTTGGCGGCGGAAAAATCGGCTCTGCGCTTTACTTTACAAATCAAACAACTTTAAAGGAAAACCCATGAAAAAAACCTTACTTGCCCTGATGATGTTATCCGCCGCTGCCGCGTATGCCGGTGAGGCGGAAGACCGTTTGCTGTCCGTCCAATCGGTTTACCGTGCCGCTTTGCATGAGCAAAACAGCAACGACAGCAAAATCATTTCCCTGCAAAGTGATTTGGAAAGCGCGCAGCGCCGTTTGCAGGCCGCACAATCCGATATTGACCGTTTGAAAGGCGAAATTCAGACGGCTTTGGCTCAGAAAGAGCAGCAAAATGCCAAGCTGCAACAAGCCGGCCAAATGTTGGACGCGGCTTGGAATGCCGTTTACGGCGTAGGCGGCAGCAAGGCGAATCAATAATTTAGACATTGTATTATTTGCGTTTTACGCTTCTTTTATCATATTTATAAGGAAACCTCATGTCCCTACCTTCCTGCCCGAAATGCCACTCCGAATACACTTACGAAGACGGTGCCCAATACGTTTGCCCTGAGTGCGCCCATGAGTGGAACGAGGCCGATGCTGCGGCTGCAAGCGATGATGCCTTGGAAGTCAAAGATGCCAACGGCGCGGTATTGCAAGATGGTGATACGGTTGTCTTGATTAAAGATCTGAAAGTCAAAGGCAGCTCTATGGTCATCAAGCAAGGCACCAAAGTCAAAGGCATCCGCCTGCAAGAGGGCGACCACAATATCGGTTGCAAAATCGATGGCAGCGCGATGAACTTGAAATCTGAGTTCGTCAAAAAAGCCTAAAGATTTTATTTTTGAAAGGCCGTCTGAAATCCGAAGATTAGGATTCAGACGGCCTTTGTGCATTTCATTTAAAACAAAATAAATCTTTATTTAAAATTAAATAACTTTAATAGAGTTGAATTTCAGGCCGTCTGAAAAAGCGGCGGCAAAATGTTCCGCACATACGCGGGTGTAAAACCGTTAAAATAACGCTTTCCCCTATTCTACGGAACCATTATGCTTCAGCCGACCTCCAAACAGATTTTGCACGAAGTATTCGGTTATCCCGAATTTCGTGGCAAGCAGGAGGCTATCGTCAATGCTTTGGCCGGCGGCGAGAGTTTGATGGTGCTGATGCCGACGGGCGGGGGCAAGTCTTTGTGTTACCAGATTCCGGCGCTGATGCGCGAAGGCGTGGCGGTTGTCGTATCGCCGCTGATTGCGCTGATGAACGACCAAGTAGCCAGCCTGCATGTGGCCGGGATTGAAGCGGCGGCAGTCAACAGCAGCACATCGGCAGATGAGGCGCGCGAGATTGCCGACAAGCTTGCCCAAGGCCGTCTGAAACTGCTTTATGTCGCACCAGAACGCTTGGTTACCGACCGCTTTTTGCGTTTTCTCGACCAACAAACCGTCAGCCTGTTTGCCATTGATGAGGCGCATTGCGTCAGCCAATGGGGACACGATTTCCGCCCCGAATATCAACAGCTCGGCATGCTTGCCGAACGCTATCCGAACGTCCCGCGCATCGCCCTGACCGCTACCGCCGATGCGGCCACGCGCGCCGACATCAAGCATTATCTACACTTGGACAATGCGCCCGAATTTATTTCCAGCTTTGACCGCCCGAATATTTATTATCAGGTTATCGAAAAAAATAATGGTAAAAAACAATTACTGGATTTCATCCGCAAGCAGATGCATGGGCAAAGCGGCATTGTGTATTGTTTAAGTCGCAAAAAAGTCGAGGATGTGGCGCAGTTTTTGTGTGAAAATGGCTTGGAGGCGATTCCGTATCATGCCGGTTTGAGCATGGACGTGCGCGAGGAAAACCAACGCCGCTTTACGCATGAAGACAATATTATCGTGGTGGCGACCGTGGCGTTCGGCATGGGCATAGACAAACCCGACGTGCGCTTTGTCGCCCATCTCGATATGCCCCAAAGTGTCGAACATTTCTATCAGGAATCGGGGCGCGCCGGCCGGGACGGTCTGCCTGCCGTGAGCTGGCTGTGTTACGGCTTGAACGATTGGGTGTTGCTGCGCGAACGGATTGCCGAAGGCAACAGCGACGAGGTGCAAAAGCAAATCGAAATGCAAAAACTCGATGCCATGCTTTCCGTCTGCGAAACCGCCGCCTGCCGCCGCGTACTGCTGCTCAAACATTTCGGCGAAGAATCCGAACCCTGCGGCCATTGCGACAACTGCCTGCATCCGCCCGTGCGGTTTGACGGCACGGTGTTGGTGCAAAAATTACTCAGCTGCGTGTACCGCGCCGGACAACGCTTTGCCGCCGGTTACATCACCAACCTTTTACGCGGTAAAAGCGACGATTGGATACTGCGCAACGGCCATGACAAGTTATCCACATTCGGCATCGGCAGCGAACAGACTGACAAGGAATGGCGCAGTGTCATCCGCCAGTGCATCAGCTTGGGCTATCTCACCGTCAACGTCGAGCAGCATCAAGCCTTGCAGCTGACCGAAGCGGCCAAAAAAGTCCTCAAGGGCGAAACCGAAGTCATGTTGCGTCCCCTGCGCCGCGAAAAAACGGCCACCCAAAAGCCGAAAGACGATTGGTTGCGCACCGAGCGCGAAGAGCGTTTGTGGCAGGCATTGCGCCAATGGCGTCAACAACGCGCCCAGGCGGAGGAAGTACCGGCCTATGTGGTTTGCGGCGACAAAACCCTGCGCGATATTGTCGAAAAAATGCCCCGAAGTTTGGAAGATTTACATCAAATCTACGGCCTGGGTGAGGCGAAAATCAATAAATTCGGTTTGGAGATACTCGACGTTTGCGAAACGGCCGAAGCCGGTACAGTTTCCACAGATAATATACAAGTTATCCACAGCTTGGGCGAGCGCGAACAGGCCTTAAAACAGGTTTTGGAAACTTGGCGCGAGCAGCAGGCAAGTGCCGATCAAGTGACGCTGGGAACGGTATTCTCCAACGAAAGCATGGACGATTTGCTGACCAATACGCCTGCCGAACCCATCGACCTTTTAGGCGTGTATAAACTCGGCGAAAAACGTATCGAGCAATACGGCGAGGGCATTTTAAACATCTGCCGCCCGTTTTCAGACGGCCTGAGCGAAGAGGATAAACGCAAACGCCGTTTGATGCGCCGTCTGCTTCAGTGGAACATCGATACTGCCCGCCATGAAGGCCTCGAAGCCTATCAGATATGCAGCAAAGTTACCCTGCGCGCGATTGCCGCCCGACGGCCGCAAGATTTGGCGGAGTTGGCGGAAATCCACGGCATGAATGAGGAGAAAATCGACAAATACGGCGCAGAAATTGTCGAATTGTGTAAACAAGCGGATTGATTGACCGCGTTCATCATTAAAGGCCGTCTGAAACCCAATCAAGCATGGTGTTTCAGACGGCCTTTTGAATTTTTAATCTTTATAAAACAATGAATAAGAAAATAACTTTATTTATTTCGTCAGTTTTTTAAAGCTGCCGCGTCTAAACAGGCATGAAATATGGGATGGTGCCGATTGATTTTTCGTCCCATCCCATTCAACACACATTGATTAGGAAAATAAATGAACACCTCATCCAACCCCTCTTGGCAGGCTGCTTTCGGTTTGTTGACGCTCAGGCTTTTTGCCGCGTATGAATTTCTTGAGTCCGGTTTGGAAAAATGGAACGGGGAAAACTGGTTTGCAGAAATAAACAGTCAATTTCCCTTTCCGTTCAATTTGTTGTCGGATACGGTCAACTGGAATTTGGCCATGTGGGCGGAACTGGTTTTGCCTGCGCTGCTCATCGTCGGCTTGGCAACGCGGCTGTCCGCGCTGGGATTGATGGTCGTAACGGCTGTCGCATGGTCTGCGGTACATGCCGGCTTGGGTTACAATGTGTGCGACAACGGTTATAAAATAGCACTGATTTATTTGGTGGTTTTATTTCCTGTCCTATTGCAGGGCGCAGGCCGTCTGTCTTTGGATGCCCTGCTGAAGAAACGCTGTTGTCGTATCAAGCATTTTCTTTAAGGATTAACGGTCGCGGGCCGACTTTAAATGCCCGATATTATCCCTTGATTTATTTAAACTCGTATTCTAAAAAGGAAGTTAAAATGAAAAAAAATGTAGCTGCTGCTTTGGCCGGTGCGCTGTCCCTGTCTCTGGCTGCCGGCGTTGTTGCCGCTGATAAACCGTTAAGCAGCAAAGCAGGTGTTCAGAAATCTGCTCAAGGCTCTTGCGGTGCGGTTAAAGCCGGTGAAGGTTCATGCGGTGCAAGCGCTGTTTCTAAAGCAAGCGAAGGCAAATGTGGCGAAGGCAAATGCGGTTCAACCGTGGAAAAAACTCACGCTAAAAAAGGCAAAGCATCTAAAGCCAAAGCTGCCAAAGTAGTAGAAGGCAAATGCGGCGAAGGTAAATGCGGTTCTAAATAATCCTGCAACATACCTTTAACAAAGTCGCATTTTATAAACGAAAATGCGACTTTGTCGTTCATACGGCACCATAACAGGACATCACCATGATTCAACACGCAGGCTTGGGCTACCGCCGCGACTTGGCGGAAGACTTCCTCTCGCTTTCAGACGACAGCCCGATACGCTTTATCGAAGCCGCTCCCGAAAACTGGCTGAAAATGGGTGGCAGGGCGCGCAAACAGTTTGACCGCGTGGCGGAACGGCTGCCGCTGGCGTTGCACGGATTATCCATGTCGTTGGGCGGACAAGCCCCGTTGGATACCGATTTGATAGACGGAATCAAAGAAATGATGCGCCGTTACGATTGCACGTTTTTCTCCGACCATTTGAGCTACTGCCACGACGGCGGTCATCTTTACGATTTGTTGCCGCTGCCTTTCACTGAAGAAATGGTACAACATACCGCGCGCCGTATCCGCGAAGTGCAGGATCGGTTGGGCTGCCGTATTGCCGTGGAAAACACCTCCTACTACCTGCATTCTCCGCTTGCCGAGATGAACGAAGTCGAGTTCCTCAACGCGGTTGCCCGTGAAGCCGACTGCGGCATTCATTTGGACGTGAACAATATTTACGTTAACGCCGTCAATCACGGCCTGTTGTCGCCTGAAGCCTTTTTAGAAAATGTGGACGCAGAGCGCGTGTGCTATATCCATATTGCCGGACATGACGTGGAAACGCCCGAATTGTTGATTGATACCCACGGCGCCGCAGTATTGCCGACTGTTTGGGATTTGCTCGAACTGGCCTATGCCAAACTGCCGACGATTCCGCCCACCCTGTTGGAACGCGATTTCAATTTTCCGCCTTTTGCCGAACTCGAAGCCGAAGTCGCTAAAATCGCCGACTATCAAATGCGTGCCGGAAAGGAATACCGTCATGCAGCCTGAAACCTCCGCCCAATACCAACACCGCTTTGCCCAAGCCATACGCGAAGGCAAAGCCGCAGACGGATTGCCGCAAGAGCGGTTGAATGTCTATATCCGCCTGATACGCAACAATATTCACAGCTTTATCGACCGCTGCTATACCGAAACGCTGCAATACTTTGACAGCGAAGAATGGGGCCGTCTGAAAGAAGGTTTCGTCCGCAACGCGCGCGCTCAAACGCCCTATTTTCAAGAAATCCCCGGCGAGTTCCTCCAATATTGCCAAAGCCTGCCGCTTTCAGATGACCTCTTGGCATTGATGGACTTTGAACACACCCAGCTGCTCGCCGAAACCGCTCAGACCGATAGCCAAACAACCCATGCCGATTCAGACGATTTGGCTTACACCCTTTCTCCCGCCGCCTTTGTGCGCCGTTATCAGTATGACGTGACGGACGAATTGCAGGAGGCGGAAACTGCTGTTTTGGTGTGGCGCGATAAGGAAGATGACGTGATGTACCAAACGCTCGACGATTTCGATGCCTTATTGCTGGAAACGCTGGCAGAAACGCCCACTTCCCTAAACGGCCTGCAGACCATGCTGGCAGAGTTCATGCCGTCTGAAAACGCTTGGCAGGACGCATTAAGGCAAAAATGGACGGAATGGTTGGAACAGGGCATTTTGGTTGCGGCATAAATCAAGGCCGTCTGAAACGGGTGCAGTCGGTTTCGGCGAAACAAAAATACTACTGAAATCGTTTATAGATTCAATCGCATGCTCTTGCCGTATCAGCGTAAAATCAAAAGTATATTGATCATTCATTTCATACTGATACATTATGGCCCTACCCGAACTGACCGATGCCGAGCTTGCCGAATCCCGCAAACTGCTGCTGCGCTTTGCCCATATCCAGCTGCCCGACCGCCCCGATTTGGCGGAAGACCTCGTACAGGAAACCATGCTTTCTGCCTACCGTGCGGCCGAGGGTTTCAAAGGCGACGCCCAAGTGAGCAGCTGGCTGTTTGCAATCTTAAAAAACAAAATTACCGACTGCCTGCGCCAAATCGGACGGCAACGCCAAGTTTTCATCACGCGCGACGAGGAAGCCTTGGATGAAGCCTTTGAAGGACATTTTGCCGCCGACGGGCATTGGACGGACGAAGGACAGCCTCAGGGTTGGGACTCGCCCGAAGCCAGTTTGAACAATAAAGAGTTCTACCAAGTTTTGCAGACCTGCCTCTACCATCTGCCGGAAAACACCGCCCGCGTGTTTACCATGAAAGAGATTCTCGGCTTTTCAAGCGATGAAATCCGCGAACAATGCGGCATCAGCCATGCCAACTATTACACCATCATGCACCGTGCGCGCGAAACCTTGCGCCAGTGCCTGCAAATCAAATGGTTCTCCCATGCCTGACAGGAAAACGCCATGAAAAAATGCCGCAAAATAACCGATCTGATTTCCAAACAGCAAGACCAAGTGCATCTCAGTCTTTTTAACCGCATTGCCCTTGCCGTCCACCTGTCGCTCTGCCCCCGTTGCCGCGAATATAAGAAACAGCTCGAATTAATTAGCAATGCCATGCATAAGTTGTTTCGATGATTCAAAAAAAGCCGTCTGAAACCTACCCCTGTCAGTTTCAGACGGCCTTTTTGCATCTGCTTTATTTATTGCTAACTTGGAATAAGCCATGGTTTGCCGTTCACTTTTTTAGCTGCATTTATTTTTAAACTTGCGCCGTTGGCCTTTGTTTTTTGAGGCATGGCTGAAGATTCTAATACGGTAGAACAAGATAAAGGCCGTCTGAAAGATGAATTTCAGACGGCCTTTTTCACGGCTTTTAGTGTTGTTCTTCCGGCTCGGGTTCGTCTTTGCCGAACCAGTTGTCAAAGCGGATGGTGTATTTCAACTCGCCGCCGGAGGAGCGCGTGCCGATGCGGGCAACGGCTTGGATGGCGCGGGTCAGTTGGTACACGAGTTTGACGGATTGTTCGGCGCTGGAAATGCCATATTCGTAACCTGCGTAGAGGTTGTTGGTGAGCTGTTTGCCGACGGTCAGGACTTGTTCGGCAGGGTTGAGCTCGCCTGTTTGGGCGTTGCGGCTGCGTTTGCTGGTAAAGCCCAAATCATCCACAAGGCCGATGCGGTCGTTGACTTGGCCGGCAAGCAGTGCGCTGGCGGCCGCGGAGAGCGTGGCGTTATCGCCGTCGCTGCCGCTGCTGGCACGGTTGAGGATGAGCCAGGAGAGTTTGTCTTTTTCGCTCATGGCTTCCTTGGCAACCAAGGTCACGCGCGGATTGTTGAGGCTGCCGAGGACTTCGACGCCAGCGCCGACCGGGGAGAGGCGGCGTTCGGCACGGATGTTAAGATTTGGATTGGTCAGCGGGCCGACAAAGGAAACCGATCCTTTGGTGATGTCGAGGTCTTGGCCGTAGGCTTTGTAGCGGCCTTTGACAACGCGCACGGTGCCGACGCCTTGGACGGCTTCGCCCGGACGTGATGTGATGGACAGTTTGCCGCCGATGGTAACGTCTGCGCCGTAGCCGACAAAACGGACATTGTCGTTGATGTTCAAGACAAGGTTCATATTAATCGGCGTGGTGGCCGTTGCTTCTTTTTTGGTTTCGCCCAGTACGACCACGTCGTCGTCGAGGGTCGGCATGGAGGATTTTTGCGAACCAAACCTGCCGTAGTCGGTGTTGAGCGTGCCGTTGAGCGATACGCCTTTTTCCGGATTGTAGAGGACTTTGGCCGCGCCGGAGAGCTGCAGTTGGCGGTTTGGACGCGAGAGGGTGCGGTATTTGTCGAAGACGATGTCCACGTCGACATCGGGGTTGGCGTTGGCAAGGTTGACCGCACCTTTGAGCTCAATCGTGCCGCCACGGTGGAATTTAAGGCTGTCGATGACCCATTTTTGACCCTGCAGGCGCGAACGCAATACGCCGTTGTCGAGAATCAGGCCTTGGGTTTGATGGCGGTAATAGAGGTTGTCGCCATTAATCAGGCCGCTCAGTTGCGGATCGTTCAGACGGCCTGCCAAGTTGACGGCGGCGTTCAGACGGCCTTTGAGGGTTTGGCCGACGGGCAGGAAGTTGCGGAAGACTTCGAGGTTGGCAACGTTCAGGTTAAGCTTGCCGCTCAGAGGGGCGGTATCGAAGCTGGTGCCTTGACCGATGTTGACGGTACCGTCGGCACGGCCGTAATTGGTTTGGAGGTCGAGGTTGCTGTTGATAGTAGGCGAACCGAGTCGGCCGCCGATGGTGGCGGTCGCGTTCAGACGGCCTGCAATGCCTTGGGCTGTCGCCGGCATAAAGGATTTGAGCGAGCCCAAATCGGGAACGCTGATATTGACCTTGCCGCTAACAGGGGCGTTGTTGATGTTGTTGCCGAACTGTTGCGCGATGCCGAGCGTGCCGTTAACTTTGCCGAAGCGGGTGTTGCCGTCCAGCGTGCTGTCGATGCGGCCGTTTTGGAAACGGGTGCGCAGGGCAAGCGCGGAAAGTCCCAAAGGCTGTTTGTTTTTCGGGTCTTTGCCCGGCAGGATGATGTCGCCGCTTTGACGGCTGATGTTGAGGAAGCCGCGCGCGTTTTGACTGTACGCCAAATCCCAGTCGCCACCCAAGACGAGGTTGTGTTCGATAGGCGGAGTGTAGAAGTTGTGCAATTCGGTAATGTGCAGATTTTGTGCGCTGCCTTTACTGGTAATGCCGGCTTTCTTGTCCCAAACGAAATTTTGCAGGTTGAGGCTGCCGCCCATAGCCGCCCAACGCGCGCTGCTGAGGGAAACGCGTTCGCTGCCGGCTTCGAGGTTGAGGCGGTTTTGCAGTTTGAGGTTGAACGCACCGTTGATGTCGAGCGTATCAACCGTGCCTTTCCATTGGGTTTGGTCTTTGTTGAGGCCGCCGGTGGCATCGAGGTCGAGCTTGTAGCGTTTGC
Organism: Neisseria sp. P0021.S007; assembly: GCF_051956855.1. NCBI lineage: Bacteria > Pseudomonadati > Pseudomonadota > Betaproteobacteria > Neisseriales > Neisseriaceae > Neisseria > Neisseria sp. P0021.S007. The sequence goes on from NZ_JBQCXA010000002.1 coordinate 88,891, forward strand.
TGTCCACCGCCATGCTGCTGTTGCCGCGGATGTGGTGGCGCGAGCCTGTGCCGCTGATGAGCAGGTTGACGTTGTCGATCAGGGCCGCGCCGCCGGATATGGCGATGTGTTCGCCTTTAATATCGGCACTCAACGGACGGTTGGTGTCGGGCGAACCCTTAAGCTTGAAGTCGAGGGTGCGGATATTGACGGCATCGGCGACTTTGAAGTTGCGTGCTTCGCCGTTCAAATCGGCTTCAAGGGTTTTGAGGCCGTCTGAAAAACTGCCGGAGATGTAGCCGCGCGCGTTGAGCAGGCCGCCCAAGCCGAAGCCGAAACGCGACAAATCGGGGGCGGTAATGTTGAGGCTGAGGCGGTCGCCTTTTTTACCAAAGCTGCCGTTGGTTTTGACGATGTTGCTGCCGAGGGTCAGGTCGGTCAGGGCGCGCGCGAGGTGTTTGTTTTCATAGGCGACGTCGGCTTTGCCGCTGAGCGGAACGCCGTTGAGCGTACTCGGTGCAAACTGCATTTTGCCGGCGAATTTTTCTTGCGCCAGTATGCCGGTCAAGTTGATGTTGCCGTTGACGCTGCCTTGCGGAAGCTGCGGATCGATACGCGCAGGGTTGAAGGCTTTGCTGACGATGTCCAGTTGTAGTTTGCGGTCTTTGAAGAGTTCGAGCGAGCCTTTGGCGTTGAGTTCGCCGCCGTTTTGCGGAACCAGACGGACTTTGTCGAGCTTGAGCGTGCGCTGGCCGAGCTGTTTGTCGGTTTGGAAAAACAGCATGCCGTCTGTACGTGCAAATCCGCTGTCGAGATTCCAGTTGACGACGGGGGAGGAGGTTTCGCCTTTGACATCGATACTGCCGTTCAGACGGCCTGCGATGTTTTGACGGACAAAGTCGTCTGCGCCGGTATTGTTGATGCCCAGTGCGAGTTTGAGCTGGTCTTGGGCGGTATCGATAGAACCGGATACATCGATGCTGCCGTCTTTGAGCAGGCCGACGCCGATGTCTTCGATTTTGACCGTACCTTTGTCGTCGACGATGAATTCGCCGAGGATGCGTTTGACGGGGATATGATTTTCATCGGCAAAACCGGCTTGGTCGTTTTCCAAGTCAATCGAGCCTTCCAACGCAACGCCGTCGGTAAACGACGGAATGGTGGTAGCGTCGAAATTCAGGCGCGCTTTGGGCAGGCTGGGCAGGAAGGCCTGCGGATTGATGTTGGAACCTTTAATCAGGATTTCGCCGATGGTTTCATTGAGGCTGTCGGCGAATGGGTGAATGGTGGATTTTGCCGACAAATGAACGTTGTCGCTATCGAGCAGCAGGTCGGTGGATACGTCTTGCAGGCTGCCCCACAGGCGCACCGTACCATGTAGGGTTTCGCCCTCAAGCTGGCCTTTGGTGTAGATGGCGGTATTGAGAACGTAGGGTTTGTCCAAACCGATCACCACCGCACCTGTCGAGCTGCTCCATGGCGTATCGGCGGTTTTGATGTAGAGGCGGTGTTCTTTTTTGTCGTAATGATAGGCCGCGTGCAGATGGTCGAGATAGACGGTCTGCTTGTCAAAACGCTTGCCCACGCTGATTTTGCCGGTTTCCAAACGGTCGAGATAGGCGGTAACGGGCAGGTCTATGCTGTCGGGCAGGCCTTTTGATGGCTCTTCTTCTTTAGGCGGCGTGCGTTTGGTCACGATGGCGATGTCGCCGGCCACGACTTCGGTGATGTGCAAGGAAGGACGGGTCAGCTCGGACGGTTTCCAATCAAAGCGGAAGCTGCTGATTTTAATGTCCGCACCTTCTGTTTCAATCAACCATTTGTCGCCTTCAAAGCCTTCAATCAGCGTGCCTTTCAGCGTATCCGACGAGATTTTGACGCCGAACCATGACGGGATTTTGTACAAACCGAAACGCAAACCCGATTCCGTACCGACCAGCCAGCCGATCGCGCCGGCGGAAACGGTCAATACGCCCAAGGCGGACAGGACAAAGCCGCGCAACAGGCGTTTTTTGCGCTTTGGCGGGGCGGGCTGTTGTTCAGACGGCGTGGAAGTGTTTGCAGTATCGGTCATGATATTTTTCTGTTTGTCTGTTGTTCAGACGGCCTGAAATGGCTGAGGCCGTCTGAAAGAATGGATGGTGAGTATGTTTTTTTAAAACCTTGTGCCTAAGCTGATGTGCCAGCGGATTTTTTTGTCGTGATGGCCGTAGGCAATATCGAAGGAGAACGGCGCAACCGGGCTGAACCAGCGCACGCCCAAGCCGGTACCGTGTTTTAAGGTCATGTGTTTGAAGTTGCTTGCTGCATCGCCGACATCGTGGAAGATGGCGCCGGAGAAGCTTTTGGTAACCGGGAATTGATATTCGAGGCTGCCGACCACCAAGGCGCGTTGCGGCAGGACGGAGCCGTTGGGGCCGGCCAAGCCGATGCTGTCGAGTTCGTAACCACGTACAGAAGTCGCGCCGCCGGTGCGGAACATCAGGCTGGACGGCACTTCTTCGCCTTCGCGGGCATAAACGTAGCCTGCCTGTCCGCGTACGATGAACGTACCGAGTTTTTTGTTTTCAGGCGTGAAGAAATAGCCTGCCCGTGCCGTGGCGCGTGCCATTTGGGTGGAGGAGAGGAGTTTGCCCAAAGTTGTACCGATTTTGCCGTCGAGGTAGTAGCCGTTTTGAGGATGCAGCTCGGTTTCGATGCTTTGCCGTTTCCATGAGGCGGTCAGCATGGTGGCATGGCTTCGGCCCAAATCGTAGCTGGTGTCGGGGACTTTGCGGTCTTCGGTAATAAATTCTAGGCCGAAGCGGGCATCGATATTGTTGCGGTCGCGGACATACCAAATGCCGCTGGTCAGGGCGCGTTTTTCAAGGTTTTGCGTGGTCGAGCGGTTGTAGGAAACGTTGCTTGTCCAGTAGTTGCCGCGGTTGTTGCGCGGTTGGCTGATACCGGCGGCCAGCGTGGTCTCGTATTTGTCCATGTCCCAAACGACCGAGCCGATGTAGCCCTTGTTAAAGAGGTTGTAATAGTCGTAGGCGATGCGGCCGCCGATTCCGTATTCGGAGTCGTAGCGGATACCGGTTTCCAGTTTGTGGCGTTTGACTTCGGTCACGTTGATTTTGACGGGAACGCGGTCGCCTTGCAGTTGATCGAAGTCAGCCTGTACGGACGCGCCGGAGTAGTGGCCGTTTTGCTCGAGCGCCTGTTGCAGATCGAGGATTTTGTCCAAGTCGTAAGGCGAACCGGGTTGGAAACGCGCCATGCCGGAAACCACGCTCTCAGGGTAGCGGCGTGTGCCGGTGATTTGGAAATCGCCGAAGTAAATGGGGCGGTTGCTCTCCACGATGACGTTCAAGTCGGCTTTTTGGGTATTGGGATTGATGGTGGCTTGGGTGGTGGTGAGTTTCGCCAAAGGATATTTTTTGCGTGTTACCGCGCTGAGGACGGAGGTTTTACTCGCACTCCAGCCGTCTTGGTCGAAGTTTTCGCCAACGGGCTGTTGCCAGTTTTCCATTGCATTTTGGTAGTATTCGGCCAAGTTGTCGTCATTCAATACGTCGCCGAGGATGGCCACGCTGACGTTGTCGACTTTGGTGCGCGGGCCGGGGGTGACGTTGACGGTATAGCTCTCGCCATGGTCTTGAATATTGACGTTGCTGTTGAAGTAGCCTTTGGTTCGGAGCATGGTTTTGACGTTGTCGGGTGCCTCTTCGGCGAGGAAGCCGACCTGCTCTTTGTCCAGCTCTTCTTCCTGCTGCTGGGTAATCAGCGGCAGGTATTCTTCAAGCATTTCTTTGACTTCGCTGTCTTGGGTGTCGATTTTGACGGGGAATTTGGGCTTGAGTTTGCCTGTTTGGTCGTCTTTGGGCTGCTTGGGCATTTCGGATTCGGGAACGGCCTCGTAGTCTTCCGCTTTGGGAACGGAAGTATCTACTGCCAACGCGTGTCCGTAGGCGAGCGCCAATGATGCAAATAAAACAGGGTAGGTCAGTTTGGTCATGATGTGTGTTCGACAGCGACAATTCTTCAGTTTGGGGATTTTAACATTATTTCTGCAAGCTTTCAGGCTATGGATATAAACGGAAATTTAGCGCGATAACGTTGCAAAATGCGGCTTAAGGGCGGATTTTGGTTTGTTTCTATCTGATTGTAATATTTATGTTTTTGTGTTTTGACTGATGAAGTTGCCTTTATATTCGGCCTTATGGCGCAGATTTCAGGCCGTCTGAAATCAAGATACAGAGGGATAAGGCAACGGTATGGGCATACTTTGAAAGTAGGGTTTGAGCGGGTTTGACCATATTTTTGGCATAAAGTGCCAACTGTGTCATAAATGCTAAACTTTAATGCTGTTTTTGTGAGGTGTGCATGAAAACCTCGCCGACAAATGATTTTTTATTTTAGAATGTAAGACTTTTTTAACATATCTTTAAATTGAAGGAACGGATATGGCAAGTGGCAATCCGCTTTTAAACGCGATCAACAGCGTCAGCCTGGTGGTACAAATCGCCATCGGCTTGGTTTTAGGTATTCTTGTGGGCGCAGTTGCGCCGCAAGTCGGTATCAGCGCAGGACTGCTGGGCAGCCTGTTTGTCGGTGCGCTTAAGGCTATCGCGCCGATTTTGGTATTCGTTTTGGTGACTGCCGCCATTGCGCAACACCAAAAAGGCAATCAGGCCCACATCAAACCGATTTTGATTTTGTATATTTTTGGTACGTTTGCAGCCGCTGTGGTGGCGGTTGTCGCCAGCATGGCATTCCCGACCACGCTGATTCTGCGTACGGCCGGCGATGTGTCCGTTGCGCCGCCTTCCGGCATTATCGAAGTGTTGAAAACGCTGCTGATGAATTTGGTGGCCAACCCGATTAACGCGCTGGCCAATGCCAACTATATCGGCATTTTGGCTTGGGCTTTGGTATTGGGCGCGGCTTTGCGCCATCACGGTTCGGATACGACCCGCCAAGTGGCGGCCGATTTGGCCGATACCGTTTCGACCGTTGTGAAATGGATTATCCGTTTTGCGCCGCTGGGTATTTTCGGCTTGGTGTCTTCTACCATTGCGGAAACCGGTTTTGAAGCGCTTGCCGGTTATATGCAGCTGTTGGCCGTATTGCTCGGCTGTATGCTGTTTATCGCTTTGGTGGTCAACCCGATTATTGTGTGGACGCAAATCCGCCGCAACCCTTTCCCGCTGGTGTTTACCTGCCTGCGTGAAAGTGGCGTGTATGCCTTCTTTACCCGTTCTTCCGCCGCCAATATCCCTGTGAATATGGCATTGGCGAAAAAACTGGGTTTGCACGAAGACACTTACTCCATCTCCATTCCATTGGGTGCGACCATCAATATGGCCGGTGCGGCAATCACCATTACCGTTTTGGCGATGGCTGCGGCGTACACGCAAGGCATTACGGTTGACTTCGCCACTGCCCTGCTGCTGAGCCTGGTGGCAACTGTCAGCGCGTGCGGTGCATCCGGTGTGGCCGGTGGCTCGTTGCTGCTGATTCCTTTGGCGTGCAGCCTGTTCGGTATCGATAACGATGTGGCCATGCAGGTGGTTGCCGTCGGCTTCATCATCGGCGTGATTCAAGACTCTGCAGAAACTGCGTTGAACTCTTCCACCGACGTTTTGTTTACTGCCGCTGCCGATTTGGGCCGTCAACGTAAAGAGTGATTTTTAAGGGCAACCTAAATTCAGCAAAGGCCGTCTGAAAACTTTCAGACGGCCTTTGTTTTATGCAAAGAAAATGGATTTTTAGATGGTCAAGCCGATAGATTGGTTTGATCGGACTGACGGTATCCGCTGTCATCAGTCGGATTTTTCCCGTAAAATACAGTCTTGAATGTATTTGAACACCTCTTTTCAGACGGCCTGACCGTCTTATCACATTTGTAAAAACAATGATTAAAAAAATATTCTCATGGTTCGAGTCCCGCATCGACCCTTATCCAGAAGCCGCGCCGAAAACGCCAGAAAAAGGGTTGTGGCGGTTTATTTGGAGCAACATTGAAGGCGTGCGCAAATGGATTGCCGTGTTGGCCGTATTTACGGTCGGTGTCGGCATCATGGAAGCCTTGATGTTCCAATTTATGGGCAAGGTGGTCGACTGGCTCGGCACTTATACGCCGCAAACGCTTTTTGTTGAAAAAGGCCATGCTTTAATCGGCATGATGGCCATGGTGGCATTTTTTGCCGTTTGGACCTTTTTCGCGTCCAGTGTGCGCCTGCAAACCCTGCAAGGCGTGTTCCCCATGCGCCTGCGCTGGAATTTCCACCGCCTGATGCTGGGTCAAAGCCTGGGCTTTTATCAGGACGAATTTGCAGGACGCGTGTCCGCCAAAGTGATGCAAACCGCGCTGGCGCTGCGCGATGTCGTGATGACCGTCGCCGATATGGTTGTGTATGTGCTGGTGTACTTCATCACTTCCGGCGTGATTCTGTCCTCATTCGATGCCTGGCTTATCGTGCCGTTTATCTGCTGGATGATTGGATTCGCGATGATTATGCGCTTCCTGATTCCCAAACTCGGCAAAACCGCTGCGCGTCAGGCCGATGCGCGCTCGTTGATGACCGGCCGCATTACAGACGCCTATTCCAATATCGCTACTGTCAAACTCTTCTCCCACGGCGCACGCGAGGCCGCTTATGCCAAGCAGTCGATGGAAGAGTTTATGGTAACCGTCCATGCCCAAATGCGTTTGGCAACGCTGCTGCATACCTGCAGTTTTATCGTCAACAGCTCGCTGACCGTCGGTACGACCGCCTTGGGTATTTGGCTTTGGTATCACGGCCAAGTCGGCGTAGGCGCGGTAGCCACCGCCACGGCCATGGCATTGCGTGTGAACGGTTTGTCGCAATACATCATGTGGGAATCCGCCCGATTGTTTGAAAACATCGGTACCGTCAACGACGGCATGGCTACCCTGTCCAAACCCCACACCATCCTCGACAAACCGCAAGCCCTGCCGCTTAAAGTCACCCGAGGCGAAATCAAGTTTGATCACGTCGATTTCTCCTACGAAGCAGGCAAACCGCTCCTCAACGGCTTTAATCTGAACATCAAACCCGGCGAAAAAGTCGGCTTGATCGGCCGCAGCGGCGCGGGCAAATCCACCATCGTCAACCTGCTCCTGCGCTTTTACGAACCGCAAAGCGGCACGATTTCGATCGACGGCCAAAACGTGGACAGCGTTACCCAAGAAAGTCTGCGCGCCCAAATCGGTTTGGTGACGCAAGATACCTCCCTGCTGCACCGCTCCGTGCGCGACAACATTATCTACGGTCGTCCCGATGCGACCGAAGCCGAAATGATTTCTGCCGCCGAACGCGCCGAGGCCACCGGTTTTATTCCTAACTTAAGCGATGCCAAAGGCCGACGCGGCTATGATGCGCACGTTGGCGAACGCGGCGTGAAACTTTCCGGCGGCCAACGCCAACGCATCGCCATCGCCCGCGTTATGCTTAAAGACGCGCCGATTCTATTGCTTGACGAAGCCACCAGCGCGCTTGACTCCGAAGTCGAAGCCGCCATCCAAGAAAGCCTCGACAAAATGATGGAAGGCAAAACCGTGATTGCCATCGCCCACCGCCTCTCCACCATCGCCGCGATGGACCGCCTCATCGTCTTGGACAAAGGCCGCATCATCGAAGAAGGCAGCCACACCGAGTTGCTCGAGAAACAAGGCCTGTATGCCAAACTTTGGGCGCACCAAAGCGGCGGCTTCTTGAGTGAGCATGTCGAGTGGGAAAACAATTAAACGCTTTGAAAGAAGATAAAAGGCCGTCTGAAAACATTTTCAGACGGCCTTTATTAATGAAGCAAAGGGCAGGTGGGATAACCGCCTTTTTTCAGTTGAAACCTTAGTTGTTTACAGTCCCAGCGACCAAGCATTTTGGTGTTCGAACAAGTCTTCCAAGCGGTTTTCGTAATGGGCGAAGATTTCTTCGATGATTTCGTCTTCGTCGTCGATGGTGCGGATCAAGTTCAAATCCTCTTCCAAAATCAGGTTTCTGCCCAGCAACTGCTCGCGTATCCAGTCCAACAGCCCTGCCCAAAATGCTTTGCCCACTAAGATAATCGGGCGGTCGGGCGTTTTGCCGGTTTGCACCAAAGTCAGGCTTTCAAACAATTCGTCCAATGTGCCGAAACCGCCGGGCATGACGACATACGCCACGGCGTGTTTGACGAACATGACTTTGCGCGGGAAGAAGTGTTGGAATTTAATAGACAAATCCTGATACGGATTGGCTTTTTGTTCGTGCGGCAACACGATATTCAGCCCCACCGCCGGACTTGCGCCTGCAAACGCGCCTTTGTTGGCCGCTTCCATAATGCCCGGACCGCCGCCGGAAATGACGGAGAATCCGGCATCCGACAGTTTGCGCGCCAAGCGCAATGTGAACGCGTAGTCGGGATGGTTTTCGGGCGTGCGCGCGCTGCCGTAAATGCTGACGGCTGGCTGAATGGCGCGCAATTCTTCGCCGGCTTCGACAAATTCGGAAATAATCTTCAATACATGATACGACTCGCGCGCCTGAATATCGCGGCGTGTTTCGTCGGGCAGCATGGGTTTGGGCAGTTTTTTGAGCAGGCTCACAGCTTTTCCTTCGTGTTTTTATGTGCAGTATTGTAACCCGAAAGAGGCGGGCCGTCTGAAAGTTGGGTTTCGGCGGCAAGTGTGCCTGCCACATCTTCAAAAGCCCGTTACAATATCTGCTTTTATTCAACTGCTCCGCCATGCTCGATATTATCCACCGCGACAGCCGCACCGTTGCCGTCAACAAACCTGCCGGAATGCTGGTGCACCGAAGCTGGTTAGACAAACACGAAACCCGTTTTGCCGTGCAAACCCTGCGCGACCAAATCGGGCAGCACGTCTATCCCGTCCACCGCCTCGACCGCCCGACTTCCGGCGTCTTGCTGTTTGCCCTCGATACGGAAGCCGCACGGTTACTGACGCAGCAGTTTGAAAACAAAACCATCGAAAAAACCTATTGGGCGATTGTTCGCGGTCATCTACCTTCAGACGGCCTGATTGATTACGCCCTCAAATATATGCCCGACAAAATCGCCGAAGCGCAGACCGAAGCCACATTGCAGGAAGCGCAAACCACCTACCGTTGTCTGGCACAAACCGAGTTGCCGTTCCAATCCGCCCTGCGTTATCCGACTTCGCGTTATTCGTGGGCCGAACTCACGCCGCACACCGGCCGCAAACACCAACTCCGCCGCCATATGAAACACATTTTCCACCCCATCGTCGGCGACACCAACTACGGCGATTTGCGCCAAAACCATGCCGTTGCCGAACATATCGGCACGCAACGCTTAATGTTGCACGCGCAGAGCCTCAGTTTTCAAAGCATAGAAGACGGTAGTCGGATGACCGTACAAGCGCCGATAGACAACGACTGGCAGCTTTGGATGGAAAAATTTAAAACCGAGGCCGTCTGAAAACCCGAACCGTACATTTTCAGACGGCCCGGTCATGGAAAAAAACAGGCAAATCCCTTACAATACGCCCCTAAAATTTTGAAAGAACACAAGAATCATGGAAGCCGAAGTAATCAACCAGCTTAACAACACCCTAAACGACTTGGAGAAGCGCAGCGAAGACATCCGCGTCTATATGGACTATCAAGGCAAAAAAGACCGCCTTGAAGAAGTCGTCGGCCTCTCCGAAGATCCGGAACTTTGGAACGACCCCAAACGCGCCCAAGAAATCGGCAAAGAGCGCAAGATCCTCGAAGGCATCGTGGTAACCCTCGACAACATCGCCACAGGCATCGAAGACAACCGCATGCTGATTGAAATGGCCGTCGAAGAAAATGACGAAGAAGGTTTCGCCGCCGTACAGGAAGATGTGGCCGGTTTGGAAAAACAAATGGCCGACCTCGAATTCAAACGAATGTTCAACCAGCCTGCCGACCCGAACAACTGCTTTATCGACATCACCGCAGGCGCAGGCGGTACTGAAGCCGAAGACTGGGCGGGCATGCTGTTCCGCATGTACAGCCGCTACGCCGAGCGCAAAGGCTTCAAAATCGAAATCCTTGAAGAAGACGACGGCGAAATCGCAGGCATCAACCGCGCCACCATCCGCGTGGAAGGCGAATACGCCTACGGCCTACTGCGTACCGAAACCGGCGTTCACCGCTTGGTTCGTTACTCACCGTTTGACTCCAACAACAAACGCCATACGTCTTTTTCATCCGTGTTTGTTTACCCCGAAATCGACGATTCCATCGAAATCGAAATCAACCCTGCCGATTTGCGCATCGACACTTACCGCGCATCGGGTGCCGGCGGTCAGCACATTAACAAAACCGACTCCGCCGTGCGTATTACCCACGAGCCGACAGGGATTGTAGTGCAATGTCAAAACGACCGCTCGCAACACGCCAACAAAGCTGCTGCGATGGAAATGTTGAAATCCAAACTGTACGAATTGGAAATGCGCAAACGCAACGAAGAGAAACAGGCGTTGGAAGAAGGCAAATCCGATGTGGGTTGGGGCAGCCAAATCCGATCATACGTTTTGGACTCCTCACGCATCAAAGACTTGCGTACAGGCTACGAAGTCGGCAACACCAAAGCCGTATTGGACGGCGACTTGGACGGCTTCATCGAAGCCAGCCTGAAACAAGGCGTATAAACCGTAAAACATAAAATGCCGTCTGAAAGATTTCAGACGGCATTTTTCAGTTTGAAAGAAACATTATTTTGCAAATATTAAAACATGTTTTGCAAATGCAAAGATTGGCGGTAATATATAGTTTCTATAAAAATGATTGGTAGGTGCAATAGGCCGTCTGAAGCCTGATCCTGTCCGATATATTAGGAGAACTTATTAAATGTCCGGTCAAAAGCTGTCTTCTGCCGAGAAAACTTTCTTCGGCCATCCTTTGCAATTATCCACCCTATTCCATATTGAGCTGTGGGAGCGTTTTTCCTTCTACGGTATGCAGGGCATCCTGCTGATTTATCTATATTACGCCGCGAATCAAGGCGGTTTGGGTATGGATAAAGCCTTGGCCGGTGGCATTGTCGGCGCGTACGGCGGCAGCGTTTACCTGTCCACGATTCTCGGCGCATGGTTGGCCGACCGCATTTGGGGCGCGGAGCGTACCCTGTTTATCGCCGGCATCGTCGTGATGACCGGCCATATTTTATTGGCGATTGTGCCGGGTTTGATGGGATTGCTGCTGGGCTTGGTGTTTATCGCGCTGGGCAGCGGCGGCGTGAAATCGTCTGCCGGTTCGATGGTCGGCTCTTTGTATGAACGGGACGACCTGCGCGAATTGCGCGATGCCGGTTTCTCTATTTTCTATATTTCCATCAATATCGGCGGTTTCTTAGGCCCTTTGTTGACCGGTATTTTGCAAGACAGAATGGGATTCCATTACGGTTTCGCCGCGGCGGCCGTCGGTATGGCATTTGGCCTGCTGTGGTATTCGCGCGGCCGTAAAAACCTGCCGCATACGCCGGCTCCCAATCCGTTGCGCCCTGAAAAGGTACAGACTGCAATAGCTGTCGGTGTGTTGCTGGTTTTGGTGTTGAGCAGCGTGATTGCTTCCGGCGCGCTCAATCTTGAGAACTTTTCACGCTGGCTTTTAGGCGTGGTCATTATTACCGTTATCGCTTATTTTGCACGCCTGCTGGGCAGCAGCCAGGTTGAAGCGGCCAATAAACGCTATATTGTGGCCTATATTCCGCTGTTTTTGACCATTTGTATGTTCTGGGCGGTTTGGTTTCAGGTGTACACCGTTGCAACGGTTTATTTTGACGAAACGGTGGACCGTACTTTCTTCGGCTTTACCGTGCCTGTTTCATGGAAAGATTCGATACAGGCCATGTGGGTGGTCCTCTTTTCCGGCGTGATGGCGGCGGTGTGGACGAAAATGGGCAAACGCCAACCTAAAACGCCGTTGAAGTTTGCACTGGCCATGTTGGTAACCGGCGTCTCTTATTTGAGTTTTATTCCGTATATTTCATCCGGAACCCCGATGCCGATTATCGTGTTTATGCTGGTGTTGCTGGCGATTACGATAGGCGAGCTGATGCTGTCGCCGATTTCGCTGTCGTTTTCTACCAAAATCGCACCGAGCATGTTCAAAACACAAATGGTTGCTTTGAATTTCTTGGCATTGTCCATCGGCTTTACCTTGGGCGGAGTGTTGTTTAAAGACTACTACAATGCTCAGTCGCCATTGGATTTCTACTGGATGCTGGCCACCATCGGCGCGGTAACCTGCGGTATCCTGTTGGTACTCGCCCCGGTATTGAACCGCATGCTCAAAGGTGTCGATTGATTTTTCCATTTAAATGGATGTGATGTACGCAGGCCGTCTGAAAATAATCTATTTCAGACGGCCTCATGTTTTATTGGGAATCGGAAAGAGGGAGGATTCGGGGCATAAATTGAATAGGCGGAAAATTTAAATTAAATGATACATAATTAAACCGAAATTAAAATTTGGAAATATTAAATACAAATAAGAATTGTTCTCATAACTTTATTGAATTTATTGAGGTTTTTTTGCTGATTTGCTGATATTTACCTTTAAATGGCTTTTGAAATTCGATAAAATGGTAATCTATTTTTAAGATTTGTCTGTCAACCAGTTAGGTACGACCATGTTGGCCAGTTACTTTCCCGTCCTCGTATTCATCCTCGTCGGCCTTGCGGCCGGCGTGCTGTTTATTTTGCTCGGCACAATTTTAGGCCCGAAACGTCACTATGCCGAAAAAGACGCGGCTTACGAATGCGGTTTTGAAGCCTTTGAGAACGCAAGGATGAAGTTCGACGTGCGCTATTACCTCGTCGCCATCCTCTTCATCCTGTTTGATTTGGAGGTCGCGTTCATGTTGCCATGGGCAGTTGTGTTCAAAGATTTGGGCGCGTACGGCTTTTGGTCTATGCTAGTGTTTATCGTCGTTCTGACGGTAGGCTTTATTTACGAATGGAAAAAAGGTGCGCTGGAATGGGAATAGAAGGCGTTTTGAAAAAAGGTTTCATCACCACCAGCGCGGATACGGTGTTGAACTATATGCGTACCGGTTCATTGTGGCCGGTTACTTTCGGCTTGGCCTGCTGCGCCGTGGAAATGATGCATGCGGGTATGGCGCGTTATGACCTTGACCGTTTCGGCATCATTTTCCGTCCGTCCCCACGTCAGGCCGACCTGATGATTGTGGCAGGTACGTTGACCAACAAAATGGCACCTGCACTGCGCCGCGTGTATGACCAGCTCGCCGAGCCGCGCTGGGTATTGTCTATGGGCTCGTGTGCCAACGGCGGCGGCTATTACCACTATTCTTATTCCGTTGTGCGCGGTGCCGACCGCGTCGTGCCGGTAGACGTTTATGTGCCGGGTTGTCCGCCGACTGCGGAAGCCCTGATTTACGGCCTGATTCAGCTCCAACAAAAAATCAAGCGCACTTCCACCATTGCGCGTGACGAGTAAGGAGAGGACGATATGGCAAGCATTCAAAACTTATACGAGACCGTCGTCGGCGTGCTTGGCGATCAGGCAAGCAAAGTCATTTCAGCTTTGGGCGAGATTACCGTCGAGTGTCTGCCCGAACACTATATTTCAGTCATGACCGCATTGCGCGACCATGAAGAGCTGCATTTCGAGCTTCTGGTTGACTTGTGCGGTGTCGATTACAGCACTTACAAAAACGAAGTATGGCAGGGCAAACGCTTTGCCGTCGTCAGTCAGCTGCTTTCCGTTAAAAACAATCAACGCATCCGCGTACGCGTCTGGGTTTCAGACGACGACTTCCCAGTAGTCGAATCCGTCGTCGATATTTACAACAGCGCGGATTGGTACGAACGCGAAGCCTTCGATATGTACGGCATCATGTTCAACAACCACCCGGACTTGCGCCGCATCCTGACCGATTACGGTTTTGTCGGACATCCGTTCCGCAAAGACTTCCCGATTTCCGGCTATGTGGAAATGCGTTACGATGAAGAGCAAAAACGCGTGATTTACCAACCTGTTACCATTGAGCCGCGCGAGATCACGCCGCGTATCGTCCGTGAGGAGAACTACGGTGGCCAATAAATTAAGAAACTACACCATCAACTTCGGCCCGCAACACCCTGCGGCGCACGGCGTATTGCGTATGATTTTGGAGTTGGAGGGCGAAACCATCGTCCGTGCCGATCCGCACATCGGCCTCCTGCACCGCGGTACTGAAAAACTGGCTGAAACCAAAACCTATCTGCAAGCCCTGCCCTATATGGACCGTTTGGACTACGTTTCCATGATGGTCAACGAGCAGGCGTATTGCTTGGCGGTAGAAAAACTTGCCGGTATCGATGTACCTATCCGCGCCCAGTATATTCGCGTGATGTTTGCCGAAGTAACGCGCATCCTCAATCACTTAATGGGCATCGGTTCGCACGCTTTCGACATCGGCGCGATGACCGCCATTCTTTACGCCTTCCGCGACCGCGAAGAGCTGATGGACTTGTACGAAGCCGTTTCCGGCGCGCGTATGCACGCGGCCTACTTCCGTCCCGGCGGCGTTTACCGCGACCTGCCCGACTTCATGCCTAAATACGAGAGCAGCAAATTCCGCAACGCCAAAGTATTGAAGCAGCTCAACGAATCCCGCGAAGGTACCATGCTCGACTTTATCGACGCCTTCTGCGAGCGTTTCCCGAAAAACATCGACACACTCGAAACCCTCCTGACCGACAACCGTATTTGGAAACAGCGTACCGTCGGCATCGGTGTTGTCACTCCTGAGCGCGCCATGCAAAAAGGCTTTACCGGCGTTATGTTGCGCGGTTCCGGCGTGGAATGGGACGTGCGTAAGACACAACCTTACGAAGTGTACGACAAAATGGATTTCGACATCCCCGTCGGCGTCAACGGCGACTGCTACGACCGTTACCTCTGCCGTATGGAAGAAATGCGTCAATCCGTACGCATCATCAAACAATGTTCCGAGTGGTTGCGTGTCAATCCGGGTCCGGTCATTACCACAAACCACAAATTCGCTCCGCCCAAACGTACCGAAATGAAAACAGGTATAGAAGACCTGATTCACCATTTCAAACTCTTTACCGAGGGTATGCACGTTCCCGAGGGCGAGACCTACACCGCTGTCGAACATCCGAAAGGCGAGTTCGGCGTTTACATCATTTCAGACGGCGCAAACAAACCCTACCGCCTGAAAATCCGCGCACCCGGCTTCGCCCACCTGCAAGGCATGGACGAAATGGCAAAAGGCCACATGCTGGCCGACGTTGTTGCCATCATCGGTACGCAGGACATCGTATTCGGGGAGGTTGACCGATAATGTTATCCGCAGAATCTTTAAAACAAATTGACATCGAGTTGGCAAAATATCCTGCCGACCAACGTCGCTCCGCCATCATGGGCGCATTGCGTATTGCCCAAACCGAAAAAGGCTGGCTTGCTCCTGAGACCATCGCTTTTGTCGCAGACTATATCGGCATCTCGCCTGCACAAGCCTACGAAGTCGCTACTTTCTACAATATGTACGACCTTGAGCCTGTCGGCAAATACAAACTGACCGTTTGTACCAACCTGCCCTGCGCCCTGCGCGGCGGTATGGCAACCGGCGAATACCTCAAACAAAAACTCGGTATCGGCTACGGCGAAACCACGCCCGACGGCAAATTTACCCTTGTCGAAGGCGAATGCATGGGCGCATGTGGCGACGCTCCGGTCATGCTGGTCAACAACCACAGCATGTGCAGCTTTATGACCGCAGAAGCGATTGACAAGAAACTTGCCGAACTGAAATAAAAGGCCGTCTGAAAACAACGGCTGCAACCGATACGAAAACGAACAGGCACACCAAAAATGGCTATTTACCAATCAGGCGTGATTTTTGACCAAGTGGATACCGCCAATCCCGATTGCTGGACATTGGACGAATACGTCAAACGTGGCGGTTATACCGCCCTGCGTAAAATCCTGTCCGAAAACATCTCGCAAACCGATGTGATTGACGAAGTCAAAACCTCTGGCTTGCGCGGTCGTGGCGGTGCGGGCTTCCCGACCGGTTTAAAATGGAGCTTTATGCCCCGTTCCTTCCCGGGCGAAAAATATGTGGTTTGTAACACCGACGAAGGCGAGCCGGGTACATTTAAAGACCGCGACATCATCATGTTCAATCCTCATGCCCTGATTGAAGGCATGATTATCGCCGGTTACGCGATGGGTGCGAAAGCCGGCTACAACTACATCCACGGCGAAATTTTCGAAGGCTACCAACGTTTTGAAGCCGCTTTGGAGCAGGCGCGTGCCGCAGGCTTTTTGGGTAAAAATATTTTGGGTTCGGATTTTGAATTTGAACTCTTCGCCCACCACGGCTACGGCGCATATATTTGCGGCGAAGAAACCGCATTGCTCGAATCGCTGGAAGGCAAAAAAGGCCAGCCTCGCTTTAAACCACCATTCCCTGCTTCGTTCGGCCTGTACGGCAAACCGACTACCATCAACAATACCGAAACGTTCTCCTCCGTCCCCTTCATTATCCGTGACGGCGGACAGGCATTTGCCGATAAAGGTATTCCGAATGCAGGCGGTACCAAATTGTTCTGTATTTCCGGTCATGTCGAGCGTCCAGGCAACTATGAAGTGCCGTTGGGCACGCCGTTTGCCGAAGTCCTGAAAATGGCGGGCGGTATGCGCGGCGGTAAAAAACTTAAAGCCGTCATTCCCGGCGGTTCGTCCGCGCCCGTGTTGCCTGCCGATATCATGATGCAGACCAATATGGACTATGACTCGATTTCCAAAGCAGGCTCGATGTTGGGTTCCGGCGCGATTATCGTCATGGACGAAGACGTGTGCATGGTGAAAGCCCTTGAACGCCTGAGCTACTTCTACTACGACGAGTCTTGCGGCCAATGTACGCCTTGTCGTGAAGGTACTGGCTGGCTTTACCGCATCGTCCACCGCATCGTAGAAGGCAAAGGCCGCATGGAAGACTTGGATTTGCTGGATTCCGTCGGCAACCAAATGGCAGGCCGCACTATCTGCGCCCTTGCCGATGCCGCCGTCTTCCCTGTCCGCAGCTTTACCAAGCATTTCCGTGATGAGTTTGTGCATTACATCGAACACGGCGGACCGATGAAACCGAATAAGTGGTGCTAAGTTTTCAGACGGCCTCTAAAAGAATTATTTATTAAATACCCGTAACTAGGAACGAACCATGTTACAAATCGAAATCGACGGCAAACAGGTATCTGTGGAGCAGGGCGCGACGGTGATTGAAGCCGCGCACAAGCTCGGTACTTATATCCCGCATTTCTGTTACCACAAAAAACTTTCCATCGCCGCCAACTGCCGTATGTGTTTGGTGGACGTGGAAAAAGCCCCCAAACCCCTGCCCGCCTGTGCCACGCCGGTTACAGACGGCATGATTGTGCGTACGCATTCGGCAAAAGCCCGAGAGGCGCAAGAAGGCGTGATGGAGTTCCTGCTCATCAACCATCCGCTTGATTGTCCGACCTGCGACCAAGGCGGCGAATGCCAGTTGCAGGATTTGGCGATGGGCTACGGCAAAACCACCAGCCGTTATACCGAAGAAAAACGTTCCGTCGTCGGCAAGGATATGGGTCCTTTGGTTTCCGCCGAGGAAATGAGCCGTTGTATCCACTGTACCCGTTGCGTTCGTTTCACTGAAGAAATCGCCGGCGTGCAAGAAATCGCTATGGCCAACCGCGGCGAATACTCCGAAATTATGCCTTTTATCGGCAAAGCAGTGGAAACCGAATTGTCAGGCAACGTCATCGATTTGTGTCCTGTCGGCGCATTGACCAGCAAACCGTTCCGCTTCAACGCGCGTACTTGGGAATTGAACCGCCGCAAATCCGTTTCCGCCCATGACGCTTTGGGCAGCAATCTGATTGTACAAACCAAAGACCATACCGTCCGCCGCGTGTTGCCGCTGGAAAACGAAGCCATCAACGAATGCTGGCTGTCTGACCGCGACCGTTTCGCCTACGAAGGCCTGTATCACGAAAGCCGTCTGAAAAACCCGAAAATCAAACAGGGCGGCGAGTGGATGGACGTGGATTGGAAAACCGCGTTGGAATATGTCCGCAGCGCGATTGAATGTATCGCCAAAGACGGCAACCAAAACCAAGTCGGCATTTGGGCGAACCCGATGAATACGGTTGAAGAGCTGTATCTGGCCAAAAAACTTGCCGACGGCTTGGGTGTTAAAAACTTTGCCACCCGTTTGCGCCAACAAGACAAACGTCTTTCAGACGGCCTTAAAGGTGCGCAATGGTTGGGACAAAGCATTGAATCTTTGGCTGACAACGATGCCGTATTGGTAGTCGGCGCGAACTTGCGCAAAGAACAGCCGCTCCTGACCGCCCGCCTGCGCCGCGCCGCCAAAGACCGTATGGCCTTGAGCGTATTGGCCAGCAGTAAAGAAGAATTGTTTATGCCGCTTCTGTCTCAAGAAGCTGCACATCCCGATGAGTGGGCAGGCCGTCTGAAAAACCTGTCTGCCAATGCGGAACACGCCGTTACCGCCAGCCTGAAAAATGCTGAAAAAGCAGCGGTGATTTTGGGTGCGGAAGTGCAAAACCATCCCGATTACGCCGCCATTTATGCTGCCGCGCAAGAGCTGGCAGACGCGACCGGCGCAGTGCTGGGTATTTTGCCGCAAGCTGCCAACAGCGTTGGTGCGGATGTTTTGGGCGTGAACTCCGGCGAGAGCGTTGCCGAAATGGCAAATGCGCCGAAACAGGCAGTCTTGTTGCTCAACGTCGAGCCTGAAATCGATACGGCGGACGGCGCAAAAGCCGTAGCCGCGTTGAAACAGGCGAAAAGTGTGATGGCGTTTACACCGTTTGTCAGCGAAATGCTGTTGGACGTGTGCGACGTATTGTTGCCGATTGCGCCGTTTACCGAAACATCAGGCAGCTTCATCAATATGGAAGGCCGTCTGCAATCTTTCCACGGCGTGGTACAAGGCTTCGGCGATTCGCGTCCGATGTGGAAAGTGTTGCGCGTATTGGGCAACCTGTTTGACCTGAAAGGTTTTGAATATCACGATACCGCTGCGATTCTGAAAGATGCGCTGGATGCAGAAAGTCTGCCGTCCAAACTGGATAACTGCAGCACATGGACAGGGGAGGGCGTTCAGACGGCCTCAGACCGTCTCGTCCGTGTCGGCGGCGTCGGTATTTATCACACTGATCCTATCGTGCGCCGTTCCGCACCGTTGCAAGAAACCAGCCATGCCGCCGTGCCTGCCGCGCGTGTAAATCCAAACACATTGGCACGCTTGGGCCTGCAAGACGGACAAACTGTTGTTGCCAAACAAAACGGCGCAAGCGTATCGGTTGCCGTCAAAGCTGATGCCGGTTTGCCTGAAAACGTGGTGCATCTGCCGCTGCATACCGAAAATGCCGCGCTGGGTGCGTTGATGGACACTATTGAACTGGCGGGAGCTTGATCATGCAAGAATGGTTCCAAAACCTCTTTGCCGCAACGCTCGGTCTGGGCGATTTGGGTATTACCGTAGGCTTGGTGGTATCCGTCATCGTCAAAATCGTGATTATCCTGATTCCGCTGATTCTGACCGTTGCCTACCTGACGTATTTCGAACGTAAAGTCATCGGCTTTATGCAGCTTCGCGTTGGCCCAAACGTAACCGGCCCGTGGGGTCTGATTCAGCCGTTTGCCGACGTGTTCAAACTCTTGTTTAAAGAGGTAACCCGTCCGAAGCTGTCAAATAAAGCCCTGTTCTATATTGGTCCGATTATGTCGCTAGCCCCGTCTTTTGCGGCATGGGCAGTGATTCCGTTCAACGAAGAATGGGTGCTGACCAACATCAATATCGGCCTTTTGTATATCCTGATGATTACCTCGCTGTCGGTTTACGGCGTGATCATCGCGGGCTGGGCTTCCAACTCCAAATATTCGTTCTTGGGCGCAATGCGTGCTTCCGCGCAAAGCATTTCCTACGAGATTGCCATGAGTGCCGCGTTGGTGTGCGTCGTGATGGTATCGGGCAGCATGAACTTCTCCGATATCGTTGCCGCGCAAGCCAAAGGTATTGCCGGCGGTTCGGTATTCTCTTGGAACTGGCTGCCGCTCTTCCCCATCTTCATCGTCTATCTGATTTCCGCCGTTGCCGAAACCAACCGCGCACCGTTTGACGTAGCAGAGGGCGAATCCGAAATCGTTGCCGGTCACCACGTTGAATATTCCGGCTTCGCATTCGCGCTGTTCTTCCTTGCCGAATACATTTTCATGATTCTGATTGCCGCGCTGACATCGCTGATGTTCCTCGGCGGCTGGTTGTCTCCGTTCCCGCAAAGCTGGGGCTTTATCGGTACGCCTTCCGCATTTTGGATGTTCGTGAAAATGGCGGCGGTGCTGTACTGGTACCTGTGGATCCGTGCAACTTTCCCACGCTACCGTTACGACCAAATCATGCGTTTGGGCTGGAAAGTGCTGATTCCGATCGGCTTCGCCTACATCGTGATTTTGGGCGTGTGGATGATTTCACCGCTGAATTTGTGGAAATAAGTTTCAGACGGCATCTTGAGGCCGTCTGAACAAAGCGATTTTGAATACCTAACGAAATCCCTGTTTTGAGGGAACATAATATGGCTAACTTAGTAAAAACCTTTCTGCTTGGCGAATTGGTAAAAGGCTTGGGCGTAACGCTCAAAAACTTTTTTGCCCGCAAAGACACAATTTATTTCCCAGAAGAGAAAACGCCGCAATCCGTGCGTTTCCGCGGCCTGCACGCGCAACGCCGTTATCCGAACGGCGAAGAGCGCTGTATTGCGTGTAAATTGTGCGAGGCAGTTTGTCCGGCAATGGCGATTAACATCGAATCGGAAGAACGCGAAGACGGCACCCGCCGCACCAAGCGTTACGACATCGACCTGACCAAGTGCATCTTCTGCGGTTTCTGCGAAGAGGCTTGCCCGACCGATGCGATTGTGGAAACCCATATTTTTGAATACCACGGCGAGAAAAAAGGCGACTTGCACATGACCAAGCCGATTCTTTTGGCCATTGGCGACAAATACGAAGCTGAAATCGCCAAACGCAAAGCCGCTGACGCGCCGTATCGTTAAGGAGCAGACGAATGACTTTTTCCGCGATTCTGTTCTATATTCTTGCCGCCATCGTTTTGTACGGTGCGGTTCGTACCGTTACCGCTAAAAACCCTGTTCACGCCGCTTTGCATCTGGTGCTGACCTTCTGCGTGAGCGCGATGATTTGGATGCTGATGCAGGCTGAGTTTTTGGGCGTTACGCTGGTGGTGGTTTACGTCGGCGCCGTGATGGTGTTGTTCCTGTTCGTCGTGATGATGTTGAACATCGACATTGAAGAAATGCGCGCCGGTTTCTGGCGTCATGCGCCTGTTGCCGGTGTGGTCGGCACATTGTTGGCGGTTGCGCTGATTCTGATTCTGGTCAACCCGAAAACCGACCTTGACGCATTTGGTCTAATGAAAGACATTCCGGCCGATTACAACAATATCCGTGATTTGGGCAGCCGTATTTATACTGACTACCTGTTGCCGTTTGAATTGGCGGCGGTATTGCTGCTGTTGGGTATGGTGGCCGCGATTGCGCTGGTTCACCGTAAAACCACCAATCCGAAACGTATGGATCCTGCCGACCAAGTTAAAGTACGCGCCGACCAAGGCCGTATGCGTCTGGTGAAAATGGAAGCGGTCAAACCGCAAGTCGAATCTGCCGAAGAAAGCGAAGTTTCAGACGGCCTTAAGCCGGAAGGGGAGGGCAAAGCATGATTACCTTGACGCATTATCTGGTATTGGGTGCGCTCCTGTTCGGTATCAGCGCAATGGGTATCTTCATGAACCGCAAAAACGTGCTGGTATTGCTGATGTCCATCGAGCTGATGCTTTTGGCGGTGAACTTCAACTTTATCGCCTTCTCGCAATATTTGGGCGATACTGCCGGACAGATTTTCGTATTCTTCGTACTGACCGTTGCCGCTGCCGAATCTGCCATCGGTTTGGCGATTATGGTATTGGTGTACCGCAACCGACAAACAATCAACGTTGCCGATTTGGATGAGTTGAAAGGGTAATCATGAACGATATGACTTTATATTTGATAATTGCCCTTGTTCCGTTGGCAGGCTCGCTGATTGCGGGTTTGTTCGGCAACAAAATCGGACGTGCCGGCGCGCATACGGTTACGATACTCGGCGTGGCGGTGTCTGCCGTGCTGTCGGCTTATGTGCTGTGGGGATTCCTCAATGGTAGCCGTGCCAAGTTTGACGAGAACGTCTATACCTGGCTGACAATGGGCGGTTTGGATTTCTCCGTCGGCTTCTTGGTCGATACGATGACGGCGATGATGATGGTCGTAGTAACCGGCGTGTCGTTGATGGTGCATATCTACACCATCGGTTATATGCACGACGAAAAAGTCGGCTACCAACGCTTCTTCAGCTATATTTCTTTGTTTACTTTCAGCATGTTGATGCTGATTATGAGCAACAACTTCATCCAGCTCTTCTTCGGCTGGGAGTCTGTGGGCTTGGTGTCGTATCTCTTGATCGGTTTCTATTTCAAACGTCCAAGCGCAACATTTGCCAACCTGAAAGCCTTTTTGATCAACCGTGTCGGCGACTTCGGCTTTTTGCTCGGTATCGGCTTGGTGCTTGCCTATTTCGGCGGCAGCCTGCGCTATCAAGATGTATTCGCTTATCTGCCTAATGTTCAGACGGCCACTATCCAACTGTTCCCCGGTGTGGAATGGTCTTTGATTACCGTAACCTGTTTACTGTTGTTTGTCGGTGCGATGGGTAAATCGGCACAATTCCCGCTGCACGTCTGGCTGCCTGATTCGATGGAAGGCCCGACTCCGATTTCTGCATTGATTCACGCCGCAACCATGGTTACCGCCGGTCTGTTCATGGTATCGCGTATGTCGCCTATTTATGAGATGAGCAGCACTGCGCTGTCTGTCATCATGGTAATCGGTGCGATTACTGCTCTGTTTATGGGTTTCTTGGGCGTGATTCAAAACGACATCAAACGTGTGGTTGCGTATTCCACCCTGTCGCAACTGGGCTACATGACCGTGGCTCTGGGCGCGTCTGCCTATTCCGTAGCGATGTTCCATGTGATGACTCACGCTTTCTTTAAAGCCTTATTGTTCTTGGCCGCAGGTAGCGCGATTATCGGTATGCACCATGACCAAGACATGCGCCACATGGGTAACCTGAAAAAATACATGCCGATTACTTGGCTGACCATGCTGATCGGTAACTTGTCGCTGATTGGTACGCCGTTCTTCTCCGGCTTCTATTCCAAAGATTCGATTATCGAAGCGGCGAAATACAGCACCCTGCCGGGCAGCGGCTTTGCCTATTTTGCCGTCCTCGCCAGCGTGTTTGTTACTGCGTTCTACGCATTCCGCCAATACTTTATGGTGTTCCACGGCGAAGAGAAATGGCGCAGACTGCCTGAACATCATGACGATCATCATGGAGAAGAACATCACGGCTTAGGCAAAAACGACAATCCGCACGAAAGCCCGCTGGTTGTTACCCTGCCTTTGATTTTGCTTGCCATTCCGTCCGTCATCATCGGCTACGTTGCCATCGAGCCTATGCTTTACGGCGATTTCTTCAAAGACGTGATTTTTGTTAATGCCGACGCGCATCCGACCATGCATATCATGAAGGAAGAGTTCCACGGCGCATTGGCAATGGTGTCGCACAGCCTGCATTCGCCTGTACTCTACCTCGCTATCGCAGGTGTCTTGAGCGCATGGCTCCTGTACGTCAAACTGCCGCACCTGCCTGCGAAAATTGCACAGGTGTTCCGTCCGATTTACGTTTTGTTTGAAAACAAATACTACCTCGACGCCCTGTATTTCAATGTTTTCGCCAAAGGCACGCGCGCATTGGGTACTTTCTTCTGGAAAGTCGGCGATACCGCCATTATCGACAACGGTATCGTCAACGGCTCTGCCAAACTGGTCGGCGCGATTGCCGCGCAGGTACGCAAAGTCCAAACCGGCTTCATCTATACCTATGCCGCTGCTATGGTATTCGGCGTATTGGTACTGCTCGGCATGACCTTCTGGGGATTGTTCCGATAAAAGCGGGATTTCAGACGGCCTGTCTATAGTTTGTGTGTATAGGGGCCGTCTAAAAAAGAAAATTTGAGCAACAATAATGATTGAAGACAAATTACCGCAAACCCTGGACGAAGTCCGCGAAGCCATTGATGGTTTGGACAAGGGATTAATCGAATTACTCGCCCGCCGGCAGAAATTGGTACGGCAGGCTGGTCGTCTGAAACCTAAAAACGATGTGCGGGCGGTTTCCGCGCCTGAACGGGTGGCTCAAGTGATTACCTCGTGCCGCGCTTATGCCGAAAAGGCCGGTTTGTCGCCCGAAGTAGCAGAAGCAGTTTGGCGCAGCATGATTGATGCGTTCATTAAACTTGAGATGGACACCAACCGTACCGATGGAGCGTAGTCAAAATCTTCGGATAATGGTTTTGGCAAGAAAAATATGGAAGAGGCCGTCTGAAAAGAAGGTTTTAGGCGGTTATGGAATAAAAGAATGACGGTAGATATACGTTTTCTTGATTTTGCCATATACAAAATACACAATCTTTTTCAGACGGCCTCCTGAAATGGTGTCTGAAAACCAACCCATACAACTATATTTTTTATTTTAACCACAGGTTAACCACTATGTTTTCCAACTACCTACTCAGCTTGGCAATATGGATACCCATCGCCGCAGGTGTGCTGGTTTTGGCGACCGGTAAAGACAGCCGTGCGCCGCTGGCGCGTGTGCTTGCCTTCATGGGTGCGCTTGCCGGTTTCTTGGTAACGCTGCCCCTGTTTACCGGTTTCGACCGTTTGAGCGGCGGCTATCAGTTTACCGAGTTCCACGAGTGGATTCCGCTTCTGAAAATCAACTACGCATTGGGCGTGGATGGTATTTCAGTGCTCTTTATCATCTTGAATGCGTTTATTACGCTGTTGGTGGTATTGGCCGGTTGGGAAGTCATTCAGAAACGTCCGGCGCAGTATATGGCGGCATTCCTGATGATGTCGGGTTTGATTAACGGCGCGTTTGCCGCGCAGGATGCGATTCTGTTTTATGTGTTCTTCGAGGGTATGCTGATTCCGCTGTACCTGATTATCGGTGTATGGGGCGGTCCGCGCCGCGTCTATGCGTCGGTCAAGCTGTTCCTCTATACGCTGATGGGTTCGCTTTTGATGCTGGTTGCCATGGTTTACCTGCACTATCAAACAGGCAGCTTCTCTATTGTCGATTTCCAAAACATCAAACAGATTCCGTTGGGCGTACAACAGCTTTTGTTTGTGGCGTTCTTCCTGTCATTTGCTGTAAAAGTGCCGATGTTCCCTGTGCACACTTGGTTGCCGGATGCCCACGTTGAAGCGCCGACCGGCGGTTCGATGGTGTTGGCGGCAATTACGCTGAAACTGGGTGCGTATGGTTTCTTGCGCTTTATCCTGCCGATTATGCCGGATGCGGCACGCTATTTTGCCCCTGTAATCATCGTATTGAGCCTGATTGCCGTGATTTACATCGGTATGGTGGCTTTGGTGCAAACCGATATGAAAAAACTGGTGGCATACTCTTCCATCAGCCATATGGGTTTTGTCACTTTGGGCATGTTCCTGTTTGTGAACGGCCAATTGAATGACTGGGCATTGAAAGGCGCAATCATTCAAATGATTTCCCACGGTTTTGTGTCCGCCGCGATGTTTATGTGTATCGGCGTGATGTACGACCGCCTGCATACCCGCAATATTGCCGATTATGGCGGCGTGGTCAATGTGATGCCTAAGTTTGCGGCGTTTATGATGTTGTTCGGTATGGCCAATGCCGGTCTGCCTGCGACTTCCGGCTTCGTGGGCGAGTTTATGGTGATTATGGGCGCGGTTAAAGTGAATTTCTGGGTAGGTGCGTTGGCTGCCATGACCCTGATTTACGGTGCGTCTTATACCCTGTGGATGTACAAACGCGTTATTTTTGGTGCAATCCACAATCCGCACGTTGCCGAAATGAAAGACATCAATTGCCGTGAATTTGCGATTTTGGCGATTTTGGCGGTTGCTGTTTTGGGCATGGGTCTGTATCCGCAAGCGTTTATCGAAGTGGTGCATCAAGCGGCAAACGATTTGATTGCCCATGTGGCACAAAGCAAGATTTGAGGTGTGTAAATGAACTGGTCTGATTTGAATTTAATGCCCGCCATGCCCGAAATCGTGCTGCTTGCGCTATTGGGTGTCGTATTGCTGGCAGACTTGTGGATTTGCGATAAAAGCCGCTATCTGACCCATCTGATGAGTTTGGGAACGGTCATCATCGTGGCCGTCACCCAATTGGCGGTATGGGAGCAGGGTAGTGTCGATGCCTTTCACGGTATGTATATTGCAGATGGCATGTCCCGTTTGGCAAAACTGGTGCTGTATGCGCTGACGTTTGGTCTGTTTATTTACAGTAAACCGTACAACCAAGACCGCCAAATCTTTAAAGGCGAGTTTTACACCCTGTCATTGTTTGCCCTGTTGGGTATGAGCGTCATGGTCAGCTCGGCACATTTCTTGACTGCGTATATCGGTTTGGAATTGTTGTCTTTGTCGCTGTACGCCATGATTGCCCTGCGCCGCGACTCCGGCCGCTCTGCCGAGGCCGCGCTGAAATACTTCGTATTGGGCGCGTTGGCCTCCGGTTTGCTGCTCTATGGTATTTCTATGGTTTACGGCGCCACCGGTTCCCTTGATTTTGCTTCCGTCTTGGCTTCTGCTTTCAATGAGCAGGCCAATGAATGGTTGTTGAAATTGGGTATGGTATTTATCGTAGTCGCCATTGCATTTAAATTGGGTGCGGTTCCATTCCATATGTGGGTACCCGATGTGTACGATGGTGCGCCGACCTCTGTTACCGCCTTTGTGGGTACGGCTCCGAAAATCGCCGCCGTTGTCTTTGCGTTCCGTATCCTTGTTACCGGTATGGGTACCATACATTCAGACTGGGCGCCGATGTTGGCCATTCTTGCCGTTGCTTCTTTGGTGGTCGGTAACCTTGCCGCCATCATGCAAACCAATATCAAACGTATGCTTGCCTATTCTACCGTATCGCACATGGGCTTTATCCTGTTGGCGTTTATGGCAGGCGCAGTCGGCTTTACTGCAGGTTTGTATTACGCCATTACCTATGCTTTGATGGCGGCAGTCAGCTTCGGTGTTTTGATGGTATTGTCCACCAAAGACATTGAATGTGAAAACATCAAAGACCTCGCAGGCCTTAACCAACGCCATGCATGGTTTGCCTTCCTGATGTTGCTGTCTATGTTCTCCATGGCGGGTATTCCGCCGCTGATGGGCTTCTACGCCAAATTCGGCGTGATTATGGCTCTCTTGAAACAAGGCCATGTTTGGTTGTCCGTATTTGCCGTCATCATGTCGCTGATTGGTGCGTTCTACTACCTGCGCGTGGTCAAAGTCATCTACTTCGATGCACCTGATCATGACCAGCCGGTCGGCAGCAACTATGCCGCCAAATTTGTCCTGACGGTCAATGCCTTCCTACTGCTCCTGTGGGGTATCATGCCGCAAACCGTTATCGACTGGTGTGCCAAAGCATTGATAAATACCCTGTAAGCTTCAAACAAAACCAACGGCGGCTGTTCCAAAGCCGCCGTTTTTGTTAGGATTCGCATTCGGATGAAATATACCCAAAGTTCAGACGGCCTCAAGCCTTTGAGCAATCATCAAGCGGGCATCATCAAGATATTGAATATTCCACGGATAATAATGGGCAAGAATGCCCATTTAACATGTTAAAATCACACACAGGCCGTCTGAAAACAGAAAGACCATCATGACCGCATCCATGTACATTCTTTTGTTGTTGGCACTTATCTTTGCCAACGCACCATTTATTACCACCAAATTCTTCGGCATCGTCGCCCTGAAACGCAAACATATCGGCCATCACTTGATCGAATTGCTGGCAGGTTTCCTTCTTACCGCGATCCTCGCCTATATCCTCGAATCGCGAGCTGGTGCCGTACATGCCCAAGATTGGGAGTTTTACGCGACCGTTGTCTGCCTCTACCTGATTTTTGCTTTCCCATGCTTTGTATGGCGTTACTTTTGGAATGAGAGAAATAGAGAGTAGGATTTGAATTAGGAAAAGGCCGTCTGAAAGATTTTCAGACGGCCTTTTTATATCAAGTAAGGATTGTTTTAGGGATGAGCTTTGGAACATTGACCTGGAGTTGCCATATTCAGTTTCATAATGGCAGCTTTGGCAACATCTTCAGAAATTTCAGTTACTGCCGGTATGGGTATTGGCTGTTTCTGGTAACAAGAAACCTTTGTTTTGCAAGTCACCTAAGCAATTAACAACAATATCTTTAGTTACAGAGATAAATGCCTGATCCAGATTACTATGGGGAGTCAGCTCTTTGGGTGTGGAGGTTAAACCAATAGTAGTCACAATAGCGTGATTAAATTCGGAACGGTTTAATTCTTTTTTGCCATCTGAGTAGCTACAGTAGAATTGATAGTAATCCTGAACTGTACTGCCTGCTAATCCGAAAGTCAGACCTGTTTTTATACCGTTACCTACTGCACCACCAATATTGGCGATATTGTTGGCATGGATTTTCAGGCTGTTTTGGGCTTGCGGGTCTACTGTTACAATCTTTGTTCCGTTTAGTGCAATTTTGGCAGCTTTTGTTAGAGCCGGATTTACTTTAGGGAAAGATTTACCATTACGCTCGAACTCTCCCTCTAAACGTATAGGATAAGGTTGATTTGGTACTTTCAAATCACTTTGTTTATATTTTTGATATTCGGTTGAAGTATAGGGATGTGGTACAACACAGGCAGAAAGCGCTAATGCTGAGCATAGGATGAGTAATTTGTTCATAGATATTCTCCAGTTAATTTGCATTTATCTGTTTGTTTTCAGGTGAATTAAATAACGTATTCGAATAAAACCAATTATAACGTAATACAGTTTTTATACAAATTTTGCAAACTAAATGTGAAAATTTGCATGGGAAGGCAGGTTGTTATATTGGATCTACCTTGCGAACTTCATTACTTTAGAGAGAAGGTTTCCGATAGTGATGGTAGATGTCGAGGGCAAGTTAACTTTAATTACCAAGAGTACAACTGTGAGCTTTTGAGTTATTAAGATTAGATTTCGATTGAAAATGATAGGGAGATTTCAGTTTGGGTCAGTTGGTAAATAAATTAAGCCAAAAGGCCGAGTTGATGTAGTTGCTTGAAACAATAAAGGTCGTCTGAAAGATTTTCAGACGGCCTTTATTTTGTTTGATGTTAAATATCGGTTAGAAAACAAGGCTGTTGGGGCGTAAAGCCTTGTCGTGGGGGCGGTTTAACGGTACTATTCTCGGTTAATTCTGTTTTATTCCTATGAAATTGAAAGTATTAAGATGATTAATGATATTCAAAAGACAGCTGAAGGCAAAATGCAGCGTTCTCTGGAAGTATTGAAAGACAATTTGGCTAAAGTACGTACCGGCCGTGCGCATACCGGCCTGCTCGACCAAGTGGAAGTGGAATACTGGGGCAGCATGGTACCTGTGAGCCAAGTGGCGAACGTGACGCTTTTGGATGCGCGTACGATTGGTGTGAAACCTTTCGAGAGCAATATGGCTTCAAAAGTCGAGAAAGCGATCCGTGATTCCAACTTGGGCCTGAACCCTGCTTCTGTCGGCGATTTGATCCGTGTCCCTATGCCTATGCTGACTGAGGAACGCCGTAAAGATTTGATCAAAGTAGTGCGCGGCGAGGCGGAAGAGGGCCGTGTGTCTATCCGCAATGTGCGCCGTGATGCAAACGACCACATCAAAAAATTGTTGAAAGACAAAGAAATTTCTGAAGACGAAGCCCGCCGCGGCGAGGAAGCGGTTCAGAAATTGACCGACAAATACATTGCTGAGGCAGACAAGCTCTTGGCGGCCAAAGAAGAAGATTTGATGGCGATTTAATCCTGTGTGCAAACCGTTCAGACGGCCTTTGGACGGTTTGCTCCCTGAAAGGCAGACATGAAAAGCAGTACGCAGACGATTTTGGAACACTCTGCCATCCCCCGACATATTGCCGTGATTATGGACGGCAACGGACGTTGGGCAAAGAAGCGTTTTCTTCCCCGTGTGATGGGGCATAAGCGCGGCTTGGATGCGCTGGAGAACATGGTGAAGCATTGTGCTGAGCTGGGTGTGCGGTATTTGACCGTGTTTGCTTTTTCGACTGAAAACTGGCGACGCCCCGAGGAAGAGGTTTCTTTTCTGATGGGGCTGTTTTTGCAGGCTTTGCAAAAGCAGGTGCGCCGTTTGCACGATAACAATATGCGCTTGAAAGTCATCGGCAGCCGCGAGCGGTTTAACGCTGAAATCCTGAAGGGGATTGAGGCGGCAGAGGCGTTGACGGCAAACAATACCGGTTTGACTTTGAGCATCGCCGCCGATTATGGCGGCCGCTGGGATATTTTGCAGGCGGCAAATCAGTTGATTGCCGAGGGTGCAACAGAGATTACGGAAGAGGCGTTGTCGCGCTATTTGATGTTGGGCGATGCACCCGAGCCGGATTTGTTTATCCGCACCGGCGGCGAGACGCGCATCAGTAATTTCCTGCTGTGGCAGATGGCGTACGCGGAATTGTATTTTACGGATACGCTGTGGCCTGATTTTAATGAGAAATCGCTGAACGAGGCGATTGCTTCGTTTCAAAAACGGGAACGCCGCTTCGGGCGGACTTCCGAACAGCTGCCGCTTGAGCAGCAACGGGGTTGAGAATTATGTTGAAACAACGGATTTTAACGGCGCTGTGGCTCTTGCCGCTGATGCTGGGTATGCTGTTTTATGCACCTATGTGGCTGTGGGCGGCGTTTTGCGGCCTGATTGCTATGTTGGTTTTGTGGGAATATGCCCGCATGAGCGGCTTGGACAAGCTGAAAATCAATCATTATTTGGCGTCAACGCTGGTGTTCGGCGTGATTGCCTATGCCGGCGGTTGGCAGCTGCCCAATTTGGTTTGGTGTGTCGTATTGGCGTTTTGGCTGATTGTCATGCCTTGGTGGCTGAAAGCGAAATGGAAGCTAAACGGCGGCTGGCAGGCTTACACGGTCGGTTGGTTGTTGGTGATGCCGTTTTGGTTCGCACTGGTTTACCTGCGCCCTCAGCCTGAAGACGCGCTGTCTTTATTGGCGATTATGGGCTTGGTATGGGTGGCCGATATTGGCGCGTATTTCTGCGGCAAGTCGTTTGGTAAGCGCAAAATTGCGCCGACCATCAGCCCGGGTAAAAGCTGGGAAGGTGCAATCGGCGGCGCATTGTGCGTTGCCGTGTACATGACCGTTGTATGGAAAGCCGGTTGGCTGGCTTTTGAAGCCGGGTGGTTCAAAACGATTTTGATCGGCTTGATTCTGACCGTTGTCAGCGTGTGCGGCGATTTGCTGGAAAGCTGGCTCAAACGTGCGGCAGGTATCAAAGACAGCAGCAATCTGCTGCCGGGGCACGGCGGCGTGTTCGACCGTGTGGACAGTCTGATCGCCGTTATCAGCATTTATGCCGCCTTTGTATATTTGTTTTAAACCGTCTGTCTCACATGGTTGGGGGAGCTGATTATGTCCGAACAAAAACAGATTTCATCTTTATCGATCTTGGGCGTATTGTTGGCACTGGGATTGATGGCTGCGGCGTTTATTTTGGGCGTGCAGTTTAAGAATCTGCGCCAACCCGGGACGATTACCGTAAAAGGTTTGGCGGAGAAAAACTTCCAATCCGACAGCGCGACGTGGAATACGGGCGTAAATGCGCACGGCGAGAGCTATCAGGAAGTTTTGGATTTACTGACGGCAAGACGCAAGAAGCTGTCTAAATTTTTGGGTGAGCAAGGCTTTACGGCGGCTGAAATGAAAGTAGGCCTGCCTGAAGTGTCGCGCGTTTTCAATGAAACCCGCGACGAACTGGGCAACGTAACCCGCACGCCCAACGGCTACGATGGCGACCTCAATATTGTGGTCAACACCAAAAAACTGGACAAAATCCAAGCCGCCCAGCGCGCCATTTTGAATTTCCGTGCGCAAAACGAATTCATCCGCTTCGACAATCCGCAATATTTGCTGGGCAATTTAGAAACCATCAAACGTGATTTGATCACGCAGGCGACTGAGGACGCGCAGAAACGCGCGGCCGAATTTGCCAAAACCGGCGGCGGCAAAGTGGGCGCCATGCGTTCTGCTTCGCAAGGTTCGTTCAACATCTATGCCGACACCGGCAGTAGCGAGGACGACGAGTACGGCGGTTCTTACGATAAAAGCACCGTCGGCAAGCAAGTCCGACTGGTTGTTACCATCGAATACGGCATTGAGTAATTCTTTCAGACGGCCTTTTCAGCTGGGAGGCAAAAGGCCGTCTGAAAATTGGAAACGGCAAAGAAATTTATTTCAAACACGATGAATACCGTTTGCACAGCACATAAAGAACACACCATGACACAACAAGTTCTGACCATATTAGGCAGTACCGGCAGCATAGGCGAAAACACTTTAGACGTTGTCTCCCGCCATCCTGAAAAATTCCGCGTGTTCGCGCTGGCAGGGCATAGGCAGGTGGACAAGCTGGCAGCGCAATGCAAACAGTTCCGCCCGGAATATGCCGTTGTCGGCGATGCCGGCCATGCTGCCGAGCTGGAAAAGAAACTCAAACAAGAAAGCATCAGTACGCAGGTTTTATATGGCGCTCAAGCCCTGATTGATGTCGCCTCTGCCGATGAAGTCAGCGGCGTGATGTGTGCCATTGTCGGCGCGGCCGGTTTGCCGTCGGCTTTGGCCGCCGCTAAAAAAGGCAAAACCATTTATCTGGCCAACAAAGAAACGCTGGTGGTTTCCGGCGCATTGTTTATGGAAACCGCCCGCCAAAACGGCGCTACCGTCTTGCCGATTGACAGCGAACACAACGCCATCTTCCAAGTATTGCCAAGGGATTACACAGGCCGTCTGAATGAGCACGGTATCAATTCGATTATTCTGACCGCATCGGGCGGACCATTCCTTAACACCGATTTAAGTACATTTGACAGCATTACGCCCGAGCAGGCGGTCAAGCATCCGAATTGGAGTATGGGGCGAAAAATTTCCGTCGATTCCGCGTCAATGATGAATAAGGGCTTGGAGTTGATTGAGGCGCATTGGCTGTTTAACTGTCCGCCGGAAAAACTGGAAGTCGTCATTCATCCGCAATCCGTGATTCACAGTATGGTGCGTTATCGCGATGGTTCGGTATTGGCGCAGTTGGGTAATCCCGATATGCGTACGCCGATTGCTTATTGTTTGGGCCTGCCCGAACGCATCGATTCCGGCGTGGACGAGCTGGATTTCGGCGCATTGTCCGCGTTGACCTTCCAAAAGCCTGACTTTGACCGTTTCCCATGCCTGAAACTTGCCTATCAGGCCATGAATGCAGGCGGCGCCGCGCCTTGCGTGTTGAACGCTGCCAACGAAGTTGCCGTGGCCGCTTTTTTAGATAAACGCATCAAGTTTACCGATATTGCCAAAGTCGTTGCCCACTGTCTTGCCCAAAATTTTTCAGACGGCCATCATGATATCGAAGGCCTGTTGGCGCAAGACGCGCAAACACGCAGACAGGCAGAAGCCTTTATCGGCAAACAATAAAGCTTCAATGACAGGCCGTCTGAAACGTCAACCGCTTGGCATTTAGGCAGACAAAATGGAACAACTGCCTTTATAATCGGTTTTCAGACGGCCTTATCCGTTGATGATCACATTCCATTCAGGGGATTTTTTTGCAAACCTTTTTAGCCTTTATCGTCGCCATTCTGATTCTGGTCAGCCTGCATGAGTTCGGACACTATATTGTTGCCCGCTGGTGCGGCGTTAAAGTCGTGCGCTTTTCCGTTGGCTTCGGTAAGCCCTTTTTTACCCGAAAACGCGGCGATACCGAGTGGTGTCTTGCCCCGATTCCGCTGGGCGGTTACGTTAAAATGGTCGATACGCGCGAAGGCGAGGTGGCAGAGGCAGATTTGCCGTACGCCTTTGACAAGCAGCATCCGGCCAAGCGCATCGCCATTGTCGCCGCCGGCCCTTTGACCAATTTGATTTTGGCCGTTTTGCTTTACGGTTTGAGCTTTTCCTTCGGCGTGACCGAGTTGCGCCCCTATGTCGGCATGGTCGAGCCTAGCAGTATTGCCGCCAAAGCAGGTTTTCAGGCAGGCGATAAAATTGTATCGGTTAACGGAATCGCCGTTAAAGACTGGAGCGATGCGCAAACCGAGATGGTGTTGAACCTTGAAGCCGGCCCTGTAAAAGTTGCTGTTCAGACGGCCTCAAATACCCAAGCCATCCGCATAATTGATGCCGCCGGCACGCCTGAAGCAGGTAAAGTTGCGAAAAGCCAAGGCAACATCGGCCTTTTGCCTTTTAGAATTACTAACCGCATCGGCAAAGTCTTGGCTGATAGTCCGGCCGAAAAAGCAGGCTTGAAGGAAAACGACAAACTGCTGACCGCCGATGGGAAGCCCATCGAAAGCTGGCAGGCATGGACGGAACTCTTCCGCGCCAGCCCCGGTAAACGAATTGAGCTGACTTACGAGCGTGACGGTAAAATACTGGCGACCGCTATCCGGCCGGACAGCGTCGAGCAGTCGGCAGGCGTGCTGGTGGGTAGAGCAGGGCTTGCCGCCCAGGCGGATAAAGAGTGGGATAAAACCATCCGCTACCGTTATACGCCTTCCGTTGCCCAAGCCTTTGAATTGGGTTGGAACAAAACCGTCAACTATTCGTGGACAACCCTCAAATTTTTCGGAAAACTGGTTACGGGCAATGCCTCTTTGAACCATATTTCCGGCCCCCTGACCATTGCCGATGTCGCCGGACAGTCCGCCAAACTCGGATTGCAGAGCTACCTCGAATTTCTGGCCTTGGTCAGCATCAGCTTAGGCGTGTTGAACCTTTTGCCCGTGCCCGTTTTAGACGGCGGACATCTGGTTTTCTATACCGCCGAATGGATACGCG
Organism: Neisseria sp. P0021.S007; assembly: GCF_051956855.1. Taxonomy (NCBI): domain Bacteria; kingdom Pseudomonadati; phylum Pseudomonadota; class Betaproteobacteria; order Neisseriales; family Neisseriaceae; genus Neisseria; species Neisseria sp. P0021.S007. The sequence continues at coordinate 123,945 of NZ_JBQCXA010000002.1, forward strand.
GAAAGCCTTTGAGCGAGCGCATACAGGCAGTCGGCCTGCGCTTCGGACTGGCAGCCATGCTTTTGATGATGGCTGTGGCTTTCTTTAATGACATCAACCGTTTGTTTGGATAATTTATGAAACTGAACCAGATTGCTTCCGCTTTAATGGTATTGAGCCTGTCTCCGTTGGCATTGGCTGACTTTACCATTCAGGACATCCGCGTCGAAGGCCTGCAACGCACCGAGCCGAGTACCGTCTTCAACTACCTGCCCGTTAAAGTCGGTGATAATTTCAATGATGCGCGCAGTGAAGAAATCATCAAAAAACTCTACGCAACCGGTTTCTTTGACGATGTACGCGTCGAAACCATGGACAATCAAGTCCTGCTGACCGTGATTGAGCGTCCGACCATCAGCTCGCTCAATATTACCGGCGCGAAAATGCTGCAAAACGATGCCATCAAGAAAAACCTTGAAGCATTTGGTTTGGCGCAATCCCAATACTTCAACCAAGCAACGCTGAATCAAGCCGTTGCCGGTTTGAAAGAAGAGTATTTGAGCCGTGGCAAACAGTCTGTCCAAATCACTCCGACCGTAACCAAACTCGCCCGCAACCGCGTGTCTATCGATATTGCCATCGAAGAGGGCAAATCTACCAAGATTACCGATATTTCATTTGAAGGCAACGAAGTTTATTCCGACCGCCGTCTGATGAAACAAATGTCCCTGAGCGAAGGCGGCATGTGGACTTGGATTACCAAGAGCAACCAGTTCAATGAGCAAAAATTTGCTCAGGACATGGAAAAAGTTACCAATTTCTATCAAAACAACGGCTACTTCAACTTCCGCATTTTGGATACCGACATCCAAACCAACGAAGACAAAACCAAGCAGACCATTAAAGTAATCGTCAGCGAAGGCGACCGCTTCCGTTGGGGCAATGTACGCATCGAAGGCGATACGTTGGAAGTGCCGAAAGAAGATTTGGAAAAACTGCTGACCATGAAGCCGGGCAAATGGTATGAGCGCGCGCAAATGTCCAATTCGCTCGAGGCCATCCAAAACCGCATGGGTCAGGCAGGTTACGCATTTAGCGAAATCAATGTCCAACCGATTCCAAATGCCGAAACGCATACCGTTGATTTTGTTCTGACCGTTCAACCGGGCCGCAAAATCTATGTAAACGAAATCAACATTACCGGCAACAACAAAACCCGTGACGAAGTCATCCGCCGCGAGTTGCGTCAAATGGAATCGGCGCCTTACGACTCTGCCAAACTGCAACGTTCTAAAGAGCGCGTTGAGTTGTTGGGCTACTTCGACAACGTTCAATTTGATGCGGTTCCTGTGGCCAATACGCCCGACCAAGTTGACCTGAACATGAGCCTGACCGAACGTTCTACCGGATCGCTCGACTTGAGCGCAGGTTGGGTTCAGGATACCGGTTTGGTGATGTCTGCCGGTGTGGCTCAAGACAACCTGTTCGGTACGGGTAAATCCGTTGCACTGCGCGCTTCCCGCAGTAAAACCACAGTAAACGGCTCGTTGTCGTTTACCGACCCATACTTCACACCTGACGGCGTAAGCTTGGGCTACGACCTTTATGGTAAGACTTACGACCCGCGTAAAGCTTCTTCCAGCGCGAAACAATATAAAACCACAACTTTCGGCGGCGGTTTGCGTATCGGTATTCCGGTTACCGAATATGACCGTGTGAACTTCGGTTTGGCCGCAGAGCGTCTGACCGTGAATACCTACAAAGGCGCGCCTAAACGCTATGCCGACTTTATCAATCAATACGGTAAGGGCGACGGTAGCGGCGTGGGTAGCTTCAAAGGCTGGTTGTACAAAGGTACCATCGGCTGGGGTCGCAACAAAACCGACAATGCCTTGTGGCCGACCCGCGGTTACCTGACCGGCGTGAACGGCGAAATCGCTTTGCCGGGCAGCGACCTGCAATACTACACCCTGACCCACAACCAAACCTGGTTCTTCCCATTGAGCAAAGATTTCACGCTGATGCTGGGTGGCGAAGTCGGTTATGGCAACGGCTACGGTAAAACCAAAACCATGCCGTTCTTTGAAAACTTCTACGGTGGCGGCTTAGGTTCTGTCCGCGGCTTTGAAAGCGGTACGCTGGGCCCGAAAGTCTATGACGAATACGGCGAGAAAATCAGCTACGGCGGTAACAAAAAAGCCAACGTTTCCGCAGAGTTGCTCTTCCCGATGCCGGGCATTAAAGACTCTCGTACCGTCCGTCTGAGCCTGTTTGCCGATGCTGGCAGCGTGTGGGATGACAAAACCTACAACGACAGCAGCAGCAATTCTTATTACACCAATGGCGCGCTCCAAAACGTGTATGGCGTAGGCACAACGCACAAATCGACATTCAAAAACGAATTGCGTTACTCTGCCGGTGCTGCCGTGACCTGGCTCTCTCCGCTGGGTCCGATGAAGTTCAGTTATGCTTATCCGATTAAGAAAAAAGAAGGCGACGAAATCCAACGCTTCCAATTTCAACTCGGTACGACATTCTGATGATGTTTAGGCCGTCTGAAACCGGGTTTGTCCGTTTCAGACGGCCTCATGGCAGATTGGCGGCAAGCTTATTGCAAACCGCCCGTTTGTTTTCAAGCAAGGATTTTTATCATGAGTAAAATAGCCGACACCCTCCGTGTCCTCGCCGTAGCCCTGCCGGGTTTCGTGCTGTTGCCGCAAGCGGCGGCGGATGGCGTGCAGAAAATCGGTTTTATCAATACCGAGCGCGTTTATCAGGAATCCAAGCAGGCGCAAAGCATTCAGATGACTTTGGAAAAAGAGTTCAAAAGCCGTCAAACCGCCTTGCAAAAGCTGCAGCAGGAAGGCGAGACTTTGGAGCAAAAACTGAGTAGCGACAAACTCAGCGACAGCCAAAGGGAAGCGGAGACCCAAAAATGGCGCAATCTGGTACAAAAATTCCGCAAACAGCAGACCGAGTTGGCTGAAGACTACAACTTGCGCCGCAATGAAGAATTCGCCGCGCTCCAGCAAAATGCCAACCGCGTTATCGTCGATTTAGCCAAACGCGAAGGTTATGACTTCATCTTGCAGGACGTGATTTACGTCAACGGCCGCTACGACATTACCGACAGCGTTATTAAAGCCCTAAATGCTCACTGACCCTGCTCGGCAGCGAATGTAACCATACAGACAAACCTAAGGCCGTCTGAAACCCAAACCGGCATCTTTCAGACGGCCTGACATCTTGACGGCAGATTATCATGACTTCACAAGCATACACCCTGTCCCAAATCGTTTCCCAACTCGGCGGCGAATGGAAAGGCGAAGACATCGCCATTACCGCCGTCCGCCCGTTGGACCAGGCTCAGGCGGAACACATCAGCTTTTTGGCCAATCCGAAATACAAAGCCGAAGTACACGACAGCCAGGCAGGCGCAGTGATTGTGTCGCCGAAAGCCGCAGACGAATTTGCAGGCCGCAACCTGATTGTGGCTGCCGACCCTTATCTTTATTTTGCCAAAGTGGCACGATTGTTCTCGCCGATTGTCAAAGCACAGGGCGGCGTACATCCGACTGCCGTTGTCGAGGCAAGCGCCAAAGTACCGGCAAGCTGCGAAATCGGCGCGAATGCCTATATCGGCGTGAATTCCGTATTAGGCGAAGGCTGCCGTATTTTGGCCAATGCCGTTGTCCAACACGATTGCACGTTGGGCGATGAAGTCGTGCTGCATTCCAACGCCGTCATCTATTACGGCTGCACTTTGGGCAACCGTGTCGAAATTCACAGCGGCGCAGTCATCGGTGCAGACGGTTTCGGCTTGGCCTTTGCCGGCGATTCATGGTTTAAAATTCCGCAAACCGGCGCAGTCACGCTGGGCGATGATGTGGAAATCGGTTCGAACACCAATATCGACCGCGGCGCAATGAGCGACACGACCGTCGGCAACGGCACCAAAATCGACAACCAAGTCCAAATCGGCCACAACTGCAAAATCGGTTCGCACACCGTTATCGCCGCCAAGACCGGTATTTCCGGCAGCGTCACCATCGGCAATTATTGCATTATCGGCGGCGGCGTCGGCACGGTCGGACACATCGAAATCGCCGATAAAACCACCATCGGCGGCGGTACATCCGTTACCCACAGCATTACCGAAAGCGGCCAGCATCTGGCCGGTATTTTCCCGATGTCGGGCTACAAAGACTGGGCACGCAATGCCGTTTATATCCACCGTTTGAGCGAAATGAACAAACGCCTCAAAACGCTGGAAAAACAGCTTGCCGACAGCGACGAAGCCTAAAGGCGGCGCAAACAGTCCGCGCCCCGCATCCGAATACGTTTAAACCCAATACAAACAAGGAAAGACGAACATCATGGACGTACAACTCCCGATCGAAGCCAAAGACATTCAAAAACTTATCCCACACCGTTATCCGTTTTTGCAACTCGACCGCATTACTGCGTTCGAACCGATGAAAACCCTGACTGCGATTAAAAACGTCACCATGAACGAGCCGCAGTTCCAAGGCCACTTTCCTGACCTGCCCGTGATGCCCGGCGTGCTGATCATCGAAGCCATGGCGCAAGCGTGCGGCACACTCGCCATCCTCAGCGAAGGAGGCCGCAAAGAAAACGAATTCTTCTTCTTCGCCGGTATCGACGACGCCCGTTTCAAACGCCAAGTCATCCCCGGCGACCAACTGGTTTTTGAAGTCGAGCTGTTGACCAACAAACGCGGTATCGGCAAATTCAACGCCGTTGCCAAAGTCGACGGCCAAGTTGCCGTTGAAGCCGTGATTATGTGCGCCAAACGCGTGGTGTAAAAATGGGACAGGCCGTCTAAACGTTCAGACGGCAACCTGTATCAGACAGCAAGGAGACAGTATGACCCTTATCCATCCGACCGCCGTCATCGACCCTAAAGCCGAACTCGACTCCAGCGTTAAAGTCGGCCCATACAGCATCATCGGCCCCAATGTGCAAATCGGTGCGAATACCGAAATCGGTCCGCACGTCGTCATCAACGGCCATACGACCATCGGTGAGAACAACCGCATTTTCCAATTTGCCAGCCTCGGCGAGATTCCGCAGGACAAAAAATACCGCGACGAGCCGACCAAGCTGATTATCGGCAACGGCAACACCATCCGCGAATTTACGACGTTCAACCTCGGCACGGTCACCGGCATCGGCGAAACCCGTATCGGCGACGACAACTGGATTATGGCCTACTGCCACCTCGCCCATGACTGCGTGGTCGGCAACCATACCATCTTCGCCAACAACGCCTCACTCGCAGGTCACGTTACCATCGGCGACTACGTCGTCTTGGGTGGCTACACGCTGGTGTTCCAATTCTGCCAAATCGGTGACTACGCCATGACCGCGTTTGCCGCCGGCGTACACAAAGACGTACCGCCGTACTTCATGGCTGCAGGCTACCGCGCCGAACCGGCCGGCCTCAACAGCGAAGGTATGCGCCGCAACGGTTTCACCGCCGAACAGATTGCCTCCGTCAAAGATGCGTATAAAACCATTTACCATCGCGGCATTCCGTTTGAAGAAGCCAAGGCAGAGATTCTGAAACGCGCAGAAACCCAAAGCGAATTGGCGGTATTTAAAGACTTTTTTGCACAATCCACACGCGGCATTATCCGTTGATGGATGGATTGAAGGCCGTCTGAAACTTTTTCAGACGGCCTTTGGATTGCAAAAATCCGTGCAGGGGCAGGTTTCCTGTCTGTTTGCTGCCGATGCCGTCTGAAAACAGGCGGGCAAATGTCTGCCCCAAAATCTTTTAGCTTTTAAACCTCAACACATGAATTCCAATTCCTCCCCCCTTATCGCCATCAGCGTCGGCGAAGCCTCCGGCGACTTGCTCGGTGCACATTTAATCCGTGCCATTAAGGCGCGTTGTCCGAATGCGCGGTTTACCGGCATCGGCGGCGAGCGCATGAAGGCGGAGGGTTTTGAGAGTTTGTACGATCAGGAAAAGCTGGCGGTGCGCGGTTTTGTTGAGGTCATCAAACGCCTGCCGCAGATTTTGAAAATCCGCAAAGGGCTGGTGAGCGATTTAATCCGCCTCAAGCCGGATGTGTTTATCGGCATCGATGCGCCGGACTTCAATCTCGGCGTGGCGGAAAAACTTAAGCAGGCAGGCATTCATACCATTCATTATGTCAGCCCGTCGGTTTGGGCGTGGCGGCGCGAACGGGTCAATAAAATCGTGCATCAGGTCAACCGCGTGTTGTGCCTGTTTCCGATGGAGCCGCAGCTTTATATCGATGCCGGAGGCAAGGCCGAGTTTGTCGGCCATCCGATGGCGCAAACCATGCCGGTGGAAGCGGATAGGGCGGCGGCACGGCAGAAGCTGGGCGTGCCTGCGGACGTGCCCGTGTTTGCCATCTTGCCCGGCAGCCGCGTGAGCGAAATCGATTACATGGCGGCGGTGTTTTTTCAGACGGCCTTATTGCTGCTGAAACGTTATCCGAAGGCACAGTTTTTGCTGCCTGTGGCGACGGCCGCAACGCGCAAACGCATTAGTGAAATTTTGGCGCAGCCTGAGTTCGCAGCCCTTCCCATCACGCTGACCGACAAGCAGTCGGATACGGTTTGCGCCGCTGCCGACGTGGTATTGGTCACCAGTGGTACGGCGACTTTGGAAGTGGCCTTGTGCAAGCGGCCTATGGTTATCAGCTACAAAATTTCGCCGCTAACTTATGCGTATGTGAAAAACAAAATCAAAGTGCCGCATGTCGGTTTGCCCAATATTCTGTTGGGTAAAGCCGCCGTTCCCGAGCTGCTGCAACACGATGCCGTCCCTGAAAAACTGGCACAGGCCGTGGCAGACTGGTATGACCGCCCTGAAGCCGTGGCCGCGTTGGAACAGGATTTTCACGCCTTGCATCTGCTGTTGAAAAAAGATACGGCGGCATTGGCTGCGGCGGCAGTATTGGAAGAAGCCGGATTTTCAGACGGCCTGAAAGACAAGTAAGGAAAATACATGAATTTATTGGGAGCATTGGCCAAGGTTGGCAGCCTGACGATGGTGTCGCGCATTTTAGGCTTTGTGCGCGATACGATTATCGCCCGTGCGTTTGGTGCAGGCATGGCGACGGATGCGTTTTTTGTCGCGTTTAAACTGCCCAACCTGCTGCGGCGAGTGTTTGCAGAGGGCGCATTTGCCCAAGCCTTCGTACCGATTTTGGCGGAATACAAAGAAACCCGCTCGCCCGAAGCCACGCAGGCGTTTGTGCGTCATGTGGCCGGCATGCTGTCGTTTGTGCTGGTCATCGTTACTGCGCTGGGCATACTTGCCGCGCCGTGGGTGATTTATGTTTCTGCGCCCGGTTTTGCCAAAGAAGCCGATAAGTTTCAGCTCTCCATCGACTTGCTGCGGGTGACGTTTCCTTATATTTTTTTGATTTCTTTGTCGTCTTTTGTCGGCTCAATACTCAATTCCTATCATAAATTCGGCATTCCCGCCTTTACGCCGACTTTTTTGAACATCTCCTTTATCGTCTTTTCCCTGTTCTTCGTGCCGTATTTTGATCCGCCTGTTATGGCTTTGGCGTGGGCGGTATTTGTCGGCGGCGTGTTGCAGCTGGTGTTCCAACTGCCTTGGTTGGCGAAACTGGGTTTCTTGAAAATGCCCAAACTCAGCTTTAAAGACGCAGCGGTCAACCGCGTAATGAAACAGATGGCGCCGGCTATTTTGGGCGTGAGCGTGGCGCAGATTTCCTTGGTTATCAACACCATTTTTGCCTCGTTTTTGCAGTCCGGCAGCGTGTCATGGATGTATTACGCCGACCGACTGATGGAATTGCCAACCGGTGTTTTGGGCGTGGCACTCGGTACAATCTTATTGCCTACCTTGTCCAAACACGCTGCCAGTCAGGATACCGAGCAATTTTCCGGTCTGCTCGACTGGGGTTTGCGCCTGTGCATGCTGCTGACCCTACCTGCCGCCGTCGGCCTTGCCGTGTTGTCTTTCCCGTTGGTTACGACCTTGTTCATGTACCGTGAATTTACGCTGCACGACGCGCAAATGACCCAACACGCGCTCATTGCTTATTCCTTTGGCTTGATCGGGCTGATTATGATTAAAGTATTGGCACCCGGCTTCTACGCGCGCCAAAACATCAAAACCCCCGTTAAGGTCGCTATTTTCACGCTGATTTGCACACAGTTGATGAACCTCGCTTTCATTTCGCCGCTCAAACACGTCGGTCTGTCCCTTGCTATCGGTTTGGGCGCGTGTCTGAATGCAGGTTTGCTGTTTTTCCTTTTGCGCAAACACGGCATCTACCGCCCCGGTAAATGTTGGGCAGCGTTTTTGGTTAAAATGGTCATCTCTTTGGTCGTCATGGGCGGCGGTTTGTGGCTGGCGCAATATTATCTGCCGTTTGAATGGGTACACGTCGGCGGCTTTAAAAAAGCAGGCCAACTCTGCGTCCTGATTGCCTTGGGCGGCGGCCTCTACTTCGTTTCCCTCGTCGCGCTCGGCTTCCGTCCGCACCATTTCCGCAGGGTGGAAAAATAAGCGGCCGTAGTGCGTATTGCTTTGGCTTAAAGGCTATTCACTAAAAAGGCCGTCTGAAACATTTTCAGACGGCCTTTTCTTGCTTTACGTTTTAACTGTAAAGCTTCGCTCCTTTTTTGACGAACTCAATCGCTTTTTCTTCCATGCCCTGCCGTTGGGCTTTTTGCTTGTCGGCGTAGTCGCGCACTTCCTGCGTGATTTTCATCGAGCAGAATTTGGGACCGCACATTGAGCAGAAGTGGGCGATTTTCGCGCCTTCGGCAGGCAGGGTTTCGTCGTGGAAGCTCTCGGCGCGTTCGGGGTCGAGGCTGAGGCGGAATTGGTCGCGCCAGCGGAACTCGAAACGCGCTTTGCTTAAGGCGTTGTCGCGCAACTGTGCGCCCGGCCAGCCTTTGGCGAGGTCGGCGGCATGGGCGGCGAGCTTGTAGGTGATGATGCCGGTGCGCACGTCTTCTTTGTCGGGCAGGCCGAGATGCTCTTTCGGGGTAACGTAGCAGAGCATGGCTGTGCCGTACCAGCCGATATTGGTCGCGCCTATGCCCGAGGTGATGTGGTCGTAGCCGGGGGCGATGTCGGTAACGAGCGGGCCGAGTGTGTAGAAAGGCGCTTCAAAGCAGTGTTGCAACTCTTCGGTCATGTTTTCTTTCACGCGTTGCAACGGTACATGGCCCGGGCCTTCGATCATGACTTGTACGTCGTGTTTCCACGCTTTGGCAGTCAATTCGCCCAAAGTGTGCAGCTCGGCGAATTGGGATTCGTCGTTGGCATCGGCAATGCAGCCGGGGCGCAGACCGTCGCCGAGGCTGAATGATACGTCGTAGGCTTTCATGATTTCGCAGATTTCGTCGAAATGTGTGTAGAGGAAGTTTTCCTGATGATGGGCGAGGCACCATTTCGCCATGATAGAGCCGCCGCGCGATACGATGCCTGTGAGGCGATCGGCCGTCATTGGCACATAGCGTAGCAATACGCCTGCGTGCAGGGTGAAATAGTCCACGCCTTGTTCTGCCTGCTCGATTAAGGTGTCGCGCACCAAATCCCAAGTCAGGTCTTCGGCGATGCCGCCGGTTTTTTCCAAAGCTTGGTAAATAGGCACAGTACCGATGGGGACGGGCGCGTTGCGGATAATCCATTCGCGTGTTTCGTGGATATGTGCGCCGGTAGACAAATCCATAATCGTGTCCGCGCCCCAACGCAGCGACCACACCATTTTTTCGACTTCTTCGGTCAGGCTGGAGGTTACGGCGGAGTTGCCCAAGTTGCCGTTGATTTTGACGCGGAAGTTGCGGCCGATAATCATCGGTTCGAGTTCGGGATGGTTGATGTTGGCAGGGATGATCGCGCGTCCGGCGGCGATTTCTTGACACACGAATTCGGGCGTGATTTGGTCGGGATGGGTCGGGATATTCGCGCCGAAACTTTGCCCTGCGTGTTGTTTCAAGAGCTTGGCGTATTCAGGCCGTCTGAAAAGCTCGTCCAGCTTCATGCGTTCGCGTATGGCGACAAACTCCATTTCCGGCGTAATGATGCCTTGGCGGGCGTAGTGAAGCTGGGTTACGTTGCGGCCTGCTTTGGCGCGGCGCGGGTGGGTAATTTGGTTGAAACGCAGATGGGCGGTTTTCGGATCGTGCGCGCGTTCAGTGCCGTATTCGCTGGAAAGCTTGGGCAGGATTTCGGTATCGCCGCGTTCGTCCAGCCATGCAGTGCGGACGTGCGGCAAACCTTGTTTCAAGTCGATGTGTGCCGCCGGATCGCCGTATGCGCCGCTGGTGTCGTACACCGGAATCGGTGGATTGGTTTCCGTACCTTGTGCTGTGTAGGTGTCGTCTTGACGGATTTCGCGTAAAGGCACGCGGATGTCGGCGCGGCTGCCCGGGATATAGACGCGGTTGGAATTGGGATATTGGAAGCGGATGCCGATGTCTTCGCTCAAGTCGGAAAGACGGCGCGCCTCATCGCCGGTTTTTTTAGCGGTAGTCATAAAAAATTGCTCCTGTTTTTCGGTTATGAAATGGAAACAGGAGCATTGCTTTTTTTCAGACGGCCTTGTGGATATCTTCAATCAACCGTCTAAAAACACATTTGCCGAAACTCCCCACGCAGGTATTATCCTGTTCGGGTGTAAAGGGTATTTCTCAGCCGCTCGGTTTGAAAGCAGCACCCCTGTTTCTTTATTAACGAAAAATTAAACCATGCGGACGGTTTTTTGTAAAGCGGCGTTTTTCGCATTTTCTGTCAAAAACGCTTGACAGCGATTCCGTCTTTCCGTATAGTTACAACTTCTGACGCGGGATGGAGCAGCATGGTAGCTCGTCGGGCTCATAACCCGAAGGTCGTAGGTTCGAATCCTGCTCCCGCAACCAAATATAAAAATCCCCTGCAATCGCAGGGGATTTTGCTTTATGCGGTATTTATTGTTGCTTGGATTGATTGAAAGGCCGTCTGAACCATTGGGTTTCAGACGGCCTTTTTTATTGGCCGATGTTATCGGCGGCTAATTCGTTTTTGTCTTTTATTTTGGGTTTGCGTTTTTCAGACGGCCTATTGTTACTCCGGATCGGTATCGTTACGCAGGTATTCTTTCAGGCGTTGCAATTCTTTTTTGTCCAACCATTTATTGCGCGAACGTTGCAACAGGATCACCAATGCGGCGATTTCGTTACGCATATTGGTACTGAGCCAGAGGAAGCCTTGCCAGTCGTAATGCAGGCGGGCGGCCGGTTTGCTTAGTTCGGTATTGAGCGAAGTATCGATGCGGATGCGGCGGGCGTAGTGGCCTTTGATGAGACGTACGGTCAGGCGCAGTTCGCGTTGGAGTTGGTTGAAATGGCGGTCGAGCAGGCGGATTTCGCTTTCGTTGAGCGTGGGCGCGCGCAGTTTGGCGGCGGTGGTCAGGAGCAGCTCGGTGGTGGTGACGATTTTGCGGTGGGCATGTTGCATGGCTTCCATCATATTGTTGCTGATGTGGCTTTCGCCGGATGTTGCGGCCAGATGGCTGCGGCTTTTGACCATGCGGGCGTTGATTTTGCGCATTTTAATCATGTTTTGCTCCAAGCGCTCGCGCGTCATGCGCTTGCCGTTGCTGATTTCGGCAATCATTTTGGCGCAGTCGGTGAGGTTGTCGGCAAGCATGAAGCGCCACATCAGGGTGGAGCGCAGGGGCAGGAGTTTGGCGGCGGCAATGGCGATGGCGGCACCAATCAAAACGTTCATGGCGCGCATCAGGCCGCTGTCGAGCCAGTGGTGGCTGCTGTCGCCGATGAGCATGCACATGGTCAAACCGGCAAGCATGGCGACATAGCCGTTTTTGCCGACCGCAGACCAACCGGCCACTGCGCTGGCGGCACCGATAATCAGATAGAAGAAAACGTCGTCTTGCAAATAATGTTGGTTCAACCATAAAACGGTCAACCCAACACCCAAACCGATGGCCGTGCCGAGCATGCGTTCGACCGCTTTGGAGTAAATCGCGCCTTGGAATTGCAGCATGCCGAGGACGACAAAGACGGTCATGCCGATCCACTCGCCGTGTTGCAGGTGGAAGACTTTCGCCAACAGGGTGGAGAACACGATTGCCAAGCCGAGGCGGAAGGCGTGGATATGGCGGCGATAGCGGTAGCGTTCGTAGGCGTTGAGCCAGCGTTCGGAAAAATGGAGGCGTTCGGATTGGGCAGGCATGTTGTAAGACGTATCAGTATGTGGGGATGTAAATTATAACTGATTGGTAAAGCAGATGAAATTTTAACTGCTCCCCAACGGCTTGTCCTATTGCGGATTTTATCTGCCGCAAGCGGATATAATGGCGGCTTTGAATCAGACAGGTGGTGAAGAAATGGCGACGGTTTTAAGCGCAGGCGTGGACGAAGCGGGACGCGGCCCTTTGGTCGGCAGCGTATTTGCGGCGGCAGTGATTTTGCCGGAACATTTTGACTTGCCGGGTTTGACCGACTCAAAAAAACTGAGCGAAAAAAAGCGCGATATGTTGGCGCAGATGATTAAGGAACAGGCGGTTGCGTGGAGCATTGCCTTTGCCGATCCTGACGAAATCCTGCAACTGAACATCCTGCACGCAACCATGGCCGCGATGAAGCGCGCAGTCGAGGGGCTGTCGGTCACTCCCGACAAAGTGTGGATAGACGGCAACCGCGTGCCGAAAGATTTGAATGTTCCTGCCGAAGCCGTGGTCAAAGGCGACAGCAAAATTATTGAAATCTCCGCCGCTTCGGTTTTGGCCAAAACCGCGCGTGATGCGGAAATGTATGAATTGGCGAAACGCTATCCGCAATACGGGTTTGACCGCCACAAAGGCTACGGTACGGCGCAACATTTGGCCGCGTTGAAACAATACGGCGTCTTGCCGGAACACCGCCGCAATTTCGCACCGGTCAAAACCTTATTGGCACAAGGCAATCTGTTTGAAGAATGAAAGCATATCAAAAGGCCGTCTGAAAGATTTCAGACGGCCTTATTTTTGGAAAAGTATTATTTCAACGCAGCCAAACACTCTTTAATCAACTCAGGGCCGCGATAAATCAAACCGCTGTACACTTGAACCGCACTGGCGCCCAAGCGGATTTTTTCTGCCGCGTCCGTGCCGTTCATGATGCCGCCGACGCCGATAATCGGCAGCTTGCCGTCAATGCGTTCCGCCAAAAGTTTCAACACTTGATTGCTTTTCTCGCGTACGGGCAAGCCGCTCAAGCCGCCTTGTTCGCCTGCGAGCGGATGGCTGCCCAAGCTGGATTTGTCGATGGTCGTGTTGGTGGCGATGATGCCGTCCATTTCCACGGATTTGACCACATGGGCGATGTCGTCGATTTGTGCTTCGTCCAAATCCGGCGCGATTTTAACCGCCAGTGGCACATATTTGCCATGCGCAGCCGCCAGTTGCGCCTGTTTGTTTTTCAAGGCTTCCAACAATGCGCTCAACTCGTCGCCGCCCTGCAAGGCACGCAGGTTTTTTGTATTGGGGGAGGAAATATTGACCGTGATGTAGCTCGCATGGGCGTAGGCTTTTTCCAAGCAAATCAGATAATCGTCGGCCGCGTTTTCAATCGGCGTAACGGCATTTTTACCGATGTTGATGCCCAAAATGCCTTTAAAGCGGCTGTTTTCAATGTTGCGGATCATCGCGTCGATGCCGTGGTTGTTGAAACCCATGCGGTTGATGATGCCTTGGTGTTCGGGAACACGGAAAAGGCGCGGCTGCGGATTGCCCGGCTGCGGCTTGGGCGTTACCGTGCCGATTTCGACAAAGCCGAAACCTAAAGCGGCAAACGCATCGATACACTCGCCGTTTTTGTCTAAACCTGCCGCCAAGCCGACCGGATTGGGCAGCTGCAAACCCATCAGCTCGGTTGGCCGGGTGTGGCTGTCCACCTTGGGCAGCAGGCCGAGTTTTTCGATAGAACGCAAACTGTTGAGCGTGAAATGATGGGCCTTTTCTGCATCGAAACGGAACAGTATGGGGCGGACGAGTGAATACATGGCGGCGGCTTTCTGAACGGTTGATGAATTTGGCGTTATTTTACCTGAAACCGTCAAACTGCCCCAAACGTCTGTATCGATATGATTTTATTGTTTGGCGTCAAATGAAAATAAATAGGGCTTTTGCGTGTAGTCGGATAGTTCATTAAAATGGTAAGAGAGAGGCTTTTCAGACGGCCTGATGGATGTATCAAAAGGCCGTCTGAAAAGTTTTGATTTGATTGTTTACCTGATACAGGAAGATTTTTATGAAACAGGCGGTTGATCCTTATGCGAGTTTCCGTGAACTGACGCTGCGGGGGATGATACTCGGCGCGTTGATTACGGTGATTTTTACGGCATCCAATGTGTATTTGGGCTTGAAGGTGGGCTTGACTTTTGCGTCTTCGATTCCGGCTGCGGTAATTTCGATGGCGGTTTTGAAGTTTTTTAAAGGCAGCAATATTCTGGAAAATAATATGGTGCAGACTCAGGCTTCAGCCGCGGGTACGCTCTCCAGTATTATTTTTATCTTGCCGGGTTTGCTGATGGCCGGTTATTGGGCGGGCTTTCCGTTTTGGCAGACTACGCTGCTGTGTATGTCCGGTGGTATTTTGGGCGTGATTTTCACTGTGCCTTTGCGTTATGCGATGGTGGTGAAGAGCGATTTGCCTTATCCGGAAGGCGTGGCGGCGGCTGAGATTTTGAAGGTTGGCGACCATGATGCGGACCAACAGGAAGGCGGCAGCGGTATCAAGGAATTGGTGTCGGGCGGCGCTCTGGCCGGTTTGATGAGCTTCTGCGCAAGCGGTTTGCGCGTGGTGGCGGACAGCGCGAGCTTTTGGTTTAAAGGCGGCGCGTCGGTGTTCCAAGTGCCGATGGGCTTTTCTTTGGCTTTGCTGGGCGCGGGCTATTTGGTCGGCCTGACCGGCGGTATCGCGATTTTGCTGGGTATTTCGATTGCCTGGGGTGTGGCCGTGCCTTATCTGTCGGCGCATATTCCGCAACCTGCCGATATGGAGATGATTCCTTTTGCAATGTCTTTGTGGAAGGAAAAAGTCCGTTTTATCGGCGCGGGTACGATCGGTATTGCCGCTATTTGGACGCTGTTGACTTTGATGAAACCGATGGTCGAGGGTATGCGCCTGTCTTTCCGCAATTTCGGCGGCGTGCAGATGACTGAGCGTACGGAACAGGATTTGTCGCCTAAGGCGATGATTGCCTGGGTGTTGGCGATGATGCTGGTGTTGGGCGTGTCTTTCTTCCACTTTATCGGCGACTCGCATATTTCCGGCGGTTTGGCTTGGCTGTTGGTGGTCGTGTGTACGCTGCTGGCTTCGATTATCGGCTTTTTGGTGGCCGCGGCTTGCGGTTATATGGCCGGTTTGGTCGGTTCGTCTTCCAGCCCGATTTCGGGTGTGGGCATCGTCTCTATCGTTATCATTTCGCTGGTGTTGCTGCTGGTTGGCGAATCCGGCGGCTTGATGACGGACGAGGCAAACCGCAAATTCCTGCTGGCGTTGACGCTGTTTTGCGGCGCGTCTGTGATTTGTGTGGCTTCGATTTCCAATGACAACCTGCAGGATTTAAAAACGGGTTATCTGGTAAAGGCAACGCCTTGGAAACAGCAGGTTGCGTTGATTGTCGGTTGCGTTGTCGGTGCATTGGTGATTTCACCTGTGTTGGAGCTTTTGTATGAAGCCTACGGCTTTACCGGCGCGATGCCGCGTGAAGGCATGGATGCGGCACAAGCCCTTGCCGCGCCTCAGGCAACTTTGATGACCACCATCGCCCAAGGTATTTTCTCGCACAATCTGCAATGGGATTATATTTTCACCGGCGTGGCCATTGGCGTGGCGTTGATTGCGGTCGATTTCACATTGCGCAAATCCTCCGGCGGCAAGCGCGCCTTGCCGGTATTGGCCGTGGGCATGGGCATTTACCTGCCGCCGTCTGTGAATATGCCGATTGTGATCGGCGCGGTATTGGCGGCGGTGTTGAAATCCGTCATCGCCCGCCGTCAGGAAAACCGTGAAGGCCGTCTGAAAAATGCGGAACGTATCGGTACGCTGTTCTCCGCCGGTTTGATTGTCGGCGAGAGCCTGATCGGTGTGATTATGGCGTTTATCATCGCCTTCTCCGTAACCAACGGCGGTTCGGATGCACCTTTGGCCCTGAATCTGGAAAACTGGGATACGGCCGCCAAATGGCTGGGCTTGGCGTTTTTTGTTTTCGGTATGTTCGTGTTTGCACGCCGCGTGTTGAAAGCAGGATGTTAAGTTTGTAGGTTGAGAAAAGGCCGTCTGAAAACTTTGGTTTCAGACGGCCTTTTTGTCTCTTAACGCTGGTTCAAACAATCGGCAATCGCTTTGGCAATTTTGGCACTGGCGCCTTGGTGTTGCGAAATGAATTGCTCGGTGTGGCTGATCAGCTGTTGGCGCAGCGTTTCATCGTCGAGATATTGGCGCGTGGTTCTGTACCAGGCTTCGGCGGTTTCGACGCGGACGGCGGCTTTGGCTTCGACTGCGCCTTTGCAGGCTTGGGCGAAGTTGTAGTTGGAGTAGCCGAAGAGGGTGGGGACGCGGCAGGCGATGGGTTCGATGATGTTTTGGCAGCCGGCATCGACGAGGCTGCCGCCGACGAAGGCAATGTCTGCGCTGAGATAGTAGGCGGCAAGTTCGCCCATGCTGTCGCCTATCCAAACCTGTGTGTTGGGGGAAACGGGTTGTCCGTCGCTGCGTTTTTGCACGGTATAACCAAGCGATTTGGCGATATCGTAGGCCGTCTGAAAGTTTTCAGGGTGGCGCGGGACGATGACCAGCAAGGCATTGCCGCGGTAGCCCTGCCATGCTTTGAGGAGCAGCTCGGCTTCGTCTGTGCCTTTATACACGCGCGTGCTGGCGCAGACGACGACGGCTCGTGCGCCGATGCGTTCTTTAAAGGCGGCGGCAAGCGGGCGCGAGTCGTTGGGGGGCGCGATGTCGTATTTGGTGTTGCCGCAGACGTGGACGTTGGATGCGCCGATGAGGTGCAGGCGTTCGGCATCGGCGGCGGTTTGGGCAAAGCAGCCGGAGAGGGTCTGCATGGCAGGCTCGACCAACTTGCGGATTTTAAGATAGCCGCGTTGGGATTTTTCGGAGAGGCGCGCGTTGGCCAGAAAGAGGGGAATACCTGCTTTTTTGCAGCCGTGCATCAGGTTGGGCCAGATTTCGGTTTCCATCAAAATGCCGCAGATGGGGCGGTGTTCGGCTAAAAATCGGGCGACCCATTCGGATTTGTCGTAGGGCAGGTAACGGCATTGCGCATCGGGGAACAGGGATTGCGCGGTGGCGCGGCCAGTCGGCGTCATTTGGGTAATCAGAAACGGCGAGTCGGGAAAATGGCGGCGTAATGCCTGCACCAAAGGTTCGGCCGCACGCGTTTCGCCGACGGATACGGCGTGTATCCAAATCGGGCGTTGTACGGGATTGGGATACGCCTGCCCGAAACGCTCGTCCCAATGCTCGAGATAGGCTGGGGATTTGAGGGCGCGGCGGCGCAGGTGGCGGCGGATCAGGAAGGGGGCGAGGTGCCACAGCGTGGCGTAAAGGCGGCGTATCATGCTTACGGATCTTGTGTCGGAATAGGCCTATTTTATCGGAAACTGAAACGGAAGATATAGCTTTGATGCGGGTTTTACGCAAAGGAAACAGGCCGTCTGAAAGGTTTCAGACGGCCTTTAATGCAGGCATAAACGCTTTTACTTCACTTGCGCCATATATTTTTTCAGACGGCCTTTGCTTTGCATGGCGCGGTTTTCCATTTCATCGACAACGGCTTGCGCTTTGGCTTTGTTCACCGGTTTGCCGACCTGAATCACGCCGCTCATGTTCATCATGCGGTGCGGCGGGCAGGTATAGACGTATACGCCTTCTTTGTCGAGTTTGAGGGTGAAGTCTTTACCGTCTTCAGAGAGGAAGTCGGCAACGCCCTCGGGCAGGGCTTTGCTTTGTACCCAGTGGCCGCTGTTGGTGGCTTTGAAGGTTACGGTGTCGCCGACTTTGGCGTTGACGTAGCCGGGTTCGAACACCATACTGCCGTCTTTGCCGTTGTCGAGCATTTTGATTTCGTGGTTGGCGGCGTGTGCGCTAAGGGACGCGGTCAGCATCAGGAGGAAGAGGGATTTTTTCATGGGGGAGTCCTTTTTGTGAAGAGTATAAAATGGTTGCGGGGCTGGTTTCTTGGTGGCAGATTTCTCAGCTAGGATTGCCGCATCGGGCGGATAACGGGCAGGCCTTTGCTGTCGTACAAAAGTTCGATGTCCACTTTATACAGTCTGCCTATCATGTCCGCCTGCAACACGTCCTGCGGTGCGCCCTGCGCCTGTACTTTGCCTTCGCCGAGCAGAATCACGCCGTCTGAAAACTGCGCGGCGAGGCTCAAATCATGCAAGACCATCAGCGTAACCAGATTGTGTTCGTGCGTGTATTGCACCACGCGTTCCAAGAGGTTCAACTGGTGGTGCATATCCAGCGCGCTGACCGGTTCGTCCAGCATCAGGATTTCAGGGCGGCGCAGCATGACTTGGGCAAACATCACGAGCTGCCGCTGTCCGCCGGAAAGCCGCATGACGTCGCGGTGCGCCAAGTGGCCGATGCCCAGCTCCGCCATGATACTTGCGGCTTCGTGCAGCAGTTCGTCGCCGACGTGCATGTGCAGCGCGTCCATGCGGCCGAGCAACACGACTTCCAACGCGGTCAGCGAGGCTTCGGCGGCGGTGTCCTGCGGCATATAGCCTATGCGTTTGCGCCAGCTTTGCAGGTGGATTTTGCTCAACGCTTCGTCACCGTAGCGGATGGTGCCTTTGTGCGCCACTTCGCCGAAAATCGTTTTCATCAGCGAGGATTTGCCCGTGCCGTTCGGGCCGAGCACGGAATAGACTTTGCCTTGTTCCAGCGTCAAATCGATACTGTCGGCGACCACATAATCGCCGCGCCGGATGTGTACGTTTTCAAGTTTCAACATTTCAGACGGCCTATCGTTTCGTTAATACAATCCAGAAGAAGAACGGCACGCCGACAAACGACGTAACAATCCCCACCGGAAACAGCGCGCCGGGGATAATCACCTTGGACAACACGCTTGCCACCGATAAAAACGCCGCCCCTGCCAGCATCGCGCCGGGTAGGAAGAAACGTTGGTCTTCGCCCAAAAGAATCCGCGCCACATGCGGGGCAACCAAGCCGATAAAGCCGATCACGCCGACAAAACTGATTGCCGTCGCCGTCATCACCGCCACCAACACCAGCGTTTTCAGGCGCAAAAATTGCAGATTGATGCCCAGCCCGACGGCGCGTTCTTCACCCAAACGCAGCGCGGTCAGCTTCCACACATCGCGCGAAAGCAGAAACACGCATACCGCCGTAACCGCCGCCGTAACGATGACCGTCTCCCAAGTTGCCTTGGTCAAACTGCCGAACAGCCAGAACAGAATCTGCTGCGAAATCTCAGGCGCGGCGATAAACTGAATCAGCGACAAAATCGACTGAAACAGAAACAAAAGCGCAATCCCCACCAGCACCAGCATCGCCGAATTGAAGCGGCGCGCCGAGGCAAACAGGAACAAGATGCCCGAAGCCAGCATGGTCATCACAAACGCGCCGATGGGGACGGCGACCGTTTCAGGCAGCCCGAAACCGCCGAACGCAATCACCACCGACGCGCCCAAACCTGCCGCCGCCGCCAAGCCCAGCGTATAAGGGCTGGCCATCGGGTTGTTCAAGAGCGTTTGAATCTCCGCCCCGCCGACACCCAAAGCCGCACCGACCACCAGCGCCATTACCGCAATCGGCAGGCGCAAATCCATCACAATCAGGCGGTTCATTTCATCAACTTCGGGTTTGCCCAGCAAAACATTGACCACTTCGCCGACAGGAAGCGTGTCCGTCATCGCCGGGCCGGTGGCGATGTCGAATAAAAAACTGACCGCCGCGATGATTAAAAACATCAACACAATCAACCAACGCTTGCCTTCCAACTTGCGCTGGTTTTTCACAATCTCGGCGACAACCGAATCATTCATGTTTCAAACCTTTAAAAAAGAATGTTGATAAAGGGGAGAACGGGTTTGCCTTTTTCTTCCGCAAAAATTTCAGACGGCCTTCCGATTTAAAAGGCCGTCTGAAAATCTAAACTACCTTATTGTCCTTTCGGATAGAGGTAGAACGTGCCGCTCGGAACGACGGGCAGGTTTTGGCGGTAGAAGTCCAGATAGGTTTTCTCAGGGTTGAAATCTTTAAACAACTGCGGATAAATCGCTTTGGCCATAAACTGAATCGACGCGCTGTCGGACAGCGTGCGCGAGTTGGCATGGTAGGCGGCGTAGAGGCGGTTGTTTTTAATCGCAGGCAGGTTCGCCCAGCCGGCGCGTTTGGCAAAGCCTGCCAAGCGTTTTTCCGCTTCGGCTTTCGGAATGCCCCAGCCCATCACCATGGCGGCAGGGTTTTTCTTCAATTCGGTTTCGCGGCCGGTAATCACGATCACGTCGGGTTTGGCGGCGAGGACTTTTTCAGGATTGATCGGGCCGTAGAATTCGACCGAAGAAGCGGCGATATTGTTGCCGCCGACCAGCGTCGCCATCGAACCCCACATGCTCTTGCCGAAGGTTACGCTGTGTTCGGCAGGGCCTTTATTGCCGAACTCGACATAGACTTTAGGCTTGGGCAGGTTGGCTTTTTTCACGCGCGCCTGGATGGTGTCGGCAACGCGTTTGTAGTCTGCCGCCAGTTTGTCGGCTTTTTGCTGCTGGCCGGTCAGCGTGCCGATAAGCTTGGTCGATTGGACGTGTTTGGCCACCGTTTGCGCGTTGTAGTCCAACACGACGATGGGGATGCCGGCCTTGTTGATGCGGTCGAGATCGGAACCCAAAGCCTTGTATTGCCATTCGGCCAAAACCAGCAAATCGGGTTTCAGCGCCAATACTTTCTCAATCGAGAAAGTGCCGACTTCCACTTCGCCCACGTCGGTCAGCTGATTCAGTTTAGGCACGGCTTTGCTGAATGCCGCCCAGCTCGGCGGCGCCCAGTCGGCCCAAACTGCTTTGGAAAAACCAACGACGTTGTCCAGCGCGGTTTTACCGCCGATGGCCATGTAGTCTTGGTAATAGAAGCCCAACACCACACGTTTGGCAGGCAGGTCGACAGTTACCTTACGGCCAACGGTATCGGTCAGCTGAACGGGTTTGGCAAAAGCGGATACGGAGCCGACTGATAAAGCTGCGGCGGCAATCAAAGCAGAAAGTTGCGTAAATCTCATGAATCATTCCTTTAAAATATGATGATAATTACTATCTTTTTATAAATTTATAAGGTATTGAATCTTTTTTCAAGTGAATGTAGGGATAGACATATTTCGAAATAAAAAGTTTCATCATTAAAACGAAGGGATAGTGTTTATATAGGGCTTTGGTGTACTGAAGACCTAGTAAAAAGGAATGATATGGGGTACCTAAAGCCATAGTGGGCAGTAGCTGGAATGGATCGGTAAAGGGTTTTTTATTGCAAAAAAATAAAAGGTATTCGGTTGAAAACAAGGCCGTCTGAAACCTTGCAATCAGGGTTCAGACGGCCTTTGGTGTCGGCATAAAAGTTTTATTTCACTTGCGCCCTATATTTTTCAGACGGCCTGTAAGCAGTGTTTGGGAAAAGTGAAAAAGGTTGGTTTTTGAAATGGCGAAATAGGGAAGAAGAGGGCTTGAGGGAGAGTTGGGCGTAAACCCAAAATGGGGACGAATAAAAGGGCGTGTATCGAAACACGCCCTTTTTAGAGATTCAGACGGCCTGTGATTCCGCCTGTTCGCTTTGGTTAAGGATTTTAATCAGTTTTTCGGCTTTTTCCGGGTCTTCGCAGCGCAGGATTTTGGCGGCATCGTTTTCGAGATGGCCGGTGTTGCTGTGCAGGATGATGTTTTTAACCGAAAGCAGGTTGTTGGGGTTCATGGAGAAGCGGCGCAGGCCCATGCCGAGCAACAGTCGGGTGAAGACGGTATCGCCGGCCATTTCGCCGCAGATGGACACGCCTTTTTCCATGCGGTTTGCGGTGCGGATGATGTGTTGCAGCGTTTTGAGGACGGCAGGGTGGCCGGGTTGGTAGAGGTGGCTGACGCTGTCGTCGCCGCGGTCGACCGACAGGAGGTATTGAATCAGGTCGTTGGTGCCGATGGAAACGAAGTCGACGAGCTTGAGGATGCTGCCGACGGTCATGGCGGCGGACGGGATTTCGATCATGCAGCCGATGCTGACCGGGCCGAAGGTTTCGCCGCGTTCGGTCAGTTGGCGTTGGGCCGTGTCCAGATGGATAAGGCATTGGCGCACTTCGGAAATAGACGTAATCATCGGCCACATCATGCGCACGGGGCCGTGGGTGGCGGCACGGAGGATGGCACGCATTTGGGTGCGGAACATGACCGGCTCTGCAAGGCACAGGCGGATGCCGGTCAGGCCGAGTGCGGGGTTGAGGCTGCCGTTGGGTGTGCTGTTTTGGCCGAACCAGCGCGGATTTTTATCGACGCCCAAATCGACGGTGCGGATGGTGATGTTTTTGCCTTTGAGTTTTTTGACGATGCCGGCATAGACTTCGTATTGTTCGTCTTCGGTCGGCATGTTGTCGCGGTTGAGATAAAGAAATTCGCTGCGGAACAGGCCGACGCCGTCTGCGCCGAAGTTGTGTAGGGCTTTGATGTCTTCTGCGGATTCGATGTTGGCTAAAAGTTCGATGTTGATGCCGTCGGCCGTGGTGGCGGCGGTTTTTTTGATTTTGTTGAGTTCGCGCTTGTGGCTGCGGTATTCGCGGGCGAGGCGGCGGTATTCGTTGAGGACGACTTCGTCGGGATCGATGATGAGGACGCCGTTGATGCCGTCGACGATGACGATTTCGTTTTCGGTAATGAGTTTGCGGGCGTTGTGCAGGCCGATGACGGACGGGATGTCGAGGCTGCGGCCTAAGATGGCGGTGTGGCTGGTCGGGCCGCCGGCATCGGTTACGAAGGCGGTAATGTGCTGCTCTTTGAATAGTACGGTATCGGCAGGCGAGAGGTCGTGCGCGATGAGGACGGTGTCGTCAAGCAGGTTGCCGGCGAGGTTGATTTCGTTGCTTTGGCCGACAAGGTTGTTGTGGATGCGGCGGACGACTTGGAGCATGTCCTGTTTGCGTTCGCGCAGGTAGTCGTCGTCAATGCTATCGAACTGGGCGGCAAGCTTGTCGCTTTGCAGTTTCAATGCCCATTCGGCGTTGATTTTCTGCTCGCACAAAATGTCGATGGGTTCGCGTGAGAGGGTGACGTCGGTCAGCAGCATCAGGTGCAGGGAGATGAACGCGCCCAATTCGGTCGGAGCATTTTCGGGAATCGCGCCGCGCAGCTGTTCCAGTTCTTTGCGCGTGGCTTTGATGGCGTTGTCGAAACGGGCGACTTCGGCATCGAGTTTGTCGAGATCAATGTCGTATTGGGGGACTTCCGTTGTGCCGCGCGTGATGAGGTGGGCGTGGCCGATGGCAATGCCTTTGCCCGCGGCTACACCGTGTAGGACGATGCTCATTATTCGCCCTCGCCGAAGTAGTCGTTGATGAGGTCGGTCAACGCCTGCATGGCGGCGGCTTCGTCTGCGCCTTCTGTTTCCAGCTCAATCACGGTGCCTTTGGCGGCGGCCAGCATCATCAGGCCCATGATGCTTTTGCCGTTGACGCGATTGCCGTTTTTGGTGACCCAGACTTCGCTTTGGAATTGGGAGGCGGTTTGGGTGAATTTGCTGGAAGCGCGCGCGTGCAGGCCGAGTTTGTTGATGATTTCGATTTCTTGTTTGAGCATGGATGTCCCCTAAATGTAATGTTCGTAAAGTGAATGTTTTCAGACGGCCTTAGCCGTGTTCTTTGCACACCAGGTCTTCAGGTGCGGATGTAATGGCGAAAATGCCCCGGATGGCGGCTTCTTTGACGGTTTCAGTGAAGTCGGAGAGGTTTTCGGCTTGTGATGAGTATTGGATGGCTTTAATCATCATCGGGGCGTTGAGGCCGGTCAGGATGGCGGATTTGTTTTCGCGCACCAGCCGGCGTGCGGCGTTGCATGGGGTTGCGCCGAAGATGTCGGTCATGATCAGCACGCCGCGGTTGTTGGGAAATTCCTGCAATGCGGCGATGGCGTTGTTGATGATGTCGTTTTGATCCTCGTCGGGCTGTACGCCGAGGATGTGGAGATTTTCGGGGAAGCCGTTGGGAAAGAAATGGTCGGCCAAACCGCGATAGGCTTCACCTATGGTTTCATGTGTAATGATTAACAAACCTATCATGATGTGTTCCTAGCATGGGGGTTGAGGCCGTCTGAAGATTTTTCAGACGACCTTTGTTTTATTTATTGTTTAAGGCGTAGATTTCGCCGAGGTTGCGCCAGCAGCCGGCGGCATCCATGCCGTAACCGAAGACGTAGCGGTTGGGCACGTCCAAACCGACATAATCGGCTTTGGTCGGTTTTTCTTTGTCGATCAGCTTGTTGGCAAACACGGCCGCACGGCAGCTTGCCGCGCCCATTTCCAACAGTTTTTCCTGAATGGCGGCCATGGTGTGGCCTTCGTCCAAGATGTCGTCCAAAACGACTACATGACGGCCTTTGATTTGCTCGGGGTCGGGCATGCGTTTCCAGTTGAACGCGCCGCCTGCGAGTTTGTCGCCGTAGCGGGAAACGTGGACGTAGTCAAAGTCCAAAGGAAAGCGCAACAGCGGCAATAACTGTCCTGTAAACACCACCGCACCACCCATGACAGGCAAGAGCAGGGGGTATTTGTCGCCCAAGTCGCGGGTAATGTCGTCGGCAACTTTTTGCAAGGCCGCGCGGCATTGTTCTTGGTCAAACAGCAAGTCGGCATTGTCCAGCATGGCTTGGGTTTCAAGGCGTTTGGTTTCTAAGTCGGTCATGATAGGTCGTGTTGAGTGCGGTTAAAAACAAATTATATAGCGGATTCAATCAATTTTCGATACAAGGCGCGGCAATAGTGTAGTGAAAGCGAAGGGATTTGAGCCGACCACGTTCAGACGGCCTTTTGTCCTTCCGCTTCGTCCACCAGCAAAAATGCCGTCAAAGCCAAAGCGGTCAATACTGCCGTCAACACCATCGCCCGTCCGTAATTGTCCGCACCGGCGCGCCCGAGATAATCGTAAATCAAAGTGGTCAGCGTCTGCCATTCGGGGCGCGACAGGAACAATGTGGCCGCAAATTCGCCGATACACGTTGCCGAAGCCAAAGTCAGACCGCGCCGCAAAGCCGGTTTCA
The DNA here is from genome assembly GCF_051956855.1 of Neisseria sp. P0021.S007. Classification (NCBI taxonomy): domain Bacteria; kingdom Pseudomonadati; phylum Pseudomonadota; class Betaproteobacteria; order Neisseriales; family Neisseriaceae; genus Neisseria; species Neisseria sp. P0021.S007. The sequence goes on from NZ_JBQCXA010000002.1 coordinate 149,231, forward strand.
ATAAAGGCGCGGTTACATAACAGGCCGTCTGAAAACCGTTTGCGCCCATAGTACGCGCCGCCGCCGCGTAATCTTTGGGCAAACCGTCCCACGCGGCCAATACATCTTTGGCCACAAACGGATACGCCAACAGCGCGTAAGTCGCCGTCAGCAGCCACAGCGAAGCCGTCCACTGCGGATAGAGCAGCAATACGCCGAACGCAATGCACACGGGCGACACCATAAACGGCAAAAACATCAGCGCGCGCAACCACGCCATTTGCCGTGCCGCCGCCGCATACAGTACGCCCAATACCGTCGCCGCCGCCACTGCTGCCGCAGAGAAACGGACGGTGTTCCACACAGCCGTCCAAGTCTGCGCTTCAAACAAAACCGACCACGAAGAGCCTGCCGATACCGCCTTGAGCCACACCGCCGCCAAAGGCAGCAGGCAGCACACTGCCAACATGGTCAATACCGTTGCCGTCAGCCATTTTTCCCAAGCCCATATCGGCGCACGCGGAGGCAAAGGCGAGACTGACTTATCCACAGTCACGCGCCTGCTCCAATACGCATACAAACCGCCTGCCGCCGCCGTAACCGCCAGCACCAGCCACACCAACACCGACGCACGCGCCATGTCCAACTCATACGCCACCAGCCGGTAGATTTCCACTTCCACCGTCGCAAAACGTTCGCCGCCGAGCAGCAAGGCCAGCCCGAAGCCTGAAAAACAATATAAAAACACCAGGCACGCGCCGCCGGCAACCCACGCGCGCACCACCGGCCATTCGACCCAGACAAACCGCCTCCACGCGTCCGCGCCCAAAGATTGTGCCGACAGCAACCGCGCCTGCGGCACACGCACAAATCCCTGATACGCCGAGCGCACCAAAACCGGCAGGTTGAAAAACACGTTGCCGTAAATCAGCAGCCACGGCGTGTCCTGCCAACCTGCCGCCAGCATACCGTGTGCACCAAACAAGGCGAGCACGCCCATGCCTGCCACCAAAGTCGGCATCACGAAAGGCAGCATCAGCAGGCGCAAAACCGTGCGCCGTCCGGCAAAGTCCATCCGCGCCAGCACCCACGCCGCAGGCACGCCCAAAGCCGTGACCAAGACGCAGGTCAAAACCGCCTGCGCCACCGTCCAGCCCAAGCGCAGGCGCATATAGTCATCAGCCACCACTTCCGCCCAAGCGCCTTCGCCGTCGTAAAACGCCAACGACAGCAAAGGCGCGGCCACCATAATCGCTAAGAAACCTAAAGGCAGAAGCAACAGCGCAAACCGCCGAATCCAAACCTGCATCGATGCGTACCCGAGAATAAAAATGCCTATTTTAGCCCGAGTTCGGCATAGAAGGTGGTATTCCTGCCCTTGTTTTCAGACGGCCTGTGTAGCTTTACGGATAAAACCGCCGTTTCTTCAAATTTTCCAAACATTTACGAAATCTCTTCAAAAAGGCAACATAATTGGTTGGGTATTTTTGATACAATCCGCCGCTTCAAAAAATCAAATAAATCAAAAACAAGGAAACATTATGACCGCTACACGTCCACAAACCTATGATGCCGTCGCGCGCGCGTTGCATTGGCTGACCGTACTCGGTTTCATCGGCATCCTCTCCACCATTACCGTTTGGACCATCTATGATGGCGAAGAATGGGTCAAATCGCTCTTTGGCGTGCATAAATCCATCGGTTTCATCACGTTGCTGGTGATTATCGTGCGCATTGTTTGGGCCTTGCTCAATGCGTCCAAACGTCCTGCCGCCGACAGCTTTGCCGCCAAAGCAGGCCACCTTGCCCTTTACGTCTTCATGCTCGCCGTTCCCGTTATCGGCATGATCCGCCAATATGGCGGCGGCCGTGGCCCGTTGAAAGTATTCGGTGTCGAAGTGATGCAGGGTTCGCCTGAAAAAATCGAATGGATGTCCAACCTCGGCAATATGGCGCACGGCAAACTCGGCTGGCTGCTCTTCGCGCTGGTCGCCGGCCACATCGCCATGGTTGTTGTCCACCGCATTCAAGGCCACGACGTTTTATACCGCATGATCGGTCGTCGTTCTTAAGTGTAAAACGGTAAACAGCCAAGGCCGTCTGAAAACAGTTTGATCAAGCAAAAACTGTTTTCAGACGGCCTTTTTGTATTTGTGTTAATCTGCAAAAGTAGGGCAGGCATTTTGCCTGACTGTTGTCTAAATACTGTAAACCGTACCGAGAAACACCATGACTGCTCCTATTCTCGCCATTACATCCGGCGAACCGGCCGGCATCGGCCCCGACATCTGCCTTGATTTGGCTTTCGCCGACCTTCCTTGTCGCCCCGTTGTTTTGTGCGACAAAAACCTGTTGGTAAACAGGGCCGAACAGCTCGGCAAATCCGTCATTTTGCGCGATTTTCAAGCTCAAGCGGCTGAACCGTTGCCCAAGGGTGAACTCGAAGTTCTGCATATTCCCTTAGATGCCGAGTGTCGGGCGGGCGAACTCAATCCTGCCAATGCCGCGTATGTGCTCCGACTGCTGGATACGGCGTATCAGGGCATTTCAGACGGCCTGTTTGCCGGTATGGTTACCGCGCCGCTGCATAAAGGCATCATCAACGATGCCCACGCAGACAACGGCTTTTTCAGCGGCCATACCGAATACCTCGCCGAAAAAAGCCATACCGAACAAGTTGTCATGATGCTGACCGGCGGCGGCCTGCGCGTGGCGTTGGTTACCACCCATCTGCCGCTGAAAGACATTTCCGCCGCCATCACGAAGCCTTTAATCGAGTCGGTTGTCCGCATTCTTGAACACGACCTGCGCCATAAGTTCGGCATAGCCAAACCGGTCATCCTCGTTACCGGCCTCAATCCCCATGCCGGCGAAGGCGGCCATTTGGGACACGAAGAAATCGACACCATTATTCCGGCGCTTCATGCCCTGCAGGCCGAAGGCATAGACGCACGCGGCCCTTATCCGGCTGATACTGTGTTCCAACCTTTTTTACTCAAAGATGCCGATGCCGTCCTCGCCATGTATCACGACCAAGGGCTGCCGGTACTCAAATACGCCGGTTTCGGCGAAGGCGTGAATATCACCCTCGGCCTGCCCTTTATCCGCACTTCCGTCGACCATGGCACGGCCTTGAACTTGGCAGGTACGGGCAAAGCTGATTCTGGCAGCCTGATTACCGCCGTCCGCGCCGCGTTTGATATGTCGCACAATATGCAGAAACAGGCCGTCTGAAACGTAGAGGTTTAATCGTTTGTAGGCGTAATGTGTTCCCGTAAAAGCATCATCAGGGAGCATCTGCATGCTGATTTGATGAAGTCGATGGATGTTTGGACAATAATCAGCGTTTTATTTTAAAAACCATATAAAAAAGGCCGTCTGAAGACCCATGTTTTGGGTTTCAGACGGCCTTTTGGTTTTTTGGTTTACCAAATTTCAGACAAAGTTTCTTTGACTTTGGCCTTCACTTCCGCACCGAAGCGACGGCTGAGCATTTTGCTGAAATCGTCTTGCGGCGTGTAGTTGACCAGCTCGGGGGCTTTGACAACATCGCGGGCAACGCTGTAAATGCTACCGAAGTCGTCAATCAGGCCGACCTGTTTGGCTTCTTTGCCGGTGTAGATGCGGCCGCTGAAAATATCGGGATACTGTTTGTCTTTCAACCTTGCGCCGCGGCCGAGTTTGACGGCTTTGATAAATTCTTGGTGAATATCGCCCAACATGGTTTCCCAAATTTGGGTTTGTGCCGGCGTTTCAGGCGTGAAAGGGTCACCCATGCCTTTGTTGCTGCCGGCGGTTTTCAGACGGCGTTTGACACCGGCTTTGTCCATCAGGCCGGTAAAGTCGAAACCGCCGCCGATCACGCCGATGCTGCCGACAATACTGGAAGGGTCGGCGTATATTTTGTCGGCTGCGGCGGCAATGTAGTAGCAGCCGGAAGCGCACATGTCTTCGGCAACGAGGTAGACCGGGATGTCTTTGTGTTCGGCTTTGAGGCGGCGGACTTCGTTAAAGGCCGTGTTGGACACGACAGGCGAACCGCCGGGGCTGTTGGCACGAATGATGATGGCTTTGGCGTTACCGTTTTCGTAGGCGGCTTCCATGCTGTCGCGCAGGATTTGGACTTGGTCGTCGATGTCGTTGCCGATTTCGCCGGTCAGGTCGATAACGGCGGTGTGTTCGCTGCGGGCTTGGATGCTCGTGGTTTTTCCTTCTTCTTCCGCAAGGCCGAAGATTAGGCTGAGGAAGATGAGGACGGCGACGCCGCGCCAGATATTGCGCCAAATGCGGGCGCGGCGCTGTTCTTGGTAGGCGGCGAGGAGGACTTCGCGCAGGGTGTTGCGCTCCCAGTTGTCGACGGGGGTGGAGGCTGAAGAGGGTGTGTTTTGGGCATCGCCTTCACGGTGGATTCGGTATTGCATGATGTGATGTGCTTTCTTGTAGGCCGTCTGAATGTTCAGACGGCCTTATCGGTTTTAGTTGATGGAATAGCCGCGCAGGTATTGCGTACGTTCGCGGGTCATACGGGTTTCACACTGCAGGCGCAGGTATTCTGCTTGTGCGGCGTTGTCTGCGGACGCGGCGGCTTGTTGGCAGTTGAGTTTTTTGCTTTGAATCCAGGCGCGTTGTTCGCCGAGGATTTGTTGTTTGACATCGCTGTCTAAGCCGCCCCAGAGGTCGTTGATCTCGCCGTCTGTCTGACGGTTTTGCGCGCGCGCGTTGTCGAGTTCGCTTTGGCTGAGGCCGGGCGGCTCGTTGCGCGGAGTTTCACGGTCAGGGTGCAGGACTTCGTAGTCTGAATCGTCGTCATTATCGGTCAAACCGACGGCTTGGCTGGCGGCGTTGTTTTCAAGGATGTCTTGCGGATTGAGGGTGGGTGGTTCTTCCGTGTTTTGGTTTTGCAGCAGTTTGATGGCCTGCTCTTTGGACACGGGTTTGCCGTCTATCATGACGATGCTTTTCACGCCGTAGGGCAGCAGGGTGGCGGAAAGGGTTTGGGCGGTGGAACTCAGGGTATTGTCTTCGAAAACCGGTTTGCCGTCTTTATCGGGGGTGTAGAGCAGGGTGGTGCTGAACGTGTTGTTTTCAAAAGTCAGGTTGCTGCCCATCAGTTTTTGTTCGAGCATGTCGGACAACGGGGTGTTGCCGTAAATCAGCGGGCTGTTGTCTATGGCCGTCTTGAGGATGGTGTCGGGAATGCGGATTTTGAGGTTGGCGCGGCAGATGGCTTTGCCGTCGTCTCCGGTTTCTTTGGGGTCTTCAAGCAGGGTTTCTAATTCGAGGCCGGCGGCGATGATTTTGTCGGCATCGACAAATTGGCGGTTGTCATTGCGGGCAAAGGAGCGCGCTTGTTGTTTGAGGGTGTCTTCGATGGTGGTACGGATGTTTTGCAGTGTGGCCGGTTGGGCGCAATCAAGTGCGGCTTTGGGCTCTTCTTTGCTGCATGCGGCAAGAAGAATCGTGCTTAAAATCAATACGGAAGCGGTTTTTTTGTACATGGGTACTCCTGAAGATGACGGCCTTTCAGACGGCCTGACGTGCTTATCATAACAAAAGCACTTGCAGCAAGTAAATGCGGCAAGTGCTTTTCTATGTCAGACGTATCAGCCTTTGATGACGCTGATGAAGCCGGAGAGGATGGCGGCGTTGAGCAAGTCAACGAAGAACGCACCCACCATAGGTACAATCAAGAAGGCTTTGTGAGACGGGCCAAAAGTTTGGGTAATGGACTGCATATTGGCAACGGCAGTCGGGGTGGCACCCAAACCGAAGCCGCAGTGACCGGCTGCCAATACGGCAGAGTCGTAATCGCGACCCATGAAGACGTAGGTAACGAAAGTGGCGTACAGAATCATCACGACGGTTTGTACGGCCAAGATGATGGTTACAGGGCCTGCCAGACCGGTCAATTCCCACAGTTTCAGGTTCAGAAGAGCCATAGACAGGAAGAGTGACAGGGAGGCGTTACCGAATACGTCGATGGCACGGTCAAACATATTGACTTTGAAGGCGGCAGTCAGGACGTTGCGGATGACCACGCCTGCAAACAGACACCATACGAATTTAGGCAAGTCGAAGAAGGCTTTGTCGTAGCTGTCCACGATTTCGGCAAAAGCCAAACATGCGGCAAACATCGCGAGCGTTTCGACAGCGGAGTCAGCCGTAATCAGGCGAGTGCGCTGTGCTTGTTCGAAGATGTCATCAGTAGCATCGTTGTCGTCGGATTTGGCAGTTTTGACGATAGGTTTACGGCCCATTTTGTTGATCAGACGGCGTGCAACAGGACCACCGATCAAACCGCCGAATACCAGGCCGAATGTTGCAGAAGCCATACCTAAGCCGGTTGCGCCGGTCAGGCCGAATTTGCTTTCAAAGTCAGGACCCCATGCACCGGCGGTACCGTGACCACCGGTCAGGGTAATCGAACCGGTAATCAGGCCAATCAGCGGATCCAAGCCCAATGCGCTCGCCAAGCCGACACCGACAAAGTTTTGGACGATGATAAATGCGCCCACCACGGCGGTAAAGATAACCAAAGGCAAACCGCCCGCTTTCAAACGGGAGAAGTCGGCGCTCAAACCGATGGATGTAAAGAAGATGAGCATGAACGCATCTTGCAGCGGTTTTTCAAATTTGAAGCTGACGCCGTAGGCTTCGTGCAGGGCGAACAGGACGATAGCGGCAACCAAACCGCCGGCGACCGGCTCGGGAATATTGAAGTCTCGTAAGAATTTGATTTTTTGAACCAGAAATTTACCAACCAGCAACACGAGTGTGGCGGCAATCAGTGTGTAATAACTGTTGAATTCCCATTCCATGTTGTTTCACCTCCTAGAAATGTTTTTCCGAGCATCCGTTTTTGTTCCGGATGTAGTGTGTTTCAACGCTTGGCGTTATCCGCCGAGTGTCATGGTATTGATGCGCGGGCAAGGTGTTTTCAGAAAGAAATGAAAACAATGACGTGTCCGTGAAAAATAACTGGCAAATATTAGGGGAATAGTTAAAGATTGTCAAAAAATGCGAGTGTAAATATTTTCAGACGGCCTTTTGACCGATGGCATGGTGCACTTCGCGGCGCCATTGTTCTAATAGGGATGTTAATGATTCGGCCGAAGTGTGGCCGTTGCTGATGGCGGCCTGCAGCCAGTAGCAGGCGGTCGGAACATGACAGCCGACACCTTGCCCGTGATAGTAAAAACAGGCGAGGTGGTATTGGGCGGAAGGGTGGTTTTGTTCGGCTGCGATTGCGTACCAGTGGGCGGCCGCCCGAGGGTCTTGCGCCGTACCGAGGCCGTAATGGTAGATGCGGCCTAAGGCTGCCGCCGCGTTTTTATGGTGGAATTCGGCTGCTTCCATGTAATTCTTGCGCGCGGCATTGTAGTCTGCGTAGCGACCGATGGCGTGGGCTTGTGCTTCCGCCAAACGGTAGATGGTTCCGATTTGTTGCTGTTGCAGGGCGGCTGTTTTGATTTGTTCGTATTGTTGCGGATGGTACAGTGCGGCGTCGCTGATGAGTTTTTGTGCCGCGGAGGCAGAACCTAACGTGGCGGCACGGTGGTAGTAATCGTGCGCGATATGGTTGTCGGCTTTGATGCCGAGGCCGTAGCGGTAGAGGTCGCCCATGATTTTCAGGGCTTCGGGATGGTTTTTTTCGGCAGCGGCTTTGGCGTAGCGTGCCGCTTGGAACGGGTCTCGTTCGGAAAGTTCGCCGGTCAGGGCGTATTGGGCCAGCTTGGCCTGTGCTTCCGCTTGTTCCTTATCGGCGGCACGACGATACCATTCTAAGGCTTCGGGTTTGCGTTGGGCGGCAAGAAGGTCGGCCAGCAGGGTTTGTGCGGCGATGTGGCCGGCTTGCGCGGCTTGTTCGAGATATTGTTCGGCTTGTGCGTGGTTGTGGCTGACGCCTGTGCCGTAGAAGTAGATTTGACCGAGTTGCCAGCAGGCAGCAGTCACACCGAGCGTGGCCGCTTTTTCGTATTGTTCGATGGCTGTTTCAACGTCGCCTTGGCGTTGATGATGGCGTGCCAGATGGTAATACGCAGGCGCAGCATATCGGGCAGCGGCAAGCTCCGCCCAGTAGAGGGATTGTGGATCATTGCGCTGTGCGTGGTAACGCATGAGGATTAATTGGGCTTCGAGGTGACCTTGCTCACCCAGCCAGGCGTATTCGTTAAGAAGCTGTCCGGTCGGGGTGCCGTTGTATTCGCGTTGTTGCAGCAGGGTGAAGAGTGCCATGGGGTGGCGTTGGGCAGCGGCGGCTTCCAACCATGAAAGTGCCTGCTCCAATTGGCCGTTTTGCAGCAGATGGTTGCCCAATGCGAAAGCAGCTTCCGCATAACCCTGCTCTGCCGCCTGTTGCAACAGGGGCAGGGCTTGGGCGGTATGGGATTGTTCCAAAAGGGCGGCGGCTTGCCGGTAGAGGATATCAGGAGCGGCGGTCATGGTTTGCGGGCGGATATAAAGTGGAAGACGGATGCTGTGGCATATGGGCGGCGATACCGGTTGAGGGCTTTGTAAAAATATTGCTCGGCATAGTTTTGCTGGCTTATCTTTAGGATGCTTAGCTTGTTATATTGTTTTGCCTAGGGGCATCCATATTTTGTGTGTTACAAAAGGCTCAGCTTGAGTCGGTATGCGCTCATGACAGCTCGGTCATTATACTGTCTTTGTAATTTATTGTTAATGATAAATGCAGGTTTTTGTGTTTGATTTACATGGAAGTAGCCAAGGTATTGATTGCTTCAGGCCGTCTGAAATATTTTCAGACGGCCTGAACTTTCCTTCGCTAAGTCAGGTTGTCGGTATGGAAGAGTCGGATGTGTCTTTGTTGGGGAAAAACACCTGACTGTAGAAGTTGCCGTTAATTTGGGTCACGTTGAGGTGGTACATACGGTAGGCATGGAACAGGTCGCTGTCAGGCGGTGTCGGATGATTCCAAAATTCTGCCAAGGTATTTTGGTCGGTTATGCCGGGAATATCATAATAGGCACGGCCGAGAACCTTAACTGGCATATTGTGAATCAGGCCGGACAGGCCGCTGGTGCTGTTGATGGTAACCATGCCGAGGCCGTGGCGCAGGAAAACGGGCAGGGGGACATCATGGACGTAAGTGATACGGCCTTTGAGTTTGGGGTGTTTTTTGATAAAGCGTTTGATGTCGCGCGAGTAGTCGATAAAGCCGCGGTCCATCGGATGATGCTTGATGATGAGGTTGGTATCGGCAGGCGCGTGCGCGGCAAAGGAGGCCAAAATATGGAGCAGGAAGCTGCGGACGCTGGAAAAGTCACAATGGATGCGGACTTGGCTGTCGTTGAATACCTGCAAGGGAACAATAAAAAATTTGCCGTATTTGCCCGCCTCCACGCGTTTGGCGATTTGGATGTCTTCAATATAGTAGTTCAAACGCTTGAGGATGGAGATTGACCACAGTTTGAGGTAATGGCCGGCATTGGATGCGCGGTGGTGGATGTAGTTCGGGTACTTGTTCGGGTTGCGGAACAATTCGATATAGTAACGGACGGCGTTTTTGGCCATGGGCATAAACCCGCCGCGTACCGGCGTCGGCGCTTTGTATTCTTGCTGTGCCAGCTTGGGGAATTGTTCCAAAAAAAAGTCGGCACGGCGCGGTAACGGGGAAAATGCGTTGACGCCGTCTTTTTCTAAGGTGATGTAGTAGGGGCGGAAATAACCTTCTTCAAACGCCCAGAAACCGACTTGGTTTTCGTTTGCAATGCGTTTTGCAATGACGTGATAAGGGCGTGTGTCGCCAAAGCAGACAACCGCCTGGATGTGATGTTGAACGATGTATTCTTGCAAAAATTCAGGAAAGGCATCGTAGTTGTCGTTAAAAACAACGGTATGAGCTTGAGTGGGCGGATAAAAATAGTCGTCGCCTGCATTAAAGTTGAATTTATGTACGGTTTTGCCGTTTTCAGTCAGCCAATTGGCAAGGCGCAGAAAAAAATCGCCGACAGGACTTTGAAGCAGCAGGATATTTTCTGCGCTTTCAAGCAGGTTTTGCAGGTTGTTTTTGAGGACGGTCTGTTTCATGTCGCAATGTGGTTTTGTTTTTTATGTAATAGTTTTGAGTTGAACTTTCAAGCATACGCCAAGCGTATTAACGATGCAAAGGCAATGATGCCGCAATTGAAGCTGGTTTATGACGCATTGTTAACTTTGATGGTGTTTATTTGAAAGATCGATATAGTTGTTTGATTTTACCTAATTTTTTAGCAAAGTACCCGCGATGTAATCCGTTGTTGTTTTTTTGCATATTTTTTTGTCGTATCAGGATTTGGGCAGCGGTTTCCGCATTAATGGCCTGATGGGTTTCGGGATGGATATAGTCGGGGTAGTGGATGAGCGTGCCGGCAATCAGCTGCCAAAGCTCAAGCCTGCGGCTGCGGCGCGGAATGGGGAGCAGATCTTGGGTAAGTCCCCAACCTGCGTAAAAAGGCAGACCGTAGCAGCTGACTTTTTTGCCGCGCAACAAGGATTCAAAACCAGTCAGCGAAGTCATGGTATGTATTTCGTCTGCGTATTGGAGACAGGTCAGGATATCGGCTTGTTCGACGGTTTGGTCGGCATATCGTGCCGTATCTTCAGGGGAAATATGGCCGATGCGGTTACCGCTGACTACATCTGGATGCGGTTTGTAGATGATATAGGCATCGGGATTGCGTTCGCGTACGGTACGGAGCAGATCCAGATTGCGATAGATTTGGGGCGAACCGTAGCGGATAGACGCATCATCTTCAACCTGGCCGGGAACGAGGATTACGGTTTTGTTGGTTGACGGGACCGTGAAGTCTGAGCTGCCGACGTTGTATTTACTGATGTGGTTTTCGGTCAGCATTTTTTGCAGCTTCAAGGCCGTCTGAAAGTCCTGGTCGTCGAAGTTTTGGTTTTGGAGGATGTGTTCAAGACGTGACGGGGTTTCGGCATTGAAATAAATGCCCATATCGTCGGTAACGAGCGACAGCGGTGGCACTAAATTAGAACCGAGTCCGACCGAGCGGATAAAGCCGTCTTCCATGCGCAGCAGGGGGATATTATGTTGTTCGGCAAAACGGACGATGGCCTCTTTGCCGTTGCCCCAAGCTAGGATGCGTGCATCGTCGGACAGTTTGACCCCTGCCAGTTTTTGGGTGGAGGAGATAAATTTCAGACGGCATGAGGGTACGTTAAAGAACGGTTTGGCAACCGCGCGTTTCCACAAAGACATGCCGACGCAATACAACTCTCCACGCAATTTGTCGTTTTTGCGTTTGACCGTTGCCAGATAGTCGATAACATCAAAGAGGCTGCCTGCTTCGCCGGTATTGGGGTTGAGGTAGCGGCTGTATTGCAGATAGGCTGCTGCGAAGAGTTGCAGCAAGTTGCGGCGGGCGCGGCGTTGGGTTTGAACAAGGCTGCCGATTTTGGGATGGCGGTCGTTGCTTACGCCCCATCCGGCGTACCACGGCAGGCCGAAGGTGGTCAGTGGTTTGCCGCACAAAAGCGCCTCAAAACCCATTTGCGAGGTAACGCAATAAACCTTATCGACGTTTTGCAACAAAGAAATCGGATTGATGTCTTCTGCCAAAAGATGGACGCGGTGTTGCTGCGCCAGTTGGGTCAGATAGCCTTGTTTTTTGCCGCACAAAACATCGGGATGGGTTTTTACCCAGATATCGGCTTGCGGGTTTTCATTCAAGGCCGTCTGAAACATCAGTTCAAACGTAGAGGCGTCTGCGCCGCCATATTGGATGGCCATATCGCCGAAGGTTTGGTCGATGATGAGGACGGTTTCGGGTTTGGATGGGGAACGTAAAGGATGATCTTCTGAAAGTTCGGGCGCGTGGTTGTATTTGGACAGGTGGTGTTGCAGGATGAAATCCATCGCCTGTTGCGCTTGAGCCAAGGTTTCAGACAGCATGGTATCGGCGGCGAGAATCAGTTGTTCCAAACGTGAAGGACGGGTGGTGTCGTAGTAGATGCCGATATCGTCATAGACGATGGAATAGGGCGGATAACCGGAGACGCCCAGTCCGAGCGAGCGTAAAAAACCGTCTTCCAATGCAATAAAGGGAAGCCGGTGTTCAGCGGCGAAAGTACGCGCTTTGTGTGTCGTCGGGCGCAAACCCCAGCCGACGACAGTCTCTGTACCTTTTCCATCTTTGCAGATATGAAACTCAGGCAATAGGGTGGAGAGATGGGGAATTTTGCGGATGCCGCGAGAGGGAATGTAGGCGTTTTTCACAATGCGTTTTCGTCGATTATTGTTATTAATAGATTGTAGGCCGTCTGAAAAGAGGAGCATTCTTTCAGACGGCCTGAATTATTTTTAAAACTTTTTAAAACGTGACTGCTTCAGCCAATACTTTGCCGGCCAAGTCTTTAGGCGACAGATTCGGCTCGCCTTGCAGCGGCCAGTCGATACCGACGGTCGGATCATTCCAAATCAGCGAGTGTTCGGCTTTGGGGTTGTAATAGTCTGTGCATTTATAGACGAACTCGGCTTCATCGCTCAGTACATAGAAGCCGTGAGCGAAACCTTCGGGTACCCACAGTTGGCGTTTGTTTTCTGCAGACAAGATCTCGCCTACCCATTTGCCGAAAGTAGGGGAGTCTTTACGCATATCGACGGCCACGTCGAATACTTCGCCGACAACCACGCGCACGAGTTTGCCTTGTGTGTTTTCAGTTTGATAGTGCAGGCCGCGCAATACGCCTTTGCTGGATTTGGAGTGGTTTTCCTGCACGAAGGTGCGGTCGCAGACTTGGGTCTTGAACCACTCGTCGCGGAAAGTTTCCATAAAAAAGCCGCGCGCATCGCCGAAGACTTGCGGCTCAAGCAGTTTTACGTCAGGAATGGCGGTATCAATGATGTTCATTGTTTTATCTTTCATCTAAAGGCCGTCTGAAAAGTTTCAGACGGCCTCAAACATTATTTTTTCAACAGGCGCAGCAAATATTGGCCGTATTGGTTTTTCGCCATCGGGCGCGCCAGCTCTTCCAGTTTTTCATCGGAAAGCCAACCGTTGCGCCAAGCAATTTCTTCCAGGCAGGCGATTTGCAGGTCTTGGATGTTTTGTACGGTTTGGACGAATGAAGCGGCTTCGTGCAGGCTCTCGTGGGTGCCGGTGTCCAACCATGCGAAACCGCGTCCTAAAAGTTGAACCGACAATGAACCGTCTTCCAAATACATTTGGTTGAGGTCGGAAATTTCCAATTCGCCGCGGGCGGACGGTTTGATTTGTTTGGCGAACTCGACGACGCGTTGGTCGTAGAAGTACAAGCCGGTTACCGCCCAATCGGATTTGGGCTGTTGCGGTTTCTCTTCGATAGACAGGGCGTTGAAGTTTTCGTCAAATTCAACCACGCCGAAACGCTCGGGGTCTTTGACTTGATAGCCGAATACGGTTGCGCCGTGGGTCTTGGCGGCGGCCTGTTTCAATGTTTGCGTAAATGATTGGCCGTAGAAAATATTATCGCCCAAAACCAAGCAAACATTGTCGTTGCCGATAAATTCTTCGCCGATGATAAATGCCTGTGCCAAGCCGTCCGGACTGGGTTGCACGGCATAACTGATGGAAATGCCGAAATCGCTGCCGTCGCCGAGCAGGCGTTTGAAAGAGGCGTTGTCTTCAGGCGTGGTAATGACCAAAATATCGCGGATTCCTGTCAGCATCAATACGGACAGGGGATAGTAAATCATGGGCTTGTCGTACACGGGCAGCAGCTGTTTGGATACCCCGCGCGTGATGGGGTAGAGGCGAGTGCCGCTGCCGCCGGCAAGGATAATGCCTTTCATGGGTTTTCTCCTGAGTAGTGTGTGTTTGCGTGATTTTCAGACGGCCTAATATGGGAACAGGCCGTCTGAAAACTTATTTTCCGGTGCCTAAACGCTCTAAACGGTAGCTGCCGTTCAATACGTTTTGCCACCAGGTTTTGTTGTCCAAATACCATTGCACTGTTTTGCGGATGCCGGATTCGAATGTTTCTTGAGGTTTCCAGCCCAGCTCCCTGCCGATTTTGGCAGCGTCGATGGCATAGCGTACGTCATGGCCGGGACGGTCTTGTACGAAAGTAATCAAATCTTCATAACGTGCCACGCCGGCCGGTTTTTCAGGAACAAGCTCTTCCAGCAGGGTACAGATGGTTTTGACGACTTCAATATTGGCTTTTTCATTGTGGCCGCCGATATTGTAGGTCTCGCCGACAACACCTTCGGTAACAACCTGATACAGCGCGCGCGCGTGGTCTTCGACAAACAGCCAGTCGCGGATTTGCATACCGTCGCCGTAAACGGGCAGCGGTTTGCCGTCAAGCGCGTTCAGAATCATCAAAGGAATGAGTTTTTCCGGAAAATGGTAAGGGCCGTAGTTGTTGGAACAGTTGGTTACGATGGTCGGCAAACCGTAAGTACGCAGCCATGCACGGACGAGGTGGTCGCTGGACGCTTTAGAAGCAGAGTAGGGGCTGGACGGCGCGTATGGCGTGGTCTCGGTAAACAAATCGTCTGTGCCGTGCAAATCGCCATAGACTTCATCGGTAGAAATATGGTGAAAACGGAAGGCTTCGCGCTTTTCAGACGGCATTTGTTGCCAGTAGGCGCGGGCTGCTTCAAGCAGATTGAATGTACCGACGATATTGGTTTGGATAAATTCGCCTGCCGAATCGATAGAGCGGTCGACATGGCTTTCCGCAGCCAAGTGCATCACGGCATCAGGCTGGTGTTGTGCGAATACGCGGTCGAGTTCGGCGCGGTCGCAAATATCCACTTGTTCAAAAGCATAGCGAGGATTATTGGCTACCTCAGTCAAAGATTCCAAATTGCCGGCATAAGTCAGCTTATCGACATTGACGACAGAGTCTTGGGTGTTTTGGATAATATGACGGACAACGGCAGAACCGATAAAGCCCGCGCCGCCGGTAACAAGGATTTTTTTCATAAGTTTCAGAGGATAGTCAAAATAATATAAACGGATTATAGCAGACAGAAAGTGTGTTTTTCAGATAAAGAGGCCGTCTGAAAACATCTCTTTCAGACGGCCTGTATCAGGTCAACTTAATCGTCGTAGCCATTTGGATTGTTGCTGACCCAACGCCATGAGTCTTCCATCATCTGCGCCAAATCGCGTTTGGTTTCCCAACCGGTCTGCGCTTTGGTGTAGGCGGGATCGGCGTAGAAACAGGCCAAATCGCCATCACGACGCGGTTTGATTTGGAACGGAATGGTCAAACCGGAGGCTGCCTCAAAGGCACGGATGATTTCCAATACCGAATAAGCACGTCCCGAACCCAAATTAAACAGGTGTACACCCGAAACATCGCTTTTCGCCTGCATTGCCGCCACATGGCCTTCCGCCAAATCCATCACATGGATATAGTCGCGCATACCCGTACCGTCTGGGGTAGGATAGTCATCGCCGAAAACCGACAATTGCGGCAGCTTGCCTGAAGCCACTTGGCAGATATAAGGCAGCAGATTGTTTGGGATACCGTTTGGCTGCTCGCCGATCAAACCGCTTTCATGTGCACCGATAGGGTTGAAATAGCGCAACAAAATCACGCTCCAACGCGGATCGGCCTTTTGGATATCCGTCAAAATGCGCTCCACCATAGACTTAGACGTGCCGTAAGGGCTGGTCGTATCCCCCGGTTGCATATCTTCCGTATAAGGTACTTTACCCGGATCGCCGTAAACCGTAGCAGATGAGCTGAACGCAATCTTAAATACGCCGGCACGCGCCATTTCTTCAGCCAAAACCAAACTGCCCGACACATTGTTGTCATAGTATTTCATTGGTTTGGCCACGCTTTCACCGACTGCCTTCAAGCCGGCAAAATGGATGACAGCATCAATATCGTGTTCCGCAAAGATTTGACGCAACACTTCACGATTACGGATATCCCCTTGGTAAAAAGGCACAGACTTGCCGGTAATCTTTTCCAAGCGCGGGAGGATGTTGGCAGACGAATTGCACAAATTGTCCAAAATCACGGCATTAAAGCCTGATTTCAACAGGGAAACAACGGTATGAGAACCGATAAAACCGGTACCGCCGGTGATAAGAATAGTCATTGGTTTTCCTTAATTAAAATTGTGTTTGGAAGTCGTGAAATCGGTTGGCTGAAAATACAAACACGCTTTCAGATGGCCTGGTGTAAGTGTTGTCAAAGAGGGATTGCTTTATTTGGATATTGTATATTTAGTTACCTGAAAAGTAAAAAAATATGGGATAATCACAGTGTTATGCACAGAGTGCAAAGCGTTATCATTTCAATTTTAATAAAAGGATCTTACCATGTCAGTATCTAACGAAGTTTTGGCGTTGATTTCACAAGTTGCACAAAAACAAGTGTCAGCAAATGAAGAATTGTTGTCTACAGGACTTATTGATTCTGTGAGCGCAATGGATTTGGTTATGGCCATCAAACAAAAATTTGATGTTGATTTGCCGTTTGAGCAACTGGTTGATATTTTGGCAAACTCAGCCAATATCATTCAATATGTTGAAAATAATTACAAAGGCTAAATCATGAAACAATTAAATGAATTCCAAAATCTTGATGATTTTTTGGAATACCGTTTCAGCCAAACTTCGGGAAAAGCGTTAGTTAATGATACTCAAGAATGTTCTTGGGAAGAGTTGCGCGTAAAAATAGCCGCATTTATCGAGGCTTACAAAAGCATAGCAGATATTACCAAAAACATTCCTCTGGTGTTGCACGGCCATAAAGAAATTGATTTTGCAGTGGCAATTTATGCCTGCTTATTAAACAAAATCCCTTTTATTCCGGTGGATAGTATTTATCCTGAAAGCCGTCTGAACAATATCTGCCAACTGTCGAAAGCACGCTTTGTATACCGTTCGGCAACGCAAACTTTTGAAAAGCAGACTGACGAAGAAGTAGAGCTGGCTGAAAAAGATTTGGCTTACATCATGTTTACTTCAGGAACAACCGGCGCACCTAAGGGTGTGCAAATCGGTCGTGAAGCCGTGTTTAACCTGATGAAATGGATGAAAGAGCAGCTTAATTTAGCCGCACCTAATGTATTCATGAATCAGGCTCCGTTTGCGTTTGATTTGTCAATGTACGAAATCTTTGGCAACTTGGCTTACGGCGGTTGCATTGTCATGAACAGTCGTGATGCTATTTCTAATCCTGCCACCTGGATTGATTTTTTGGCCAAACAACAAATTACTACCTGGGTTTCCACGCCTTCTTTTGCCATGCAGCAGCTGCTTAACCCTAAATGTAGTCAAGCTACTTTACCGAGTTTGAAAGAATTTTTGTTCTGCGGCGAAAAACTTGGCAAACCAGTAGTAAATATGATTTTTCAAAAATTTCCCGGTGTCCGTGTTATCAATACCTATGGTCCGACTGAAGCTACTGTAGCAACAACTTACGTTGATATTACACCTGATATGCTGGCGGCAGAAGAAGAGTTGCCTGTAGGCGTTGCCGTGCTTAATTCCAAATTAGAGATTGTTGACGAAGAGATTTGGATTAGCGGTAACCATGTGATGCGTGGCTATCTGAACAACGAAACTGAAAATGCCAAACGCTTGGTAGTACACAGTGCAGATAACCGTACTTATAAAACAGGTGACTACGGTTTTGAAAAAAATGGATTGTTCTATGTACAAGGCCGTAAAGACGAGCAGATTAAGCTCAATGGCTACCGTATCGAACTTTCAGAAATTGAAGAAAAAATTCTTAACCTTAAAGAATTTGCCTTTGATACTGTGGCAGTAGTAGCTTTGAAGCGCAACACAGGCGCAGTATTGCGTTTGGTGTGTTTCTATACAGCCAAGCAAAGTGCAGATACTCAGGCGATCAAAGACGCATTAGTACAAAATTTACCGTCTTACATGATGCCGTCTGAATTTATTCACATTGATGAAATTCCAGTCAGCACCAACCACAAAACCGACAAAAAAGCATTGTTGGAAAAATATCAGCAGGGTTTATAAAATGGATTTATATCAAATTCAGCAAAACATCTTACGAAAAGCCAAGATTGATCCTCAAAAGGTTAACGCTTGGATTTATAACAATCAAAGTATAGTGTTTGATTTTCTGTTGAACGACTATTTTGTCAGCGTCAGTTATACGGCAGTAGGACAAACCTTTAACTTTATTGAGCGTAATAAGAGCAAAATTTCTAAGATTTCCGGCTTCCATAAATTTCTGAAATATATTTCAGAAATTTATGGAAGTTACCCACAATCGGTTAATCAAGAAAAGACAGTATTGTCTTTTAAATTTGCTGAAGCCGATTGGGCAAAAATCGAGGATAAATTTAGTGAGATTTTAGAAGTTACTTCCATTTATCTTGGCAGCGAACTGTGCTACATCCTGAATGTTGAAAAAAATAAAGGCATTAATTTAGCTGAGTACTTGGATAAGCCGGAAGTTGAATACATTGGTGTTAAAGGCGACAGTAATGAGTTTTTCCTAAGCTATGCTCGGAATCATGGTCTAAGTGATTATGTTTATGAGCTAAATAATAGAGGCTTTTTAGCTGTCGAACACAAAATGGGTGTAAGTGTGTTCCGTCGCGTGAACAAGCACAGTTATAAAGATCTTTTGGCTTATTTCCCAGACTCTTTCCATGAGTTGGAAAATGTCATTTATACTGTTGAAGCACCGAAAGTATTGAGTGCCAACAAGAAAAACCTATTGGTGTTGTTCTCTTATACCAATAAGAGCAATGAGAATATGGTTGACCGTTATTATAGCCACCCATTTCCATTTATCAGCAACAGCATCATGCCAAATACTTATATCATCCGTATGGCTGATGTATCAGACGCGTTTGGCAGTCACGGTTTGAATACAAAGTTTGATGAAAATATCGAAGACAATATCCAGCGTTTCATTAAGAGCCTGATGAATATTTATGGCGTAGATAAGAAAAACGTAGTCATTTGCGGCGCATCATCAGGCGGTACAGGGGCGGTATATCACGGCTTAATTGGTGGGTACAAAACCTTTGCAATCGACCCATTTTTGGGCAACCATAAATACTATGGTGGCAAAGATCCATTGTATCTGCACTCTATCCGTACGCCGATTTTGGAGACTTTCAAAAAGCTACCGGATGTAATTGATCATAACCTTGAAAATCAAGTGGTCATTTCATCGGCTAAAGTATCAGAGTTTTATCCGGATATTAAAGAGCTGAAAGAAGCATTGCCTACAGTTGTATTATGTGAATTCGACTTTGAAAAAATTCAAAAGCACATAGATTTTTCAGGCAACACAGTATTCTTGTCCAATACCATTATCAATAATTTGCTGTTGGACATCCATATTACTGATTCGGACATTAATCTGAATTAAAATATGAAGTAGATATATGGTAGCTTGATTAGTGTATTAACAGTAAAGGCCGTCTGAAAACATAAAAGTTTTCAGACGGCCTTTTTTAAGATAAGACAGAAATTACTCTAAACAAGCCAATTGTTTTTTCAGACACTCAGCCTGTAATGCCTTGTCACCTTTAGCTTCGGCTATTTCAGCTGCCAGTTTCCAATATGCTGCTGTGTCTTGTAGAGAGAGACTGTCAAAATAACGTTGTGCTGCCTGATGGTTTTTCAGACGGCATAAAGCAGTTGTATAAAGATACATCGTTTCCGGTGAGGTTTGTGCAAAATCAGCCAATATTTTGGTGACAGACTCCCAATCTTGGTTTTGGGCAAGTTTTTCAGCTTCATACAAGGCCAAAGACGGATTCTCAGGATATTTTTGGCGCAGTTGGGCCAATAGATATCCTTCGCCGTCAGTGTTGCCGGTAGCGTACATTTTTTTCAGATAATCGATTGTTAAATCTTCAGGAATTAAGAGCAGATTTTCTTCAAAGGCACGGTTAAGCTGGGTAAATAGTTTTTCAGAATCACCGCGTAATTTTGCCAGTCTTGCAATCGCGATACGGCAACTTGGATCATTCTGAGTATGGTTTTCAAAAGCAACCAAAAACTGATGCGCGCCTTGTAAGTTACCAAGTTTCATGCAGAGGTAAGAAGCCAATAGCTCGGGTTTGAGATAGCCTTTTTCGCGATCATCCAAGCCATCAATATACGTTTTCAGTAAAGCCAATGCTACAAAATAATTCTGCTCCGATAGCTTTTGTGCTACGGCTAACAAAGGTTGATATGAGTCGGATAAGTCTGTACCTATCCGGGCAAACAGTTTTTCAGACGGCCTTTTTGCTTGATGAAACGAGGCTGCAAGCAATGCGACAAGTAAATCATTTTGCGTTCCTATATGCTTGTTTTCAGCAAAAAATTCCGCCCCTTTAACGGCATTACCAATATATAAGTCCATTTTCGCATGCCAGTAACCTGCGGTATCGGGATAATCAGGTAACAGGTTTTGCAAAGTGTCAAACTGGTTGCTTTCAAATAAAGCGTTCAGATAGCGATGGCGATAATCAGCTGTTTCTTCCGCATTCAGACGGCCTGTATCAAGCAGAGTTTGGATACGGGTTGCTGCCAAGTCCCATGCATGAAGTTTCTCAGCTTGGGTAATCATATTCTGAATAATAGGCAGATTATCTGTAGTGTCAGGTTGGTCAAGTGCTGTAATAGACTGATAGACACGCTCACAATTATTCGAATCCCTAAATTGGAATGTTTTGTCGATACGTTTTTGATATAAATCAGGTACTTTAGCTTGATTGTTTACTAGATCTTTTAATGCTGCCAGAAGTTCTGTTTCATTATAAGCAACTGCACCAAAACCATCTCGGTTATAGTCAAAATAACCTTTTTGATAGGTGTGATTTCCACTGGAGAATACTTCATCATAATCGAATTGATAATACAAAATAGCTTTATTTAAGTAGGCTACATCAAATGCAACAGATGAATAGTCTGTAATCAAGATGCTAGTATTTTGGAAGACGGATTGGATGTTACCTTCTGAATAGCTATAGATCTTAATAAAGTCAGGTACAGTGAACTCATCCATGTATTCCTGAATACTTGGATGTGGTGCAAAGACGATTTGATAACCTTGATCATTCAGTTCTTTTAATATGGCATGATTCATGAAACCATGCCAATGTCTGGCATAGTTAGTTTTCATGAAATCAGGGTTTCTTGTTCGTTCTGTACCTGAAATATATGTGCCTACAATGGAGCTACGCCATGTTGGCATAATTAAAATCTGCTTAGATTCGGTATTGTTATTGATAAGTAAACGGTCATAACGAGGGAAGCCTGTCAGTTTAACTTCTTTTTTACCAAATTTATAAGCAGTCGTATTGTCCACAATAGAATGGTATTCTGGATTTGTCGCTGTAACGAAACAAGCAATTTTTTTGGTATTTAACCAACCTGATAAATCATCTTTCGTAATGCCATGTTGTAAAAAGACGTAGTCTTTATCTAATAGGGAATTATCTTTGAAATAATGTGTGATATATCCATCAACATGACTACTGATGATTTTTGCGCAGTCTTTTAATTTACTCTCAAATGCAGATGAGCCAAATTCAAGCAAATTAAACCCATCTTGTTCGAGCCTTTTCCAATCAGAGGAGGTTTTTTTCAGGGCAAAATAAATATCTTGTTCTGGATGATTTTCACTAATATAACGATATAAGTGTTCTGCATTATCATCGGCCTGATTGTCCCTATCCATTAAAATCCAGTCATTCGATTTAACCGTGGATTTTTGTTTGAATGAAGTGAATACTGCTTCGATTGGTAGTTTGTCAAATTGTTTTCCTGAGAATGTTAATTTGGCTCTTTTACCGGCTAAAAAAAGTTCTAAATCGCCCATGTCGTGACAAGGAAGCCATGTGCGGTATTCTTTAGTGTATAAACTGCCTAGAAAGTCATAGACAACTTCTTTTTGGTATTTAGGGAATATTTCCTTACCATTGATTACCCATTGTTCAACAATTGGAAAATTTGAAAAATATTTCACCAAAATCTGTTTCTTTTTCAAATCAAAATCTTCAATATAAGCAATTTGGCTTTTAGGTGCTGTATTTTTAAATAAACCGAGCAGAGCTACTTTTTGGAAAAACCATGTCCCTGCTAAATTAAAGCGAAGAATCGTTGCTTCATCAATATATGAAAACATTTCATGTAATAAGGCAACGAAATGTTTTTTTTGCTCTTCACTTAGGTGTGACAATGCTGCAGGTTTATTTACGATACGACCAAAATACCAGATGATATGGTATAGGACGATTCTTTGAATATGCTCAGGGACTTTTCCAAATTTCATTTTGGCTGTTTTCAAAATTTCAATACAGCCTTTTTCAATTACCCTAGAAAATAGTAATGGATTGTTCCATGCTCCATCTAACGTGGACGAACCATCAGAACGTTTTCGATAAAAATAACTGATTTTTGACAGAAAAGCAGCATTAGTTGAGGCATCAGTATTTAGAATATAATCGGTAACAAATTTTGCATCTTCAAAGCTAGGTTTCATTGCCTCATCAAAATAAATATGTGCATTACGGATATTATCAATTTTGAAAAAAGCAGTACTTGCAGATAATTGTAGGTGATCTTTTAGATTAGATAATGGAAGGATAATATCCCCTTTAGCAAAACGATATTTTAAGGGGTGTGTATCTTTCACCATGTCTTTATCTTCAAAGTAGAATACTAATGGGCAACCTACTATGCTAATGTTGGCATTATTACTTAAGAAGTTATCTGTCTTGTAGAAGTAATCAGAAGAAACAAAGTCATCTGGATCTATGAATGTTACCCATTCGGTTTCAACATGTTGTAAACCCAGATTGCGTGCCGAGGCCTGGCCGCCATTTTCTTTGTAAAAATAATGGATATTTTGGGGAAACTTGGCTTGCCATCGTTTGATGATTTCTGCCGAATGGTCGGTTGACCCATCATCTACTAGAATGATTTGAATGTATTTTTTGAAATTCAAGCTTTGTTTGACGATGCTGTCAAAGTATTCATCAAGGTATTTTTCGACGTTATAAACGGCTGAAACGATTGTAAATTGATTATTACCTTCGTATTTTAAGGGAAGGTATTTTTTGAGTTTCATTACGCGTTTGGCGTACATGTCGCGGAAAAAGAGTTTAGGGTCTCGTAAGAGCTTCCGAAATTTTTTATTGTTCATTTTTTTTAACCTTTTATTTTTATTTGGTTTTGAAGTAATTTTCCAGCATTTGAATCAGTTTGTCCTGGTAGTTTTCAATCTGTTGCTGGCTGTGAAAATCGTTGGCACAAAAAGAGTGTGGCTGCCGCCCATTTTTTTTATTTTCCAAGAGCTTGATATATTGGGCAGGCGCTTTGTTGGAGCGGATATTAAAATAATAACATATTTCATTACCTACTGTAGATTTCCTGTTTAAAAACATCAGCCAAGGTACGAGGAAGGTGGCAAGGTTGAGATCGTGGTTAGAACGGAAACGGTTGGATAAAAAGGCTTCAATCTCAGTACGGTAGTGTTGCCAAGCAAATTGAAAGCTGCTTTTATGCAGTGGAATATAGGTGTGTACTAACGGACGGTCGATGTGGCAGTCGTAGTGCTGTTGTAATAGTGTGATGCAGTTTTTTGAGGCGGAAAGAGTGGGTGTGTCGGTTCCTCTTTCGGACATTTGTTTTAGGCTTTTGTCTGCAATAAAAAGTGAAGCAATCCCGTTGGCGTGAAAAAAATGTTCCTTCGGTAATGGTCGGGCAACAAATACATCATCGTTAAAATAGATGAAGTGTTCATTTAGATTAGGAATGTTGTGCAAGTGTGCTTCGATTACATGCGAATTGAAGGTGGGCAGGTATTGCGGGTCAATGATTTGACTGTGATCTATTATGCTGACATTGGGATAGTCGGCAGGATTGAGCCAGTCGGGGCGTTGGTTGTCGGTAATGATGTAGATATGGTTGACCCACGACAGGAAGGTGCGCACGCTGTGAAGTGAATAGTAAAGTTCGTTGTGGTTGCTGAAACGGGCTTCGTCATTATTGTGGAGTGCGTTTTGTTCGGCAGTAGGGCTATGTTGGCGCCGACGTTTCTGCCATTTGGGATCTTGGTTATTTACCCATGTGAAAACGACATCAACTTTAATAGGGGGAAGGTCGATACTATTTTCAATTTCGGCTAAATACAGGCTGTTGTCGATAATGACCGGTTCGTCAGACTCTGTTGTACGCTGTTCGGCGTTTCGGACAGGGTATCTTTTGTTGAGATAGTCGCGGAAGAATACACCTGGTTGTCGAATCAGTTTTTTAAGTTTTCTCATGACGGTATTCGCTGTAATGTGATGTCTTTTGATGCTTATGTCAGGTTTTCAGACGGCCTAATATTTCATCAGGTGTTATAATGGCTGTGCGTAATTAAAAGTATAGTGAGATTTAATCAATGTTGAAAGCAGAATGTCTTACCCGCAGGGGCATGTTATTGTTGTGTGTCAGTCTGTTGGCTGCATGCTCTTCTCTTCCTACTTCCGGCCCAAGTACACGAAATGTTGTTGCTTTGGGGCAACAGTCGGCTACAGCCGAAGTGCCAGAGGTGGAGTTGATTGATGTGAATGGTGCGGTAGCTCAGTCGCTATATCAAGCGCAAGTTAATCAGTCATTTGCTCAGTTGGGCGATGGTACATCATCAATAGGGGCTATCAATATAGGTGATGTGCTGGACATTACGATTTGGGAAGCTCCTCCGGCTGTGTTGTTCGGCGGAGCTTTGTCGTCTACCGGTTCGGGTAATGCGCAGCAAACGAAGCTGCCTGAACAGATGGTCAGCTCTGCAGGTACGATTTCTGTGCCGTTTATTGGCGATGTGTCTGTCCTTGGTAAAACACCGGTTCAGGTGCAAAACATTATTAAAGGCCGTCTGAAAAAAATGGCAAACCAGCCGCAGGTAATGGTGCGCATGGTGCAAAACAATGCGGCGAATGTATCGGTTATCCGCGCGGGTAACAGTGTGCGTATGCCTTTGACGGCTGCAGGCGAGCGTGTGTTGGATGCGGTGGCTGCCGTGGGCGGTTCGACTGCGAATGTTCAGGATACGAACGTACAGCTGACACGTGGCAATGTTGTCAGAACGATTGCTTTGGAAGACTTGGTGGCGCATCCGCGTCAAAATATTTTGTTGCGCCGCGGTGATGTAGTCACAATGATTACTAATCCAAGCACGTTTACGTCTATGGGTGCGGTCGGTCATACGCAGCAGATTGGTTTCTCTGTGAAGGGCTTATCTTTGGCTGAGGCTGTGGGACGTATGGGCGGTCTGCAGGATTATAGTGCAGATGCGCGCGGCGTATTTGTATTCCGTTATGCGCCTTTGTCCGAGCTGCCTCCTGAGAAACAATCTAAATGGGTTGAAAAGGGTTATGGCGATCGTGCGGAGATTCCTGTGGTCTACCGTTTGAACCTGGCAGATGCGAATTCTATGTTTTGGATGCAGCGTTTCCCTGTGAAGGATAAGGACGTGGTGTACGTATCGAATGCACCGATGGCCGAAGTACGCAAGTTCTTGTCATTTGTGTTCTCGCCTGTGGTTAGCGGTGCGAACAGTATTAATAATTTAGTGAACTGATGGGGAAAATAATGTCTGAGCAAGTTTCTGCAAATGTGGATGTGAAACCGGAACAACCGGCTCCCGAAAAGAAAAAGGCCAAAAAGTCTTGGTTGCGTAAGATTAATCCGTTGCTTTGGGTAACGGTTATCGTGCCGACTTTGTGTTCCGGTGTGTATTACGGACTATTTGCTTCTGATCAGTTCACATCCCAGTCCAGCTTTGTGGTGCGTTCTCCTAAAAGCCAATCGTCTTTGAACGGCTTGGGCGCTATTTTGCAGGGGTCTGGTTTCTCTCGTGCGCAAGACGATATTTATACCGTGCAGGAATATATGCAGTCGCGTTCGGCTTTGGACGCGTTGCGTAAGAAAATGCCCGTTCGTGATTTTTATGAAAAAGAAGGCGACATTTTCAGCCGTTTTAATGGTTTTGGCCTGCGTGGCGAGGATGAAGCGTTTTATCAATACTACCGCGATAAGGTATCCATCCATTTTGACTCTGTCTCAGGCATTTCTAATTTGAGCGTTACATCTTTCAATGCCGGTGAATCTCAAAAGATCAATGATGCTTTGCTCAAACAGGGTGAGGTATTGATCAACCAGCTGAACGAACGTGCGCGTCAGGATACGATTCGTTATGCTCAGGAAGTGGTCAATTCGGCTGAAGAGAAAGTTAAAGAAGCTTCGGCTCAATTGACAAAATTCCGTGTGTCCAACGGTATTTTTGACTTGAAGGCGCAATCCGATGTGCAAATGGGTTTGGTATCCAAATTGCAGGACGAGTTGATTGTCATTCAAACTCAGCTTGACCAGGTAAAAGCCGTTACGCCTGAAAACCCGCAAATTCCAGGTTTGATTGCGCGTGAAAAGAGCTTGCGTAAAGAAATCTCGCAACAAATGAAAGCGATTTCCGGCGGTGGCGAGGGTTCGTTGTCCAATCAGGCGGCGGAATATCAGCGCGTGTATTTGGAAAACGAATTGGCTGAGAAACAATTGGCTGCAGCGATGACTTCTTTGGAAAGTGCGAAAGCGGAAGCAGATCGTCAGCAATTGTATTTGGAAGTGATTTCCCAGCCGAACAAACCTGACTTGGCGCATGAACCAAACCGTCTGTACAACATTGTGGCAACGTTTGTCATCGGTTTGATTGTCTATGGCATTGCCGTGTTGCTGTCTGCAAGTATCCGTGAGCATAAAAACTGATGAAAGAGCTACATAAAACATCGTTTTTGGAGTCGCTGCTTATCCAAAAAAGGGTAATCGGCGCGCTCTTAATGCGTGAAATTATTACTCGCTACGGTCGTAATAACATTGGTTTTTTGTGGTTATTTGTCGAACCTTTGCTGCTGACTTTGGTTATGGTGTTGATGTGGAAGTTTTTCCGCATGCACAACGTGTCGGCTTTGAATATCGTGGCTTTCACGCTGACAGGCTATCCGATGATGATGATGTGGCGTAATGCCTCTAATCGCGCCATCGGTTCGATTGCGGCCAACACAAGCCTGCTGTATCACCGAAATGTACGTGTTTTAGATACCATTTTTGCGCGTATGTTGTTGGAGATTGCCGGTGCCACCATTGCGCAGGTTGTGATTATGGCTGCATTGGTCGTCATCGGCTGGATTGATGTACCGGCAGATATTTTCTATATGTTGTTGGCTTGGCTTTTGATGGCAATGTTTGCCGTTGGATTGGGGCTGGTCATCTGTTCGGTGGCGTTTCACTTTGAGCCGTTTGGCAAAGTTTGGAGTACCATCAGTTTTGTGATGATGCCTTTGTCCGGCGTGTTTTTCTTCGTACACAACCTGCCTCAGCAGTTGCAACACTATGTGCTGATGCTTCCGATGGTGCATGGTACAGAAATGTTCCGTGCCGGATATTTTGGTAACAGCGTTACGACTTACGAAAATCCTTGGTATATTTTGTTGTGTAATTTAGTTTTGCTGCTGCTTGGTTTGGCGATGGTGGCGAGATTCAGCAAAGGGGTTGAGCCGCAATGATTTCAGTTGAACACGTTTCCAAACGCTATCTGACCCGCCAAGGTTGGCGGACAGTCTTGCACGATATCAACTTCAAAATGGAGAAGGGCGAGAAAATCGGTATTCTCGGCCGCAACGGTGCAGGTAAATCGACGCTCATCCGTTTGATCAGTGGCGTTGAGCCGCCGACCACGGGTGAAATCAAGCGGACGATGAGTATTTCTTGGCCTTTGGCATTCTCCGGTGCGTTTCAAGGCAGCCTGACCGGTATGGACAATTTGCGTTTCATCTGCCGGATTTACAATGTCGATATCGATTATGTGAAGAACTTTACCGAAGAGTTTTCCGAGCTAGGGCAATATCTTTACGAGCCGGTTAAGCGTTATTCTTCAGGTATGAAGGCGCGTTTGGCATTTGCTTTGTCGTTGGCGGTAGAGTTTGATTGCTATCTGATTGACGAAGTGATTGCGGTTGGCGACTCGCGCTTTGCCGATAAATGTAAGTACGAGTTGTTTGAAAAGCGCAAAGACCGTTCCATCATTTTGGTGTCGCACAGCCACAGCGCCATGAAGCAATATTGCGATAATGCGATGGTGCTGGAAAAAGGGCATATGCACCAGTTTGAAGATATGGACAAAGCCTACGAATATTATAATTCGCTGCCTTAAAGCGATTGTTTTTTAAATCAGGCCGTCTGAAATTTCAGACGGCCTGTCCGTTGGAATTCTATTGATGAACATTACTCAAATCCTCTCCCAAGAACTCTCCGCCACTGCCGCGCAAATCAATGCTGCGATTGAGCTTTTAGATGATGGCGCAACCGTACCTTTTATCGCGCGTTACCGTAAAGAAGCTACAGGCGGGCTAGATGATACGCAGCTGCGCCAGCTTGCCGAGCGGTTGCAATATCTGCGCGAATTGGAAGAGCGCAAAACCGTTGTTTTAAAAAGCATTGAAGAGCAAGGCAAGCTTTCAGACGACCTCAGGGCGCAAATTGAAGCCGTCGACAACAAAACCGCGCTGGAAGACCTGTATCTGCCCTACAAACCCAAACGCCGCACCAAAGCGCAAATCGCACGCGAACACGGTTTGCAGCCGCTGGCGGACGTGTTGCTTGCTGAGCAGCCGCAGGATGTTGAAGCCGCCGCACAGGACTACCTGAACGAAAACGTCCCTGACGTAAAAGCCGCGTTGGACGGCGCGCGCGCGATTCTGATGGAGCAGTTTGCCGAAGACGCAGAACTCATCGGCACGCTGCGCGATAAGTTGTGGAACGAAGCCGAAATCCACGCGCAAGTCGTTGAAGGCAAAGAAACCGAAGGCGAAAAATTCAGTGATTATTTCAACCACCGCGAACCCGTCCGCACCATGCCCAGCCACCGCGCGCTGGCGGTTTTGCGCGGCCGCAACGAAGGCATTTTGAACATCGCGCTCAAATACCAGCCCGACGACACGCCGATTACGCAGCGAAGCGAATACGAGCAAATCATCGCCCGCCGTTTCAAGGTTTCAGACGGCCACAAATGGCTGCGTGATACCGTGCGCCTGACTTGGCGCGCAAAAATCTTTTTGTCGTTGGAACTTGAAGCCCTAGGCCGTCTGAAAGAAGCCGCCGACACCGACGCGATTACCGTGTTCGCCCGCAATCTCAAAGACTTGCTGCTCGCCGCGCCCGCCGGACGGCTGACCACGCTGGGTCTCGACCCCGGCTACCGCAACGGCGTGAAATGCGCCGTAGTGGACGACACGGGCAAGCTGTTGGATACCGTCATCGTCTATTTGCATCAAGAAAACAATATGTTGGCAACGTTGTCGCGCCTGATTAAACAACACGGCGTGAAACTTATCGCCATCGGCAACGGCACCGCCAGCCGCGAAACCGACAAAATCGCGGGCGAACTGGTGGGCGGAATGCCGGAAATGGGGCTGCACAAAATCGTCGTTTCCGAAGCCGGCGCGTCGATTTATTCCGCGTCCGAACTGGCGGCGCGCGAGTTCCCCGACTTGGACGTTTCCCTGCGCGGCGCGGTGTCCATCGCCCGCAGGCTGCAAGACCCGCTCGCCGAGTTGGTCAAAATCGACCCCAAATCCATCGGCGTGGGGCAGTATCAGCACGACGTGAACCAAAGCCAGCTCGCCAAATCGCTGGACGCGGTGGTCGAAGACTGCGTGAACGCCGTCGGCGTGGACGTGAACACCGCCTCCGCCCCGCTCTTGGCGCGAATTTCCGGCTTAAATCAAACCCTTGCCCAAAACATCGTCGCCTACCGCGATGAAAACGGCGCGTTCGACAGCCGCAAAAAATTGCTGAAAGTACCGCGTTTGGGCGAAAAAAC
The DNA here is from genome assembly GCF_051956855.1 of Neisseria sp. P0021.S007. NCBI lineage: Bacteria > Pseudomonadati > Pseudomonadota > Betaproteobacteria > Neisseriales > Neisseriaceae > Neisseria > Neisseria sp. P0021.S007. The sequence goes on from NZ_JBQCXA010000002.1 coordinate 179,033, forward strand.
CTTCGAGCAGGCGGCAGGCTTTTTGCGGATTAACGGTGGCAAAGAGCCGTTGGACGCGAGCGCCGTCCACCCCGAAGCCTATCCTGTTGTCGCCAAAATGCTGGCGCAACAAGGCATTACCGCCGCCGAACTCATCGGCAACCGCGAGCGCGTGAAGCAAATCAAAGCCTCCGACTTCACCGACGAACGCTTCGGCCTGCCGACCATTCTGGACATCCTGTCCGAGCTTGAAAAACCCGGTCGCGACCCGCGCGGCGAGTTTCAGACGGCCTCATTCGCCGAAGGCATCCACGAAATCAGCGACTTGCAAGTCGGCATGATACTTGAAGGCGTGGTCTCCAACGTCGCCAACTTCGGCGCGTTCGTGGATATCGGCGTCCATCAAGACGGTTTGGTGCACATCTCCGCCCTGTCCAATAAATTTGTTCAAGACCCGCGCGAAGTCGTGAAAGCCGGAGATGTGGTGAAAGTGAAAGTGCTGGAAGTCGATGCTGCGCGTAAACGCATTGCACTCACCATGCGTTTGGATGACGAACCGGGCGGCACAGTCAAAGGCAACAGGCCGTCTGAAACCCGACATCAAGAACGCCGCGACCGCAAACCCCAACGCAACGACCGCGCCCCAACCAATTCGGCAATGGCGGATGCGTTTGCGAAGTTGAAGCGGTAAGGTAGAAAACCAATTGAAGGCCGTCTGAAAAGTGATGTTCAGACGGCCTTTATCGTATGAGGCGAATTAGATAATTAGTGGAATGGATATACTGATGCGCCCATTGAATGTTAACGATACATTTTGTAGTAGGCACATGCAAACAAGCGTATAGTTCCAAATATCACAAACCCATCATCACAACCTTAGGAGTTCAAACCATGAAACCTGTTTTGTTTGCCGTGCTGATTTCCTGTTTCTCCGTTGCTGCGTATGCAGCCTGTACCGACAGCCAGCAGCAGTGCGTGATTTATAAAAACGGCAATGTTGCGACAGAAGGCGGCTGTACGGTCAGTAAGTGCCAAAGTGCCGATGCGCAAGTGTTGAAATGGAAGCTGAAAAACGGCAAAGGCGTAACCGTGGAAATCGGAAAAAACGGTAAGGTTTTGGTGAACAAGAAACCGGGTGCGAAAGCGAACAACAGTAATGCGTCAGGCATGGGTTTGACATGCTATGCCGCCGATGCGGACAAACGCGAACAGTTCTGCTCGACCAATTATTGATTGGATTGTTGCTTTGATTAAAGGCCGTCTGAAAAGTGTTTCAGACGGCCTTGATGTTTATCTTTCCGATATTTTTTCATTGAGAAAGTCGATAAAGCTGCGTACTTTCGCACTGAGAAATGCCCTGTCGACATAGGTGGCGTTCAGTTGGTCTGTCCAGATGGTGTAATCGGGCAGAAGTTGGATCAATGTACCATCCTTCAATTCCTGCTGAACTGCCCAAAGGGGCTGATAGCCTATGCCTGCGCCTGCTTTAATCAGCTCGCGTATCATCAGTGTGTTGTCGCTGCGGATAACCGGGGAGAGATGGAGAATGGCTTTTTCTCCGGTAATGCGGTGGGTAATCTCCCAGTTTTGTTGACTGGTATAGGAAGGCAGGATGGCTTGATGCTGCATGACGGCTTCGGGCGTATCGGGTGTGCCGTGTCGGGCCAGATAGTCGGGAGCGGCAAGCAGGACGAACTCGATTTTGGCCAGCGGTTTGACGATCAGCGAAGGGGAGGGGGTTTTGGAAACGCGTAAGGCGAGGTCGAAACCTTCGGCAATGAGGTCGATATGGCGGTTGTCGAGGACGAGGTCAAGCGTGACTTTGGGATAACGCTGGCGGTATTCTGCTAGCCATGCGCTCATATTGCCACCTGCAAACCATAGGGGCATGGTAACGCGCAACATACCTTGCGGCGTGTCGGTACCGCCTGCCGCTTTTTGGGCAGCGGTGTCCAAGGTATCCAGCGCGTAGCTGCACTGGCGGTAGTATTCTTCGCCTGCTTCGGTCAGATGAAGGTTGCGGCTGTTGCGGTGTAAGAGCTTGGCTTGAATGGTGTTTTCCAGATGGCTGACGTGTTTGCTGGCCATGGCGGTGGAGATATCGAGCTGATCGGCGGCACGGGTAAAGCTGCCGCTTTGAACAACTTGGCGGAAAACTTTTAGGCTAAATAGGGTATCCATTATTTCTTATTAGGAAACGTTGTATCAATAATTCGAGTATATATCTCTTACTGGGAATTATCTATACTGCACTTATTGAAATTGCTCCATACCTCTTCAGGTAGCCATTAAAATAAGGATTATTAAGATGTCAGCCCTCAAATCATTCCAACCTGTTGTATTGTCTGTCTTGCGTATTGTTGCGGCGTATCTGTTTTTGCTGCATGGTACGGCCAAGTTTTTCAGTTTTCCGATGTCTATGGGCGGTGCGCCCGAAGGCTTGATGCTGGTGGCCGGTGTTTTGGAAATTGTCGGTGGTATCTTATTGATATTGGGCCTGTTTACGCGTCCGGCCGCGTTTGTTTTGTCCGGTCAGATGGCAGCCGCCTACTTTATGGCCCACGCGTCTTCTGGTAATGTTTTGTTCCCATTGGCCAACCATGGCGAATCTGCCGTTTTGTTCTGCTTCGTGTTCCTGTATCTGGCAGTAGTCGGTGGCGGAGCGTGGGCTTTGGATAACGCTTTTGGTAAAGATAAAGATTAATTTAAGGAAAAGATCATGACTTATTCTGTTTTGCAACAAGCTGCTGAAACCCGTCGTTCTATCTATGCATTGAGCAACACCCTGCCTCTGTCCAATGAGGAAGTAACCAAAATCATCGAACACGCCGTTTTGCATACGCCGTCTTCTTTCAATTCGCAATCTGCCCGAGTGGTCGTATTGTTTGGCGAAGAACATGCCAAAGTGTGGCATTTTGTTGAAGAAGCTTTGCGTGCAATTGTTCCTGCCGAGCAGTTTGAAGCCACTGCGCAAAAACTGAACTTGTTTAAAGCAGGCGCGGCGACAGTTTTGTTCTTTGAAGATCAAGATGTTGTCAAAGGCTTGCAAGAGCAGTTCCCATCTTATGCGGCCAACTTCCCGATCTGGGCGGATCAGGCAAATGCCATGGTTCAATATGCTGTGTGGACAACATTGGCGGCTGCCGGTATCGGCGCCAATCTACAACACTACAATCCACTGCCTGATGCGGCCATTGCCAAAGAATGGAACTTGCCGGAAAGCTGGTTGTTGCGTGCGCAAATGGTGATTGGCGGTATCGCGGCTTCAGCCGGTGAAAAAGCCTTCCAACCAATCGAAGGCCGTCTGAAAGTATTTGGCGCATAAGTGAAATGATGTGTTAAACAAAGGGCGCGATGTTTGCGCCCTTTTTGAAATAACAAAATTAAAAAGGCCGTCTGAAAACAGTTTCAGACGGCCTTTTATCTATGCCATAAAATCAACCGCGGCGCCAAGTCGTACCGCCGGCGTTGTCTTCCAGAATGATTTTGTGTTCGTTCAGAAGGTCGCGGATACGGTCGGATTCCGCCCAGTTTTTATCCGCACGTGCCTGTTTGCGGCGGGCGATCAAATCGTCGATTTCCTCGTTGGACAGGCCGTCTGAAACCGCGCCGCCTTGCAGAAACTCGGTCGGATCACGTTGCAGCAGGCCGATGATGCCACCCAAAGCTTTCAGGCAGCCGGCGAGGTGCGCATCATTGGTTTTGTTCACTTCGCCTGCCAGCTCAAACAACACGGCAACCGCTTCGACCGTACCGAAATCGTCGTTCATGGCGGCGTAGAAGCGGCGGGTGTAGTCATTGGCGTTTTCAGATAAATCAAACTCAGCCGCTGGTGTGTTTTTCAACGTGGTGTACAGACGGGTCAGCGCGCCTTTTGCGTCGTCTAAATGCGCGTCGGAGTAGTTCAACGGGCTGCGGTAGTGGGCGCGCAGGATGAAGAAACGCACGACTTCGGGATCGTATTGTTTCAACACTTCGCGGATGGTGAAGAAGTTGCCCAGCGATTTGGACATTTTTTCGCCGTCCACGCGGATAAAGCCGTTGTGCAGCCAGTATTTGACGTGGCTGGAGATGCTTCGACCGTGGTGGGTTTGCGCGTGGTCGTGGCCGCAGGTATGTCCTGTCGCGCCGACACTTTGGGCGATTTCGTTTTCGTGGTGCGGGAACTGCAAGTCCGCACCGCCGCCGTGGATATCGAAAGTATCGCCGAACAGGTTTTCACTCATGGCAGAGCATTCAATATGCCAACCCGGACGGCCGTTACCCCAAGGGCTTTCCCATGCAGGTTCGCCTGCTTTGGCCGCTTTCCACAATACAAAATCAAGCGGATCGCGTTTGAAACCGTCCACTTCCACACGTTCGCCTGCGCGCAGGTCATCCAGCGATTTGCCCGATAATTGGCCGTAAGCGGAAAACTCTCGCACGGCGTAATAAACGTCGCCATTTGCGGCAGGATATGCCTTGCCGTTTTGAATCAAGGTTTCAATCATGGCAATCATTTGCGGGATATTTTCCGTTGCCTTTGGCTCGATGTCGGGACGCAACACACCCAAAGCATCTGCATCTTCATGCATGGCCTGAATGAAACGCGCGGTCAGCTCGCCGATGGTTTCGCCGTTTTCAGCCGCACGGGCAATGATTTTGTCGTCGATGTCGGTAATATTGCGCACATAAGTGAGCGGATAACCGCACTTGCGCAGCCAGCGGGCAATCATGTCGAACACAACCATCACACGGGCATGGCCTAAGTGGCAATAGTCGTAAACGGTCATGCCGCAAACGTACATACGCACGTTTTTAGGGTCGATGGGGGCAAAGGGTTCTTTTTGACGGGTAAGGGTGTTGTAGATGGTGGTCATGGAATTTTCAAAATTTGTATAAACTGGGGTAAATTATTTGGATTTTTTGTGCAAGCAAAATTCAAATACGTTTCGTTCTGGGCCATTATTAGTTGCATGTGCTTTTTTAACTATATAAGGCTGATGCTCATCTAATGTAAATTCACCGATGTATCGGACATGAGCATTTAGTGTGTCATTAGCAAAAACACGGATGGCTTTTCCTGTCTGTTTATGTTCCAAGAGAGCTTTATTCCCATTGATCATACGCTGATCACCACGTTGTCCTTCGCCACAATAAAACAGGGTGGTTCCCTTCTCATCCCAGCGATCATAATAGCCGTGGTCTTCGCCTTTTTCTGGGTGAGTAAAGAGGAAGATATTGGGCGTTTTTGCCGAAGCAGCAATGCCACTTTGTCTATTGCCACCGTATTGGTCATGTAATTCTGAACGTTTAATAATATCGTTTTCTTGTAAAGAAAAAGAGTTGGAAGACATGCGACTCTCCATTTTATTAAAAAGGCCGTCTGAAATTTTTTACTCCGGCTTAAATACGCCTGTATCCGTTTTAGGCTGCTGCTCGGCAATTTCGGCTTTTGCCGCAGCCTGCTCCGCTTCGGCTTTTTCAGTTTCGATGCGTTTTTTCTCGGTTAGGTATTGGTTGATTTGGTGTACCAATTCCTGTGTGCCTTGATGGGTCAGGGCGCTGATTTGGAAGAGGCGCGGGGTTTCCATGTCGAATTGGAAGCGGTCGTCTGGTTTGGGGTAATCCCAGCCGATGGCTTCGAGGAAGGAGGCGGTGCGTGCTTGGGCTTCTTCTTCGTCGAGCATGTCGAGTTTGTTCAGCACCAGCCAGCGCGGTTTGCCGTAAAGTTCTTCATCGTATTTGCGCAATTCGTTGATGATGGCTAGGGCTTCTTCAGCAGGGTTGACGGTTTCGTCGAAGGGCGCCAAATCGACGACGTGCAACAGCAGGCCGGTGCGCGATAGGTGTTTGAGAAAGCGGTGGCCGAGGCCTGCACCTTCTGCCGCGCCTTCAATCAGGCCGGGGATATCGGCCATGACAAAGCTGTGGTTTTCGTCGATGCGCACGACGCCTAAATTCGGATGCAGGGTGGTAAAGGGGTAGTTGGCGATTTTGGGGCGTGCGGCGGATACGGCGGTAATCAGGGTGGATTTACCGGCGTTGGGCATGCCTAACAAGCCGACGTCGGCGAGGACTTTAAGCTCGAGTTGCAGGGAACGGGTTTCGCCTTCTTCGCCGGGCGTGGATTGTTTGGGCGCGCGGTTGACGGAGGATTTGAAGTGGATGTTGCCCAAGCCGCCTTTGCCGCCTTTGGCGAGGCAGACGCGCTGGCCGTGGTGAGTGAGGTCGGCAACGATTTCGTCTGTATCGAGGTCGCGGATAAGGGTGCCGACGGGCATTTTGAGGACGATGTCGTCCGCACCTGCGCCATAGCGGTCGGAGCCGTGGCCTTTTTCGCCGTTTTTGGCTTGGTAGCGTTTGACGAAGCGGTATTCGACGAGGGTGTTGGTGTTTTCGTCGGCTTCTGCCCAAACGCTGCCGCCTTTGCCGCCGTCGCCGCCGTCAGGGCCGCCGCGGGGTACGAATTTTTCGCGGCGGAAACTGGTTGCGCCATTACCGCCTTTGCCTGCGGCGACTTCGATTTTTGCTTCGTCGATAAATTTCATGATGTTCTCTTATGGGTATTCGGTTGTTTCAGACGGCCTTTGTTAATAGAGGAGCTTGGTGTCTGAACGGATAAAATGTTGCTTATTATAAAGGATATTTCGGTTTTAGGCCGTCTGAAATATGGTTTCAGACGGCCTTGGATTTATTGGGCGAGGGCTTGGTCGATTTCTTGGTAGAGTTGGGTGAAATTGGGTTCGCCAACGTAGGTTTTAAGGATGTTGCCGTTTTTGTCGATCAGGACGGAAGTCGGGTAAACCTGTGTACCAAAGGCTTTTGCGGCAGTTTTGTCGGCATCGTACATGACGGTGAAGGGAAGGCCGTATTCTTTGACGTACTGATGGACGCTTTCGATAGGATCGATGGGCTGGGCAATGCCGAGGACTTGGAAATTTTTGCCTTGATAGTCTTGGGCGGTTTTGATGATTTTAGGCATCTCGCTCACGCAGCCGGGGCAGGAGGGAAACCAGAAGTTAATGAGGGTAACTTTGTCTTTCAAATCGGCGTTGGTAATGGTTTTGCCTTGCAGGTCGGGCAGGGCGAAATCAGGGGCGGCTTTGTTGCTGGGGATAAGGACGAAGGTAAGAAGCGCGCCAATCGTGGCAATGACAAGGAGTGTGAGTATTTTTTTCATGATTCGAGGTTTTGAATTGCGTGTGCTAAGGTTTGGGGAACGCTGATGCTGTGGCCGCTTTCGCTGCTGACGGGCATAAGGGTAACTTCGGCTTCGATGGCAGCTTTGCCGTTGGGCAGGGTTGCGGTTTGGCTGAGGATGATGTGGCGTGTGCCGATGTCTTTCAGACGGCCTGTGAAGGTTAAAACATCGCCTTCAAGCGACGGGCGGCGATAGCGGATATCGACGCGTGCAACAACGAGCATGATGCCTTCGAGTTCGGACAGAAGGTCATGCTCTTGAAAAAACGTCCAGCGCGCTTCTTCGAGAAATTCGAGATAGCGCGCATTGTTGACGTGGCCGTAGCCGTCGAGATGGTAGTTGCGGACGGTCAGTTTCATCAGTTGAGATTGATGGGTTGGAACTCTTCGCGTGCGATTGGTTCGTGTTCGAGGTCGGTAATCACGGTGGAGAGTTGGATATCGAACCATTCGTTGAAAATGTCGGCATCCAAATCCGGCCATTCGCTTTCGTCTTCGCACCAGTCGGCCAATTCGGCAGCAAAAATATCTTCAAAACGCGCTTCGATTTCGTCCCATACTTCGTCGGCAGTTTCGCATGGGCGAACGAGGTAGGAATTGGCATCGGCTTGAATGTCTTCCAGTGTCAGGCCGTCTAGGTGATTGCCGGGCAGGGATTTCAGCCAGTTCCAAAATGGATCGAGGGGGATAAGCAGGAAGACGCTGCGGTTGACTTCGTACATGGTGTTTTCCTTGGTTTCTGTATAGTTGAATGATATAGCAAAGGTGGTGGACTGGCTATCTTTTGGGGGATAAAGGCCGTCTGAATTTCAGACGGCCTTTATTTTTGGGAACAATCAGAGGTTTTCTGATGGTGTTTGATACAGGGTTTGGGGATTGGCTGTATCGGGAATTTCTGCCGGAGCGGTTTGAGGGGCTGTTACCGGTTCGGAAGTGGCATTGCTGTCCACTAAGTCATCAATGTCGATGTTGTCGTCTTCGCTTTGAGGGAGCGTGCCGCCGGTTTGTTGGGTGCGGACTTTCATGTAAAGGTCGCGTGTGTAGCTGTATTTGTCGATGGCTGCACCTTCGAGGCTGTCGGTCAGGTCGAGCAGTTCTTCACGGGTGTTGATGGCTTGCAGGCCGATTGTGCCCCAGCGTCCTGCTCTGGTGTGGAAGACGGCATTTTTAACCGGATAGACGGTGGTGACGGCGTTGCCGACGGTATCGCGTACGGTAGACGGGCCGAGTAGGGGGACAACGAAGTAGTTGCTGTTTTTCCAGCCCCATGAGGCGAAGGTATCGCCGAGGGTGTTTTTATTGCTGGGCACACCGCCTGCACCGGCTACGTCGATTAAACCGCCAAGGCCGAAGGTGGTGTTGATGCCGACGCGGACGAGGTCTTCGCTGGCGCGTTTGACGTCAAGGCGCAGTACATTGCTGCCGAAGCTGACGACATCGCGCAGGTTGTTGAAGAAGTTGATCACGCCGGTACGCACCGGTTTGGGCGTTATTTTGCGATAACCGCGTGCGACAGGGGAAAGGACGTATTTGTCTGCTTTGTCGTTGAACTTGGAAACGGTACGGTTGTAGCCTTCGTAAGGGTCGGCTGGATTGCGTTCGGCAAGTGCGGGAGCGGAGGCTATGCTGATGAGGAGGCAGAGTGAAGCGGTGGTTTTTTTCATGATTGCAACCAGTCTTTGATTTCGTAAAGTTCGGCCAGTGCGCGGACGGAATCGGGAATGTTTTGAATGGTCGGTTTTTTGTCTGTCCGGCGCAGAGCGTTGAGCAGCAGGGAAACGCAGGCTGAATCTGCTTTGCCTACTTGGCTGAAGTCTATACTGTCTGTTTCTTTCAGACGGCATTGTTGTTCGTAGCGCGCAAAGGCGGAGGCAGTCAGGGTTTTGACGGTAACGTCGCCGCTGATGTAGAGCGTGCCGTTGCGGATTTCTGTTTGCATGGTGTCTTTATGATGTAAGGCACCATGCCGTCTGAACATCAGGCGGCATGGTGCGGGGGTGGATTATTTACCGCCGTTTTTGGCTTTCAAGTCGGCAATCAGGCCGTCGATGCCTTTGGCTTTGATGGTTTCGCCGAATTGGTTGCGGTATACGGTAACCAAGCTTGCGCCTTCTACTGCGACATTATATGCGCGGTATTTGCTGCCGCTTTGGTAGGTGGTGAAGTCCATGTTGACCGGTTTTTGGCCGGAAACGTTGATTTCGGCGCGGACGACGATTTCTTTACCGCCTTTGTTTACGACCGGGTTGTCTTTGATGTTGACCTTGGCGTTTTTGAATTTCAGCATGGTGCCGGAGTAGGTGCGGATCAGCAGGGTTTGGAACTCTTTAGTCAACGCTTGTTTTTGTGCGTCAGTCGCAGTACGCCATGGGTTGCCGACGGCCAAAGCGGTCATGCGTTGGAAGTCGAAGTAAGGGATGGCGTAGGCTTCGGCTTTTTGGCGTGCAGTGTTGGCGTCGCCGCTGTTGAGGATTTTCAGCACTTGAACGGAGTTTTCACGGACTTGGTTGACTGCGTCGGCAGGAGAGGCAAATGCCATGCTGATGCTCAATACGCCGATGCTCAATGCGCTGATGAAAGAAGTTTTTTTCATGATAGTGTCCTGAATATTGAGTGGATATGTGTTTATTGTTTGTTTTGACCGGCAGATTCACCATCTGCGTTTTTCTCGGCAAAGCTGGTCATGAATTTGCCGATAAGATTTTCCAAAACCATGGCGGAGCTGGTGACGGTAATGGTGTCGCCTGCTGCCAAAGAATCGGTATCACCGCCTTGTTGCAGGCCGATGTATTGTTCGCCCAACAAGCCTGAAGTCAGGATTTGTGCGGAAACGTCGCTGCTGAACTGATATTGGCTGTCCAGATTGAGGGCGACTTTTGCCTGATAGGATTTAGGGTCGAGCTGAATAGAGGCAACGCGGCCCACTAGTACGCCTGCGGATTTGACCGGAGCGTTGGTTTTTAAGCCGCCGATGTCGCTGAAATCGGCATAGACGGTGTAGGTTTGTGATGATTTGCCGAACGATTGTCCACCGGCGGCGCGGAAGGCGAGAAAGCCGATGGCGGCCGCGCCCAATAAGACAAACAGTCCTACCCAAAATTCCAAAGCATTTTTTTTCATGTGCTATTGTCCTTGTTTCATTCTTTTTAAGTGTCGTTTCAGACGGCCTTTAGTCGGTAAACATCCATGCAGTCAACATGAAGTCGACGGCGAGGATGGTCAGGGCGGAAGACACTACGGTGCGTGTACTAGCGCGCAAAATACCTTCGGAAGTCGGTACGCAGTGGAAACCCTGATGTACGGCGATCAGCGTAACGGCTACGCCGAAGGCGGCGGATTTGATTAAGCCGTTGAGGACGTCGTAATGAAAGGTAATGTTGTTTTGCATTTGCGACCAGAAAATACCGCCGTCCAAACCCAGCCATTCGACGCCAACCAAATACGCGCCGTAAATGCCGGCAACATTGAAAATTGATGCCAGCAAAGGCATGGAAAACACCCCCGCCCAAAAGCGTGGCGCAACCACGCGTGCCACAGGATCGACCGCCATCACGTTCATTGCTTCAAGCTGTTCGGTGGTTTTCATCAAGCCGATTTCGCTGGTCATGGCACCGCCCGCGCTGCTGGCAAACAGGATGGCCGCCAATACGGGACCTAATTCGCGCAACAGGGAAGCGGCAACCATATAGCCCAAAATATCGGCGGATTTGAATTTTGCCAGCTGCGTATAGCCCTGCAAGCCCAATACCATGCCGACAAACAGGCCGGACACAGCAACAATCAGGACAGACAACACGCCTGCAAAGTAAACCTGGCGGATGCTCAGGCGTGGGCGGGTAAATGCCGTACCTGATTTGGCCAGGATGTGCAGGAAAAACAGCGTAATGCTGCCCAGCGATTGGATGAAGCCGAGGGTTTTTGCCCCGACGAAACGGATAAAATTCATAGGTTTCAGTTGATTGGTTAAATGGTTTCAGACGGCCTTGTTTAAGTTTCAGGCCGTCTGAACATCAGCCCAGCAAGTCTTGTTTTAAAGTCGTTTGCGCCGGATAGCGGTAGGCGACGGGGCCGTCTGCCAAACCGCCGACAAACTGGCGTACCCAAGGCGAGTCGAGTTCGCGCATTTCTTCGGGCGAGCCGGAGAACATGATTTCGCCGTGTGCCAAGAAAATGACTTGATCGACAATTTCCAGTGACCTTTCAATATCATGTGTTACCATGACGCTGGTCGAGCGCAGGGCTTTGTTGGCACGGCTGATGAGGTGGGCGATAACGCCCAGCGAAATCGGATCGAGGCCGGTGAAAGGCTCGTCATACAACATGATTTCAGGGTCGAGCGCAATCGTACGCGCAAGGGCGACGCGGCGCGACATACCGCCGGAAAGCTCGGAAGGCATCAGGTTTTCAACACCGCGCAAACCGACTGCATTCAGTTTCAACACCACCAAATCGCGGATGACTGCTTCGGGCAAATCCGTCAGCTCGCGCATGGGGAAGGCGATGTTGTCGAAGACGGATAAGTCGGTGAACAATGCGCCGTGTTGGAACAAAACGCCCATGCGGCGGCGGTGTTCGTACAGCTCCTGCGCCGAAAATGCGGCCAAATCTCGCCCTTCAATCAGCACTTTTCCCGATTGTGGGTGAATTTGACCCGTAATCAGGCGCATCAGCGTGGTTTTACCGCTGCCCGAACCACCCATTACGGCGGCGAAATTGCCTTGTGGAATGCTGAAGTTGATGTTGTTCAGAATAGGACGGTCGCCATATGCGAAGGCAACGTCTTTCATTTCGATGAAGGGTGTGGAACTCATGCAGGAGAGGGGTGTCGAAAAATGTATTTTAATTACGGGTATTGTAAAGGGTATTGGATATTCGGGCAATTTTCAGACGGCCTGTGCTTAAGAATAACGGGTAAAAACGTGTGAAAGAATGCAGAAGCGTTGGTGGTACGGTCGTTTTGCAGCGTGTTGTGTCAAACATACAGACAGCTGTGTAGGTATATAAAGAGGCGGGCAAACATGCCCGCCTTGTTTTTAATATTTTTGCAAACCTTCTACCTTGATTTCTTTGGCATTGGCATTTATGAAGGCTTGGGTCGCCTTCATCGTGGCTTGGATGCGCGGATCGTTCCAGCGCACGATTTGGTTGTTTTCATCGCGCTTGTCCGACCAAATAATCACGCCGTCGGTGTATTTTTTGCTGATTTCGAGCATTTTGCGCCAGCGGGCGGGGTCGATGAATTGCTTGAAATAAGGGCTGTTGGTGGCCGAATAATATTGCGGCCAAATGTAGCCGATGATTTTTTTGTTGGGAAAGCGTTGGTGGATGTCGTCAACGGCGGTTTTCACGTCTTTTTCCCATTGCACCAAATCGGGGGAAGTGATGTAGAACACGGGATTGGCATAGTCGCTGATGGCGGCGGTGGGTGCACGGCGTTTACTGACTTGCCGCCATTTGGCCAAGATGGTTTCGTTGTCAACGTTGGGGCGGTAGTGGCGGATGCCGTGCAGGTGTTCGGAAGGCATGCCGTAGTTGCTGATGACGGCGCGCGGGTTTTCTTCTCTGAAGATTTGGTACATTCGCGCGAAGTCGGTTTTCAATTCGTCGGGGGTCAGCAGTTGGCCGTCTTTTTCGGCAAACCAGCTTTCGATGTCGGTGGAAATGGTGCGGTAGCCTTCGCGGCGCGATTGTTTGGCCAATTCACGGATGCGCGCTTCGTTGAGTACGCCGTGTTTGAGTTTGCCCGTCGGATCGGGTTTGACCAGCTCGCTTTCGTAAACCAAGAACACTTTGGAGAGTTTGTCGGCAGTAAGGTCGGGTTTGCCGACATAGTCCATGCGGTCGTAGATAATGAAATCTTTGGCATGGGCGGAGAGGGCAGTCAATAAGAGGACGAAGGGCAAAAGGCGGTTGGGTTTCATATTTTTAGGCAGATAAGGGAAAAGGGCCATTGTACGGGAAGCGGTGTTAAAGTAAGTCAAAGACCGTCTGAAAGGATAAAAGTTCTTTCAGACGGCCTTTTATTTGAATGTAGCAGGAATATTCAGCTTTATGGCTAGTGTCACGGATTTATTGCGCTGAAGTTTTCTCTAAGAATAGGAAAGTCTCGGCTTTGTTGCGCGGTCTTGCGCCTTGCCACAAGGTCTGCCAACCCGAAGGTGCGCCGATGTTGGCGGCTTGACGGATGAGGCGGTAGCGGCAGGAGGCGTTGTCGGTCGTGGTTTTAATATGGCTGTATTGTGTCCACGCGATGCGTGTGCGCTGGTCTTGGCCGTCGATGCTGATACATTCGAGGCCGTCTGAAAGTTTCTGTTTCAATTCGAAAGAAAGCGCGGCTTCCATTTGGTGTACCACCGGCGCATGGCTTTTGGCGGCGTTGAGCCACGGTAAAAACAGGGTCATCAGCAAAGCCCAAGCCAAGGTCACGCCGGCCGCCCAGTTGGTGACGGCTTGGCGGCCGCGGATGTTTTTACGCGTAATCGCCCAAAGCCACAATGGGGTAAACAGCAGGGCGACTGCCATCGGAATCGGGTCGATGTCGGGGATGTAATACGGGCTAAAATAGGCGGCGCGTTCGGCCAGTTTGGTAGGCCAGCCGTAGTTCATGGCGAAGAAGCCCAGCCACAGGAAGACGGCAATCAGACCAAATGCCATGATGCCGAACCAGTTGATAAATGCCACTGCACCGCGACGCAGGCCGTCCAGTTGTGCCGCGCCGAGCAGGGCAAGCGGCGGCAACAGCCAAACGAGGTTGTCTTGCAGGCGTTGAGGATTGATGGCGAGCAGGGCTGTCATGATAACCAGCCACGACAGGCTCAGAATGCCCCAATTTTTATCGTGGATACGCGTGCGGCTGAGCGTCCATGCTGCCAGCGGCCAGGCAGGCAGGGCAAACCACAGCAGGTTTTTCAGATAATAGGGCAGGTTGAAGGCCGTCTGAATCTGATGGAAGCCGCCGAATACGCCTAAGGAATAATGGTTGAACCAAATATCAAACCATTCGGGATTGGTTTTTGATAAAACCAGCGGATACAGAATCAGTAGGGGCAGGGAAACGACGATGGCGCCAATCAGGGTCAGCAGATAGCGTTTGCTTTGCCAAGTAGAATGGAACGATAGGGCAAGTGCCAAAAACATCATGGCCGCGGTCAGCAGATAGCCTGAGGAAAGGGAGAGTAAAACCCAACCGCCGCACAACAACAAAATGGCGATAATGACGCGGCGGTGTGCCAGTGAAAAGCCGCACAGAATCAATCCAAACGCGGCAAAAGCGGCCGACATGGGATTGAGGAAGTGGGCGATGGGCAGCAAACCGATGCTGCCGATAAGGATTAAGACAACGCTGCGGCCGTGATGTCTGCCGAGAAAGTTGAAACCAGCAAATCCGCAGGCCGTCAGTCCGATGGTGGTGAATACCACGCCGGCAAAACGCGCGGCATCATAGGCATCGGCCGCCCAAGGCGAAAACAGGGTTTGGAATGCGGTTGCCACCCACAAAAAAGCAGGGGAGATGGTGAAGTCGGGTTGGCCGAAGATTTGTGCAACCAACAGGCTGCCGCCGTTTTTCATGGATTCGGAGGCGGTAAAGAGGGAGGGTTCGGCAGGGTTCCACAAGTCATGCGAGAACACGCCCGGCCACAGCCAGGCAAAGGCCATCAGCAGCAGAAGCCATGGTTTTTCATGGGTTTTTTGGGGGCGGCGCGGATCGGGCGGTGTGTAAGTCAGCATGGAAGGTCAAAAAACGGTTAGTTTGAATAGTAATGGTACAGGGTTTGACAGGTTTGCGCGATATGCCGGACCGGAGAGCTTTGTAAAATAATGCTTATGGCTCGTTTTTATCGGGTGTTTGGAATGATATGGTATTCGGTTGACGACAAAAAGCTCAGGCCGTCTGAAAGAAATATTTCAGACGGCCTGAATGCAAAAAAGACTGCACGAAGCAGTCTTTTTGACAAAGCGGCAATTAGCGTTTGAACAGGTTGCCGAATTTGTTGTTGAATTTGTCCACACGACCGGTAGTGTCGACGATTTTTTGAGTACCGGTGTAGAAAGGGTGGCACAGGGAGCAAACCTCAACGTTGAAGCTGTCTTTTTCCATTGCGGATTTGGTCACGAATTTGTTGCCGCAAGAGCAGGTAACGTTGATTTCGTGGTAGTTCGGGTGAATACCTTGTTTCATTTGATTTCCTTTCGATTAAGCGGGCACAGGGGTTTTGCCTGTACTTCAGTTAAGCGTGGGATTTTCGCTATTTTTGGCTGTTTCGTCAAGCGGATATTTTGCGTAGCGGGCAGTTTCGCAACAGGCGAGAACAGTTTAGAATAGAGTTTCAAACCAAATATTGTGTAATCGGGCTGTAATTCAACTGAAAAGAGGATGTAAAACCTCTTTTAGATGTGAAACTTTAAGAAAAATAATAGTCTGATTAATATTTACGCTTTTACGAACAGGAGACGGAATCCATGCAAAAAAGGATATTGACGCGTATTTTGCGTGTCTGGGGAGGAATGTTGCCTCCGTCTTATTGCAAACCATTCGGCAGAATTGCGCAAAAATTCCGCGCCGCTTTGGCTGCGTGCATTTCCCCAAACATCGGAAGAAACGTCAATATTGAAAAAGGCGGATATGTTTTTCCGGATACGGTAATCGGCGACAATTCGGGTATCGGCGTCAATTGCGAAATCTGCCACGGCCTGACCCTCGGCAAGAACGTGATGATGGGACCGGAATGCCTGTTTTATTCAACCAACCACAAATTCAACCCTGAAACCCGCCGCTTTGAAGGCTATACGGACATTCGCCCGATTGTGATTGAAGACGATGTTTGGATTGGTAGACGTGCGATTATCATGGGCGGCGTTACCATCGGTAAGGGTGCGGTAATCGGCGCAGGTTCGGTGGTTACTAAAGATGTGCCGCCTTATTGCGTGGCAGCGGGCAATCCTGCGATTGTTCGGAAAAATCTGCTTGATGAGCAAGAGCTTGCAGCCGAATAGCGTAAACAAAATAGCAAAATAAAAGGCCGTCTGAAATTCAGCCGGCCTTTTTTAATATTGATTAAGCAGCAATTTTTTCGCATTCTTTAATGCAAGCCAAGCAAGATTCGTAGCAGGCTTTGCATTCAGCGTGGTGGCCGGCGTGTTCTTTGCAGGCGGCAGAACATTGTTTGCAGGCTTCGATGCACACTTTTGCCAAAGACGGAGTCAGGCGTGAATTTTGGGCGGCGAGGTTTTGCAAGGTGCCGCACAGTGCCAGCATTTGGTTAACGCCGGCTGCGCAGTCTTTCATGGAGGTATCGCCTTCGCTCAACAGGGCAATGCAGTGCGCCAAACAGATTTGACCGGCTTCAACGCAATGTGCGGCCGCTTTGCGCGCAGCTTCGTAGGCGCGCGGTGCAGAGTGCGCGTGACCAGCATGACCGGCGTGGTGTGCATGGTCGTGAGCACGGGCAAAAGAAGCGGCGGCGGTGAGAGAGACAGCAGCGGCGCTGCCGATAAATTGACGACGGTTCATCATAGTTTCCTTTTTGCTTTGTAGAAATATCGGACGAATTATTTCATCCGTTATTAAAAGGTTATCATGTTATTCGTTTTTAAACAATGGGCCGTCTGAAGGTATCGATAACACGTTCAGACGGCCTGTTGTTGGATATGATATTTGTTTAAATTAATCACAAATCGGATAGCTGAAATACGGCCAAGTGACTTTTTGCCGAGAAAATAGTCGGTTTATTCCGCCAACAATTCTTCCGGTTTGACTTTCTCGCCATACACGGGTAAGAGGGTTTTTTCATAGGCGGCTTTCAGACGGCCGTCTTTTTTCATGGCGGCGATTTCGCCGTTGACCCAGTTCAGGAGGTCGGTGTTGCCTTTTTGAACAGCCGGGGCGATGAATTCGGCAGGGCCGAGGTTGCCGATGGCGACTTCAAAATTCGGGTTTTCTTTTGCCCATGCCCACAGCAGGGCGTTGTCGTGGGCGAGTGCTACGCCGCGGCCGTCTTTCAGCGCGTCGAAGGTTTCGGTATTTTGGTCGAATTTCAGCAGTTTGACTTCAGGATGGCTTTTGGTGAAGAAGGCGTCGGCGGTGGTGCCTTTGTTGACCAGAAGGGTTTGGTCTTTCAATTGTGCAACGTCGGTAATCGGTTTGTCTTTGGGGGAAACTACGCCCAAGGCCACTTTCATGTAAGGATCGGCGAAATCGACGGCTTCGGCGCGTTCGGGTGTTTTGGTGAAGTTGGCGAGGATGAGGTCGACTTTGCCGGAACGGACGTATTCGACGCGGTTTGCGGCCTCGGTCAGGACGAATTCGACTTTGTCGGGGCTGCCGAGCAGGTCTTTGGCCAGGTCTTTGGCGATTTCAACGTCAAAGCCTTGGTTTTTGCCGTTGGCGTCAACATAGCCGAACGGAGGCTTGTCGCCGAATACGCCGATACGGATGACGCCTTTTTCTTTGATGGCGGCAACGGTTGCTGCGCCGCTGCTTTGTGAAGATTGGGCATCGCCGGAGCCGCCTCCGCAAGCAGTCAGGCCGACGGCGATGGCGGCGGAGGCGAGGAGGGCTTTGAATTTGGCGTTCAATTGCATGAGTGTTTCCTTTTCAAATGTTTGGTTGAAAGTGGAGGCCGTCTGAAAAAGGGTTGGACGGCCTGAAAATAAAATCAGTAGTCCATGCCTGCCAAGAATTGGCGGGCGCGTTCGCTTTTCGGGGCGGAGAAGAAGGTTTCGGGGTCGGTCGATTCGACGATGCCGCCTTTGTCCATGAAGACGATGCGGTCGGCAACTTTGCGGGCAAACCCCATTTCATGGGTTACGATGAGCATGCTCATGCCTTCGCGGGCGAGTTCTAAAACCACTTCCAAAACCTCGCGCACCATTTCGGGGTCGAGTGCGGCGGTGATTTCGTCCAGCAGGATGACTTCCGGATTCAGGCACAGGGCGCGGACAATGGCGATGCGTTGTTTCTGGCCGCCGGAGAGTTCGCGCGGATAGGCGTTTTTGCGGTCGATCAGGCCGACGCGTTCCAACAGTTTGTCGGCTTGTGCCTCTGCTTCGGCGCGGTTGCGGTTTTGTACTTTCACCGGGCCTAAGAGGATGTTTTCGATGACGGTCATGTGGGCAAACAGTTCATAGCTTTGAAAGACCATGCCGACTTTTTGCCGGGCGGTTTGCCAGGAAACGTCTTTGCCGAATTCGCCGACCCCGTCCATCACGATGCTGCCGCCTTGGTGCGGCTCCAAACCGTTGACGCAGCGCAGGAGGGTGGATTTGCCGCAGCCGGACGGGCCCAGCAGTACGATGACTTCGCCTTTTTCCAAGTCCAAGTCTAAGGATTGAATGGCGGTTACGTTGCCGTATTGTTTGTGCAGGTTGCGGATGCTCAGTAAAGCCATGTCAGTGTTCCCATTTTTGTTCAAGTTTTGCCGCCAGCAGCGACAGCGGCCAGCAACAGAAGAAATACAGCATAAAAATCAGGCCGTAAACCCAAAATGAAGCATTGGGTTGCGTCAGCAGCGAGTTTTCGATGATTTGCTGGCCGACTTTGACGACTTCGATGACGCCGATAAGGGAGGCGAGCGAGCTGGTTTTGATCATGCGCGTAAACAGATTGACGGCGCCGGGCAATACGCGGCGGATGCTTTGCGGCAGCTCGATGTAGCGGAATACCTGCCCGCGGCTCAAGCCGAGTGCCAGGCCTGATTCGACCTGGTGTTTTTCAATCGATTCCAATGCGCCGCGGACCAAATCGCCCATTTCGGCGATACCCCACATGGTAAATACCCAGACACAGACCCAAAATCCGTCGATGTGGATGCCTGTCCAGACGGATAGGCCGAAATACAGGCCGAACAGCCACACCAAAATCGGCACGATTCGGATGGTTTCGAGATAAAACCGTCCGATAAAGCGGATGAGCCGGTTGCGCGAACGCAAAACCAAGCCGAACAGCGTACCCAATACGCAGGAAGCGGCAACGGAGGCCAGGGAAATCTGCGCCGTTAACAACAGGCCTTCGCCCAAGCGTGCCGCGTTTTGTCCTTCAAACAGCCAGTCAAACACCATATTTTGCACTCCGTACGCGGTTTTCGGCCCAGCGCGCCAGAAGCGAAACGGGCAGAAGGATGATCAGGTAGCTGGCAAACAGCAGGAACAAGGCTTCGTTGGTTTTGTAGTCCATGCCGATGATGTCTTTGGTAACGAACAACAATTCTGCAATGCCGACCGCGCTGACGATAGATGTTTCTTTCATCAAAAACAATACGTTTGCGCCGATGGCGGGAACGGCGACCGCCCATGCCTGAGGCAATTCGACATAGCGGAACACTTGAAAGCGGCTCAAACCGATGGCCTTGCCCGCTTCGATCTGTCCTTTGGGGACGGCCAAAATACCGGCGCGGATGGCTTCCGCCATATAGCTTGCGCCCAAGAAAACCAGTGCGATCACGCCGCAGGTGAAACCGTCCCATTTAATGCCCATTTTCGGCAGGCCGTAATACAGGAAAAACAATTGGATCAGCAGGGGCGTATTGCGCGACAGCTCGATATAGGCGCGTGCCAATGCGTAGAAGGGGCGGATGCGGTATGCCGTAACCACGGCAACGGGCAGGCCGAACAGCAACGACAAAACGACGCCATATACCGACAATTCCAGCGTCAGCTTTGCCGCATCGACAAATTTAGGGATGGCATCGATCAGATAAGACCAGTTCATCAGAGTCAGACAATCAGCATGATAAAGGCAGTATTTTAACGGGTTTGTAAGAGAGTGTTAAATAATGGATAGGAATATCGATTGTGGATAAAACATAAAAAATGGAATAAGGCAAAGGCCGTCTGAAACGTTTCAGACGGCCTTAGAATGTCAAGGTTTCCGCGTCAGGCGGCAGCCGCTTTCCGTTCATGAATCAGTAAATTCAACAGGGCGGCCGTGCCTGCCAAGACTGCGTCGGCGTACCACATCCAGCCGTAATCGTTGAAGCGCGTGATGACGATGCCGCCGATGTACGAACCCAAAAAGCCGCCGATTTGGTGGCTCAACATGGTCAACCCGAAGAGGGTGGCCAAGTAGCGCGTACCGAAAAGTTTGCCGGTAATGGCGGCGGTGGGGGCGACGGTTGCCAGCCAAGTGAAACCGAGTCCGGCGGCGAAAAGATAGAAGTTCAAATCGGTTTTAGGGGCGGCCAGATAAATCAATATCATGGCGACACGCGAAGCATATAAACCGAAGAGGACGTATTTGCCCAAAAATCTGCCGGTACACCAGCCTGAAAAAATACAGCCAGCGATGTTTGCCAAACCAATAATGGCAATGGAGGTCGAAGCGACCGTAGCAGGGAGGCCGCAAAGTGAAATTTCGGTTGGCAGGTGGGTAACCAAAAAGGCGATGTGGAAACCGCAGGTAAAGAAACCCAAATGCAGCAAGATATAGCTGCGGTTGGCGAAAGCCTTGCAGACGGCCTGCTTCAGGGTTTGGCCGTCGTCGGTATGGACGGTATGAGCAGCATGTTTGCCGCCGGCCAGCCACCAAGAAATCGGCAAAATCAAGATGGCAATGACTGCCCAAACGTAAAATGTCCCCGTCCAGCCGACGTGGGGGAGGGCAATCAAACCTTGAACCAGCGGCGCGAACAAAAATTGCCCTGCGGACCCGCCTGCATTGACCAGGCCGGAAGCCAAGCCGCGCCGATGAGGCGGCGTTTTGGCGGCGACCTGTCCCATAATGATGGAAAATCCGCCCGAACCCGTACCGAATGCCAACAATAAACCGATACCCAGCATCAGCCCCCAATAAGTCGGCATTTGCGGCACCATCAGACAGGCGGCAATCAATAGAACCGTCCCGCCGGCTAAAACCTTAAACGCGCCGAAACGGTCGGCCAACGCGCCGGACAAGGGTTGCGATATGCCCCACATCAATTGGAAAACGGCAATAATCAGGCTGAACTGGGTCATGCTCAATTCGGTCGAGTTGACGACGGGCAGGACAAAAAGCCCTAAAGTCATCCTCATGCCGATGGTAATCAGCAGGATGGAGGCGGCAGCGGCGATCAGCAGCCACAAATTGGGTAATTTGGCAGAAGAATCGGTCATGATGTTTGTGTATGTAAGGGGCAGGGAATAAAAGCTATTCCTGCCACTATATTATTTATTTGATTTCTCGGCGAGCCGATATATAAACGCGCGATTCTAGCATTGGGCGGGAAACGGCATAAATAACCGTTGGTTCTTTGGATATGGTAAAAAGTGATATGGTTTGAGGATGAATTGAGGATGAAGCGGTCAAATATTCTTCGTTTGGTACTGACGGAGCAAGCAAATTGCCGTTGAATTTTCGTTTGAGAAGAAAGGCCGTCTGAAAAGTTTCAGACGGCCTTTGTTTGACTGACTTACATCAGATGATTTCCAGAATGAAATACTGACGCAGTTTTTCGTACACATTATTTTGTACGTTGATACAACCATTGGTTATGATGCGGTCGGCCACATGAGGAGAAGCGATGCGTTCCATGCGTCTTTCCTGCGGCTTGAGCGTCCATACCCTGTGTAACGCAAACAGAAAGTCATTTTCTTCTTTGAAGCCGATAACCTCGCCACCGTAACCCGGTTTGCTGGTCATCATCGGCGTCATATTGAATTTGCCTTTCGGCGTGGTCTTGCCAATCAGTACCGGATGGCACTGACCGTCATCGGCAAAGCAAAGCTCCGCCTTAGCTGTATTGACCACAACTTTTTTACGCTGGATATAGTCACTGACAGCATCGGCAGCAGCCAAAGAATTCAGACCTGCTGCCAAGGCTATACCCAATAGGATCCGTTTCAAATTTGTCCTTATTGACGGATGCGTTTAGGAGCTTCTTTAATGATCTCGCGGATGATCACTTGAGGCTCTTGTTTAGGTGTAGGTGCTGGAGGAGGACATACAGCATCTTTAGGGAATACTGGATTCCAGAAGAAGCTGCGTGCAAATTTGTCTTTGTCGAAGATCACTTTGTATTGACAAGTAGTGATGCCTTCAACGCCGGAAGTGTTTTCAGGGTCAACTCCTACGCCTGGGGTGTAGAAGTGGAACAGGTAGTCCCATTCACGCACGCCAACCATGCCTTCGTCGTAGTGAGGACGGCCGAGGATTTTGTAGATGTCGTCTTTGGTCAGACCAGGACGCATTTGATCCAACTCGTCAAAAGTCGGGAATGTACCACGGTCTTTGTTGAAGGTCAGAGAGTAAGGTTTAGGGAAGCGTGGCTCGTCGGTAGTGCCTTCAGGAGTGATTTTGCTCTTAGTAGCACAGGCGGCCAGCAGGCCGGTAGCCAGCAGGACGAAGCCCACTTTTGCGATTTTTTTCATTTGATAATCCTTTTATTGATTTTACCAGCCGAACTTTTCAGACGGCCTGTTAGTGCCGGCAGCGAGTTTGCCGGTTTACCCAAATAATGTTGTGCTTCTTAAAGATGTACCCGACGGTTTGACAAACAGAACATCGGCACATTCCGGCAGGGCATTGCGCCTCATCTCCGTTGTATCCGCCTGAATCGGCAGAACCGTTCAGACGGCCTGACTGACATTTATTGTCACTTTGTAACAATTTCACTGCGAGTAAGGCTTGGGGTTTAGAGATGTCCAGTTTTCGATAAATCAGGTTGTATTGCGTAATACCTTGTTATCTTTGTGCTTTAGTTCATTTTGGCATTTGCCGGAGATTAGGTACTTAATCTTTCGGATGTTATCCCTGCAAATTGTATGCCAGTTTTCCTTTATACGCATAATCTGTGTATGCCAGAATGTTGGCTTTATACAACATTCATATTAACGAACCAGAAACGGATTGTACCTTTTCTCATGCTCGATACTGGTCATGCGACCGTGCCCGGCTATAACTTGCGTGGTTTCGGGCAGGGTTAATAGTTTAGCGCGGATATTGTTTATGAGGTCATCATGATTGCCGCGCGGAAAATCTGTGCGACCAACGGTCTCATAAAATAAAACATCGCCTGCGACTAAAAGACTGTTTTCGGCGTTGTAAAAAACGACTTGGCCGGGAGTGTGGCCGGGAATGTGGAGGACTTGGAAGCTATGGTTGCCGACTTTGAGCGTTTCCCCTTCTTCCAGCCAGCGTGTCGGCGTGAATGACGGAGAAACAGGGAAGCCGTATTGCGCCGTTGTTTGCGGAAGGGCTTGGAGCAGGAATTCGTCGTCTTTGTGCGGACCGAGAACGGGTACGTCGCAGGTTTTCAAAAGTTCAACCACGCCGCCTGCGTGGTCAAGATGGCCGTGGGTCAGCCAAATGGCGGTCAGCTTGAGGCCTTTGCTTTGGACTTGTTGCAATAAATAAGGGACGTCGCCGCCGACATCGGCCAACACGGCTTCTTTGGTTTCATCGTCCCAAATCAGCGTGCAGTTTTGACGGAAGGGGGTAACGGCGTTGATTTCAAATTGGAGTGCCATGGGTGTTCCTAGGAAATGCTTATTTAATGTTGTTTACGTTTCAGACGGTCTTTTGTTATTATGCATATATAATAACAAAAGCAAGTATGGAAAAGTGTCTTATGAATATGAATAATGTAATGCGAACCATGATACCGATTTTTGCGGCTTCTTTCATCTCTGCGGCGTTTGGTGCAGATTTGTTGTTGGCGCAGGAATATAAAAATCAAGATATTGCCGGTTGGGCCATGAGTGAAAAGTTGGATGGCGTACGCGCGTATTGGGACGGCAGGCAGCTGGTCAGTCGTCAGGGCTATGCGTTTACACCGCCCAAAGGTTTTACAGCAGGTTTTCCGCCGTTTCCGATGGATGGCGAGTTGTACAGCGGACGAGGGCGGTTTGAGCAAATTTCCGCGACGGTGCGTTCTGCCTCGGGAAATTGGGACGGCATCCGTTTGCATGTTTTTGATGTGCCGCAGGCGCAGGGCAATCTGTATCAGCGGCTGGAAACGGCTTCGAAATGGCTGAAATCACACCCGTCGGCACGGTTTACGGTTATTCCGCAAGTCAAGGTGCGCGACAAACAGCATGCTTTGGATTTTTTGAAACAAGTCGAAGCGCTGGGTGGGGAAGGTGTGATGCTGCGTCAACCTGAAGCCCGTTATGCAAGCGGTAGAAATGGGCAGCTGTTGAAGCTGAAAAGTGAATATGATGATGAATGTACAGTGACGCGTCATTATGAGGGCAAAGGGCGAAATGTCGGGCGTTTGGGTGCGGTAGGATGCAAAAACCAATATGGCGAGTTTCGTATCGGCAGCGGTTTTAAGGATAAAGACCGCGACCATCCGCCGAAAATCGGTGCGCTGATTACTTACCGTTATCGTGGTTTTACGCAAAAGGGAACGCCGAAATTTGCAACATTTGTCAGGGTGCGCTCGGATCGATAAAACAAATTAAAGGCCGTCTGAAAATAGGTTTCAGACGGCCTTTAATATAGATGTTGCATAGTCTTTTATAAGGTTTCCAATACATCGGGCAATTCGGCCAAGCTTTTGAGCATGGCGATATGGGGCAGGGCGGAAAGTTGTTGGGCAGTGTGTGCGCCGGTGGTGACAGCGATGGCGCGGATTTTGGCATTGGCAGCCATTTCTAGGTCGTGGGTGGTGTCGCCGACGACGACGGCCTCTTCCGGCTCAACACCCAGTCGGTCGCAGAGGGCGAGTACCATGTCGGGCGCGGGTTTGGACGGATATTCGCTGGCGCAGGCGGTTTCCAGCCAAAAGGCTTGGGTGTCGGTTTGTGCAATGGCTTTGTCCAAGCCGCTCCGGCCTTTGCCGGTCGCTACTGCAAGCCAATAGCCTTGTTGTTTCAAGCGTTGCAGGCAGGGCAGGGCTTCGGTGAACAGGGTCATGTTGCGGTTGTTGGGATTGAGGTAGTGCGCGGCATAGGTCTCAATCAGGGTTTCCTGAACGTGTTCGCTGACGTTGTGGGCAAGGCGGCGGATGATGCCGGACAGGCTGTATCCGATGAGCGGACGGATTTGGTCGGCTTCGGGAACGGGCAGGCCACAATCGGCAAAGCTTTGTTGAAAGGTGTGGATGATGGGGTTGGTGGTGTCGGCAAGCGTGCCGTCCCAGTCGAAAATAATGAGTTTGGGTTTCATGGGTTTCCTTTCAGACGGCCTTTTCCTGATTTTCCAGCATTAAAACAAATTGCGCTAATTCTTGCGGCAGGTGGGCTTTCAGGATTAGTTTTTCGCCGGTCAGCGGATGGGCGAGGTGCAGCTCGGAAGCGTGCAGGAACATTCTTTTCAAACCGAGTTTCTGCAGGCGTTTGTTGGCCTGATAGTCGCCGTAGCGTTCGTCGCCGGCAATGGGGCAGTCTTGCGATTGTAGGTGGACGCGGATTTGGTGGGTGCGGCCGGTTTTCAGGGTGGCTTCGACAAAGGTCAGGTCGGACAGGCCGACTTGGTGCAAAAGGCCGTCTGAAAAACGGTTTAACACGCGGAAGATGGTGTGGGCGGATTGGCCGTCTTCGCTGACGCGCACCATTTTTTCACCTTGTGCGCCGGTGTATTTGAACAGGGGAAGCTTGACGTGGAAGCGGTCGTTCGGCAGCCTGCCGACACCCAGCGCGAGATAGATTTTTTTCGGATGGTCGTTGCGGATGGCTTCGTGCAGTTTCACCAAGGCGCTGCGTTTTTTGGCTATCATCAAAAGGCCGCTGGTGTCTTTGTCGAGGCGGTGGACGAGTTCGAGATAACGCGCTTCGGGACGGGCGCGGCGGATTTGTTCGATGACGCCGAAGCTCACGCCGCTGCCGCCGTGGACGGCAACGCCGGACGGTTTGTTGATGACCAAAAGCGCATCGTCTTCGTAAACGATGTCAAACTCGCGTGCTGGCGCGGCCTGGTTTTCAGCCGGCCTTTGTTTTTCTGCGATGCGTATCGGCGGAATGCGAATAGTATCGCCTGCCTGAATGCGGTTGTCGGGTTTGCAGCGTTTTTTGTTCAGCCGCACTTCGCCGGCGCGGATAATGCGGTGGATATGGCTTTTCGGGACGCCTTTGAGGATTTTTATCAGATAGTTATCAAGGCGTTGGCCTTCCTCGTGTTCGGCAACGGCAATCAGGCTGACTGAATCTTTGCGTATTGCGTGCATTTTCTCTATAATCCCAAACGTCCGTTTCGGGACTCGAACCTGCCGTCGCAGGCCGTCTGAAACGGATTTATTGTTAAAACGAGATTTTATATTAAAAACGCACTCCGCAAAGCATTTCCTTGTGTTTGTTCAAAGCCGGCAAACGCAATCCCGTAATTAAGTTTGAATTGAACCTGCCGTCCGGCCGGGCGTAAGACGCAGTCCGCGCAGCACCGTCCGAAATTACCGGCGCTACGATAATAAGAAGATGTAGGCTGCCTTAATTTTGTCCGAAGCATCAGCATTCGGACGGCAGCGGAACCATCAACCTTTCCGCCGCATTGTTCTTTATTTCCTTCTTTATCCGAATCCGTCCGCACATGGCTTGAGTTCAAGCATGCAACCTTGCGGATTTCAAATCAAATACTGGTTACACGGGGATTTTCCCATCTTGCCTTTGAAGAGTGCCAACCGGACAGACAGGCCGTCTGAAAAAGATATTCACAAATCAAACGGCCGCTGTTCACGAGGTGACTATGAAAAGAATGTTATTCAACGCAACGCAGGCCGAAGAGCTGCGCGTTGCCATTGTCGATGGCCAAAACCTTTTGGACTTGGACATCGAAACGCTGGGCAAAGAACAGCGTAAAGGCAATATCTACAAAGGTATCATTACCCGCATCGAGCCGTCGCTGGAAGCGTGTTTCGTCGATTACGGAACCGACCGCCACGGCTTTTTGCCGTTTAAGGAAGTATCGCGTTCATATTTCCGCGACTACGAAGGCGGCAGGGCGCGTATTCAGGACGTGCTCAAAGAGGGCATGGAAGTTATCGTCCAAGTCGAAAAAGATGAGCGCGGCAACAAAGGCGCGGCACTGACCACCTTCATCAGCCTGGCCGGCCGCTATTTGGTATTGATGCCGAACAACCCGCGCGGCGGCGGCGTATCCCGCCGTATTGAAGGCGAAGAGCGCCAAGAGTTGAAAGCCGCCATGGCCGAACTCGACATTCCGAACGGTATGAGCATCATCGCCCGCACCGCCGGCATCGGCCGCAGCGCGGAAGAGTTGGAATGGGACTTGAACTACCTCAAACAGCTCTGGCAAGCCATTGAAGAAGCAGGCAAAGCACACCATGACCCTTACCTGCTCTTTATGGAAAGCTCGCTGCTGATTCGTGCGATTCGCGACTATTTCCGTCCCGATATCGGCGAGATTTTGGTGGACAATCAAGAAGTTTACGACCAAGTTGCCGAATTCATGAGCTACGTCATGCCGAGCAATGTAGGCCGTCTGAAACTCTATCAAGACCACACGCCGCTGTTCTCCCGTTTCCAAATCGAACACCAAATCGAAAGTGCGTTCTCACGCAGCGTCAGCCTGCCTTCCGGCGGCGCGATTGTGATCGACCATACCGAAGCCCTGGTTTCCATCGACGTCAACTCTGCGCGTGCCACACGCGGCTCGGATATTGAAGACACCGCGTTCAAAACCAATATGGAAGCCGCCGAAGAGGTCGCCCGTCAAATGCGCCTGCGCGACTTGGGCGGTTTGGTCGTCATCGACTTCATCGATATGGAAAATCCGAAACACCAACGCGATGTTGAAAACGTCCTGCGCGACGCGCTCAAAAAAGACCGCGCACGCGTGCAAATGGGCAAACTTTCGCGTTTCGGCCTTTTGGAGTTGAGCCGCCAACGTTTGAAACCGGCTCTGGGAGAAAGCAGCCATGTTGCGTGTCCGCGCTGTGCCGGTACAGGCGTCATCCGCGGCATCGAATCCACCGCCCTGCACGTTTTGCGCATCATTCAAGAAGAAGCAATGAAAGACAACACCGGCGAAGTACACGCACAAGTGCCTGTCGATGTTGCCACCTTCCTGTTGAACGAAAAACGCGCCGAGCTGTTTGCGATGGAAGAGCGCTTGGATGTGAACGTCGTCCTGATTCCAAACATCCACTTGGAAAATCCGCACTACGAAATCAACCGCATCCGCATTGATGACGTAGAAGAAGACGGCGAACCGAGCTACAAACGCGTTGCCGAGCCGGAAGAAGACGAATCCGCCAAACCTTTCGGCAGCGAAAAAGCCAAAGCTTCCCGTCCTGAGCCAGCTGTCAAAGGCGTACGCCATACCCAGCCTGCACCGACTGTCGCCCCTGAGAAAAAAGCCTCTTGGTGGGACAGCTTCAAAGCTTGGTTGAAACGCATTTTCGGCGGCGAGCCTGCACCTGTCGCAGTTGCTCAAGAGCCTGCCGAAAAACGCACTACAAACAACCGCAGCCAAAACAGTAACCGCCGTTCAAACAGCCGCCGTCAAAATCCACGCCGCAACAACAAAAACGACGGCAGCAAAGTCGAAGTGCGCGAAGTGAATGCCGAAGCTGTCGACAGTAAGTTTGAAGAAAACAAATCAAACGAAAGCCGCAACGACGAGCGTAAAGACACCCGCCGCAACCGCAACCGTAACAACCGCCGCGATGATCGCAACAACGAGCGCAATCGTGTTGAGGAAGTGGTTGAAGACGTAAACGTTCAGGAAGTGGCTGCACTGGCTGAGATGCCGTCTGAAAACCAAGCGGAACAAAACGGCAATAAACGCCGCCGCAACAACAGTCGCAACGAGCGCAACCGTCATCAACCTGCGGAAAACCGTGTTGAGGACGTGAACGTTCAAGCCGATGGCGAACAGGCGCAAGTCGAAGCGGACGACAACGCCCGCAGCGAAGAGGGTGTGAAAAACAACGGCCGTCAAGGACGCGACTGCAACAACCGTCAGCGCAACAACCGTCAGCGCAACAACCGCAACGACCGCCGTTCTAACAGCAAAAAACGCAATATTCCGTCTTCAGCAAAAATCGAGCAATACCTGAACATTACCGATACCGCCGACAAAGTTCTCTTTGCTGTGGCGCATGTTTTGGGTTTGAACGAAACGGTTGAAGCTGCAAATGCGACATTGTCTTCTGAAAGCGATCAAGCCGAGCCGCTGGTGATTGTAGTATCCGAGCCTGAAGTGACCAGCGCAGAGCCATTCGTATTTGCGATTGAAAGCGAAGACGAGCCTGCCGTAGCGCAAACTGAAGGCGCTGATGCCGAACAAGCCCTGCTTGCTTCTGCAGTCAGCAATGTCAAAGAAGCCATTGCTGCGGTATTGTCTCCAAATGCAACGGCTACTGTTGCATCGGTTGAAGCACCAGCCGAAACTGTTGTCACACAAACTGAAGCCGTAGCTGAAGCAGCGCCTGTCGCAATCGTTGTGCCTGAGAGCTTGGGCGATTTGATCTTCGTTGAAACCGATCCGCAAGCCGTTGCCGCTTTTGCCGCGCAGCCACAACCTGAACCGGTTGCTAAAACACGCCGTTCGGATGTGCCTAAAGTAGAAGTGGAAGACACAGCAGTCGAAATGATTTTGGTGGAAACACGCAAAGACTAAGATTGGTTTTCCAGTTAAAAGCCCGATGTTGAACGCATCGGGCTTTTTTACAGGAGAAGTGCTACGACTATAGGGAATAGTTAAGAAAAGGAAATTTCTTTTGAGGAGAGTGAGAAGTATGAAGCATCAAGAAGTTGGAGTTATCGATATTTAAAGGTCAGAATCATTGCTACCTTGAAAGACTTAGCCTTTACATAGGGTTGGTCCTGTATAAAAAATAAGATCATGGAAGTATGAATATGAAGTTAAGATATTTTGAATTAGATAGACCTTATGTGGAAAATCGCCAAAGGATCGAGGAGTTGATGGACTCAGCTTCATTAAGATACGAGGAGGCCAGGATAGAGGACTACAATCAAAATTGGAAATGCCGTAGAAAAGCGTTTGTATATGAATCGAAGTGTATGACATCTATGTTGGAGCGACTCTTCAAGCCTGTTCCAACTAAGGATTGTTGGAAAATCATCATAGAATGCATGGATAAGGTCTGCAATCCTTGTATCATAAACTTACTTGGTGTCTATACTGTTCAGGTTCCATTTGATTTTTGTACCTATGAAGCTTTAGATCCTGTTGATAAGAAAAAGATGCTCTTGGCTGCCTTAGTCGAAGGGGCAAACCGTGTATTTCATAAGCTTTCTATTCCATTCTGCTTACTTGGGGATGTAGTGAATGAAATAGAGAGAAACCATTATGAAAATAGTTGGGTATGGAAAAAGAAGAAGATTCAATCCACCACTTTTTCCATTCAAGTGGAACATCAGATCGATAAAGTTGACTTGTTTTGGAATATTGAAAATAAAGACAAGAGTATTCGTCATTTGATTAAAACCTGTCCTGCTCATGAAATGGATTATGGCGTTTACCTTGGTAAATTAGAGGTAAATGATAATTTCCTTTATCTATTGGGTAAAAATAATGAGGTCGTAAGCAAGGTTTCTATAAATAAATGAAGGATAGCTGCTTGTAGTTTTTCTTAAACAGCCAACTATGTCAGAGCGATGGAGTTAGAAAAGGCCGTCTGAAATGGTTTCAGACGGCCTTGGTTTGTGTGTGTATGTTTAGGTATTGTGATTATTTTTTGTTCAGAGAGTCACGGATTTCGCGCAACAACAGAACTTCTTCGCTAGGCTCTGCCGGTGCTTCTTCAGCAGGAGCGTCGGTTTTTTTCAAGGAGTTGATGGCTTTAACCACGCAGAAGATGGCAGCGGCAACGATCAGGAAGCTGATCACAGTGTTGATGAACAGACCGATGTTCAGGGTAACGGCACCGGCTGCTTGAGCGGCTGCCAGGTTGGCGTAACCTTCAGCAGGAGCGGCTTGTGCGCCGTTTTTCAGGGTGATGAACAGGTTGGAGAAATCAACGCCGCCGATTAGTAGACCGATAGGAGGCATGATTACATCGTCAACCAATGATTTGACGATGCCGCTGAATGCTGTACCGACAACCATACCGACTGCGAGGTCGACAACGTTGCCACGCATAATAAATTCTTTAAATTCTGAAGCGATTGACATAATTAATCTCCTGTATGTGTTTGAGTCAAAATCAGATGTGATTCAATTAATCGGCAGGCATCTTAACGCTTTATTAGTTAAGAAAAATTCAATAATGTTAAATTTTGTATTTTATGCCAAAAATGCCCTGCTTCTATGCCTTCTGTATGAAAAACAGGCCGTCTGAATTTTTTCTGTTACTTTTTTACACCACTTTTTATCAGTAGCTAAGTATCAGATAACATGAATGTTATCTTTAGAATCAATGCTCTATCGGAATTTCAAATTGAGGTAGAATGATAATATAATAATGCTGAAAACATAATCATTGAAAGCCTGTAAAGATAATGTTTCGAATTCGTATTTGACTTTCAGACGGCCTTTTTTGTCATGCAGTTATTCAAACCATAATGTAACGGCCATAAAAAACGCACTTTCAGCATGAAAGTGCGTTTGGCGTGAAAACTGTTTAGTTCTCTTCGTCGTTCAGCGCATTGATGCTGTAACCGCCGTCAACGTAGGTAATCTCGCCGGTAATGCCGGAAGCGAGGTTGGACAAGAGGAAGGCGGCGGTGTTGCCGACTTCTTCGGTGGTCACGTTGCGGCCCAATGGGTTGTGGGAAGCGACGTGGCCTAAGAGTTTGCTTAAATCGGCGATGCCGGAAGCAGCCAGGGTTTTGATCGGGCCTGCGGAGATGCCGTTGCAGCGGATGCCTTCTTTGCCCAGGCAGGCGGCAGTGAAGCGGATGCCGGCTTCGAGGCTGGCTTTGGCCATGCCCATAACGTTGTAGTTAGGAATGGCACGAACGGCGCCTAAGTAGCTCAGGGCAACGATTGCGGCGTTGCGGCCCTGCATCATCGGACGGGCGGCTTTTGCCAGCGCAGGCAGGCTGTATGCGGAGATTTCGTGAGCAGTGTTGAACGCTTCGCGGCTGATGCTGTCGAGGAAGTCGCCGCTCAAAGCTTCTTTCGGGGCAAACGCGATGGCGTGCACCAAACCGTCGAGGCCGTCCCAGTGTTTGCCCAAGTCAACGAAAACTTGGTTGATTTCGTCGTCGCTGGCAACGTCGCAGCGGAACACGAGTTCGGAGCCGAGTTCGGCCGCCATTTTACGGACGCGCTCTTCCAGTTTGTCGACAACATAAGTGAATGCCAATTCCGCGCCTTGTTCGCGGCAGGCTTTGGCGATGCCGTAAGCGATGGAACGCTCGGAGATCATGCCGGTAATCAGAATTTTTTTGCCTTGCAAAAAGCCCATTTTCTTATCCTTTAGCAGTGGTATTGCGGTTGCATTAAACTGCGCATTATAGCAAAAACCGCTGTTTCGGCATAGAAAAAAACGGATAACCCTTTGTCTTGCCTCAAATAGGGATAAGGTTGTCTGCCAAGGCCGTCTGAAACCTGACGGAACGGCGGCAAAACGTTATACTTGATAGTCTTAATGACCGATGTTTCAGGAGTGAACCATGCCCGAGCAAAACCGCATTCTCTGCCGAGAACTCAGCCTGTTGGCGTTTAACCGTCGTGTATTGGCTCAGGCGCAGGATACGAAAGTTCCCTTGTTGGAACGTTTGCGTTTCCTGTGTATCGTGTCTTCCAATTTGGACGAATTTTTTGAAGTGCGCATGGCGTGGTTGAAACGCGAAAACAAATTGCGCCCGCATCAGCTGCTCGACAACGGAAAAACCGCGGCCGAAACCATCGAAGCGGTGGCGAAAGAGGCGCAGGCCTTGATTCGCGAGCAGTACGATCTGTTTAACAAAGTATTGCAGCCTGCACTCGGCCGCGCCGGCATTCATTTCTATCGCCGCCACAAATGGATGGCCGCGCAGAAAAAATGGATCGAAAACTATTTCGACAATGAGCTGTTGCCCATTCTCACGCCCATCGGCCTTGATCCGTCACACCCGTTTCCTCGCCCGTTAAATAAATCGCTCAACTTCGCCGTCGAACTCGAAGGCACGGATGCGTTCGGCCGGCCGTCTGGTATGGCGATTGTGCAGGCTCCGCGCATTTTGCCGCGCGTCGTCCCCATGCCGTCTGAAATTTGCGGCGGCGATGCAGGCTTTGTGTTCTTGTCTTCGATTTTGCACGCCCATGTCGGCAAACTCTTTCCCGGCATGAAGGTGAAAGACTGCCATCAGTTCCGCCTCACGCGTGACAGCGATTTGACGGTTGATGAAGAAGATTTGAAAAACCTGCGTGCCGCGATTCAAAACGAGTTGCACGACCGCGAATACGGCGACGGCGTGCGCTTGGAAGTGGCGGACACTTGTCCGGCGCATATTCACGACTTCCTGCTTGCCCAGTTCAAGCTGACTTCTGCCGAGCTGTATCAGGTCAAAGGTCCGGTTAATTTGGTGCGCCTCAATGCCGTCCCGGATTTGGTGGACAGGCCGGATTTGAAGTTTCCGCCGCGCAACGCAGGCCGTCTGAAAGCCTTACGCAAAAACGGCTCAGTGTTCAAACTGGTCAAACAGTCGCCGATTTTGCTGCACCACCCGTATCAGTCTTTCGATCCGGTTGTCCAAATGATACGCGAGGCTGCTGCCGATCCGGATGTGTTGGCCGTCAAAATGACCATTTATCGTACCGGCAGCAATTCCGAGCTTGTGCGCGCATTGATGAAGGCTGCACTGGCGGGCAAGCAAGTTACCGTCGTGGTTGAACTGATGGCGCGTTTTGACGAAGCCAACAACGTCAACTGGGCGAAACAGCTCGAAGAGGCGGGTGCGCACGTCGTGTACGGCGTATTCGGCTACAAAGTCCACGCCAAAATGGCTTTGGTTATCCGCCGTGAAGACGGCGTGCTCAAGCGTTATGCCCACCTCGGTACCGGCAACTACCACCAAGGCACATCGCGCATTTACACCGACTTCGGCATCATCACCGCTGACGAACAAATTACTGCTGATGTGAACACGTTGTTTATGGAAATCACAGGCTTGGGCAAGCCGGGCCGTCTGAACAAGCTCTATCAAAGCCCGTTTACCCTACACAAAATGGTCATCGACCGCATCAAGCAGGAAACCGAACACGCCAAAGCAGGCAAACCGGCACGGATTACCGCCAAGATGAACTCCCTCATCGAGCCGAGCGTAATTGATGCGCTGTATCAGGCCAGCGCGGCAGGCGTGCAAATCGACCTGATTGTGCGCGGTATGTGTACTTTGCGCCCGGGGGTAAAAGGCTTGTCCGAAAACATCCGCGTCCGCTCCATTATCGGCCGCCAACTCGAACACTCGCGCGTGTATTGCTTCCATAACAACGGCGCAGACGATACCTTTATCTCCAGCGCCGACTGGATGGGTCGCAACTTCTTTCGCCGCATTGAAGTCGCCACGCCGATTACCACGCCCGAACTCAAAGAACGCGTGATCCGCGAAGGTTTGGAAATGGCCTTGGAAGACAATACCCAGGCTTGGCTGATGCAGCCTGACGGCAGTTATGTCCGCACCCAGCCGCAAGACGGCGAGCCTGCGTTTGGTTTGCAGGAAGGTTTGTGGAAAATATACGGACGTTGAGTTGA
This sequence comes from Neisseria sp. P0021.S007, assembly GCF_051956855.1. Classification (NCBI taxonomy): domain Bacteria; kingdom Pseudomonadati; phylum Pseudomonadota; class Betaproteobacteria; order Neisseriales; family Neisseriaceae; genus Neisseria; species Neisseria sp. P0021.S007. Next base: position 213,709 of record NZ_JBQCXA010000002.1, read on the forward strand.
ATAATGTCTCAGGCCGTCTGAAACGCAGGTTTCAGACGGCCTTTTTTGATTTTGCCGTTATAATTCCGTTTCCCAATCTTTCAGACGGCCTTTTCCTATGAAATCTTACCCCGATTCCTATCTCCATTTTGAAAACCTCGAATCTCCCGAAACGCAAGATTTTGCCGCCGCGGCCCATGCCGAAACGCGTGCGCGTTTTTTAGAAAACGACAAAGCGCGCGCATTGTCCGACGGCATTTTGGCGCAGTTGCAGGACACGCGGCAGATTCCGTTTTGTCAGGAACACCGCGCGCGGATGTACCATTTCCATCAGGACGCAGAATATCCGAAGGGCGTGTACCGCGTATGTACCGCGGCGACGTACCGTTCCGGCTATCCCGAGTGGAAAATCCTGTTTTCAGTGGCGGATTTCGATGAATTGCTCGGCGACGATGTATATTTGGGCGGCGTGTCGCACTTGGTGGAAAAGCCCAACCGCGCGTTGTTAACACTGAGCAAATCGGGCGGCGATACGGCGTACACGCTGGAAGTGGATTTGGAAGCAGGGGAGTTGGTAGAAGGTGGTTTTCACTTTCCGGCAGGCAAAAACCATGTGTCGTGGCGCGATGAAAACAGCGTGTGGGTGTGTCCGGCTTGGGATGAACGCCAGTTGACCGAATCGGGCTATCCGCGCGAAGTATGGCTAGTGGAACGCGGCAAGAGTTTCGAGGAAAGCCTGCCGGTGTATCAAATTGCCAAAGACGGCATGATGGTAAACGCGTGGCGTTACCTCGATCCGCAGGGTTCGCCGATTGATTTGATTGAAGCGTCGGACGGTTTTTACACCAAAACTTATTTGCAGGTGTCGGCCGAAGGTGAGGCGAAACCGTTAAACCTGCCCAACGATTGCGACGTAGTCGGCTATTTGGCGGGTCATCTTTTGCTGACGCTGCGCAAAGACTGGAACCGCGCGAACCAAAGCTATCCGAGCGGCGCATTGGTAGCGGTGAAGCTGAATCGGGGCGAACTCGGGGCGACGCAGCTTTTGTTTGCGCCCGATGAAACGCAGGCATTGGAAAGCGTGGAAACGACCAAGCGTTTTGTCGTGGTGAGCCTGCTGGAAAACGTACAAGGCCGTCTGAAAGCATGGCGCTTTAGCGACGGCAAATGGCAGGAAGTCGAACTGCCGCGCCTGCCTTCGGGTGCATTGGAAATGACCGACCAACCGTGGGGCGGAGACGTGGTTTACCTTGCCGCCAGCGATTTCACCACGCCGCTGACGCTGTTTGCGCTGGATTTGAACGTGATGGAACTGACCGTCATGCGCCGTCAGCCGCAGCAGTTCGATTCAGACGGCATCAACGTGCAGCAGTTTTGGACGACTTCGGCCGACGGCGAGCGCATTCCTTATTTCCACGTCGGTAAAAACGCCACGCCCGACACGCCGACTTTGGTTTATGCCTACGGCGGTTTTGGCATTCCCGAATTGCCGCATTATCTCGGCAGCGTTGGCAAATATTGGCTGGAAGAGGGCAATGCCTTTGTGTTGGCGAACATCCGCGGCGGCGGCGAATTTGGCCCGCGCTGGCATCAGGCGGCGCAGGGAATCAGCAAACACAAAAGCGTTGATGATTTATTGGCAGTCGTGCGCGATTTGTCCGAACGCGGCATGAGTTCGCCCAAACACATCGGTTTGCAGGGCGGCAGCAACGGCGGCCTGATTACCGCTGCCGCCTTCGTGCGCGAGCCGCAAAGTATCGGCGCGCTGGTGTGCGAAGTGCCGCTGACCGACATGATCCGTTATCCGCTGCTGTCCGCCGGTTCAAGCTGGACGGACGAATACGGCAATCCGCAGAAATATGAAGTCTGCAAACGCTGGCTGGGCGAATTGTCTCCGTATCACAATCTTTCAGACAGCATCGATTATCCGCCCGCACTCATCACTACCAGCCTCAGCGACGACCGCGTCCATCCCGCCCACGCGCTCAAGTTCTACGCCAAACTGCGCGAAACCTCGCCGCAATCTTGGCTCTACTCGCCTGACGGCGGCGGCCATACCGGCAACGGCACCCAACGCGAATCCGCCGACGAACTTGCCTGTGTCTTGCTGTTTTTGAAAGAGTTTTTAGGGTAGAAGCAAGCAGCAGGATTGACTGTTTTGTAAAGTTGAGAAACAAAATACTCTTGTTTCGGCAAGTGAAAAGAAGGCCGTCTGAAAAACGAATATTAAAGTTTTTCAGACGGCCTTCTTTTCTTTTAACTTTCAACATATCCCGATAAAATGGACACTTTGTAAGTGATCATTGATGGAAGACGCAATTATGGCAACCGAACCGAAAAATTATACACGATTTAGAAAATAATTTCAAACAAAACAATATATTAAAACTTAAACAAATCTTTCCCGAAGTCTTTTGCGAAGACCAAATCGACTTTGAGAAACTCAAACTTGTCCTTGGCGCAGAAAACCTTGCCGGTGTGGGCGAACGTTATCAACTCGATGCTGTAGAAACTAGTAGCGTTGTTTACAGTATTTCTAGGAGAATACTGAAACATGAACATGCACAAAAACACCCGTCTCACCCCGTCTCTGGATTTGGATATCCTCAACGGCATCATGCGCCAAGCCGTGTTGCAGCAGCTGCAAACCTACTTGGGCGCGGACACCATCATCGAAACACACATCACCCGCGATATGCTCGAACGCGCAGAAAAAATCCGCCTCTCCAACGCCTTGAGAGGCGTGTTTGAGGCGGATTTGGTGTACTAGGAACAATCAATGATTTCTCGGAAATGGATAAAGCCTGAAGGCGATTATTCGTTAGACGGTTTATCTGTCTGAGACGGTTTATCTGTCTGAGACTTGTGCGTTTGCAATATGCTCACTACCTTACCCTCATAACGCTGGCGTAACCACGCCTGTATCCGCTCGTAATCTTTGGCAGGTAGTGGCTGCTCCAATTCGAGAGAGACAACGACGATATCGTCATATGTATCTGTCTTCGGTTCTGCGTTTTTTTGGCTTTCAGACTGTTCGGAAACAGGCGTTGTTTGCGCTTTATCCCAAGCCAAGCCGCGTCCGACAACGATTTTTTCCGCTTCCGGATATTGGGCTTTTAATTCCTTAAGTACCGCTGCATCGTCGATATCGGAGGCTTTGCCTGCCAGTACGGTATCGATATAGGCCTGTTGCTCTTTCAGCTCATTTTGCTGCTGAACCGGGTTGTTTTGGCTTGCCAGCAATTCTTCGATTTTGGCATTGTCCCCTCCCGCATAGACCACGTTGACCTTCGGCTCTTTCACACCTGACGCTTCAAGGCTTTTCACGAGCAAGGCGGAAATTTTCTCGGCATTGCCCGTTCCATTGACAACCAGACTGACTTTATTTTCTCTATGGTTCAACATCTTACGCAGCACGAAAAAACCTTCCTGTTGCTTCGCAGTGGCAATGGCAGCATTGGCTCTGGTGTTGAAGATCTCCTGACGCACCAGTCCTGATGCCATATAGCCGCTCGGAATCATCACAGCCAACACGACGGCAGTAATAATGATGCTTTGCAACCGGCGTTTGGATTCCGTTACCAACCCCCTGCGCGGCAGCTTGAGCAGCTTGGAAAACAACAAGGTCGAAAAAGCGATGAACACGCAGTTGATGGCAAAAAGATATGAAGCACCGAGAAAGTAGTGCCAGTTGCCATGTGCCAGTCCGTAGCCCGCAGTACACAGGGGCGGCATCAATGCGGTAGCAATCGCCACACCCGGTATGGCATTGCCTCCTTCTTTTCGAGTCAGCGCCACAATACCCGCACTACCGCCGAAGAAGGCAATCAACACATCCCAAAGGGTCGGCTGAGTACGCGCCAAAAGCTCGCTTTGCGCCTCTTTAAGCGGGGTTAACAGGAAATACAACGTAGCGGTAATCAAGCTGATGACGACGAATATAATAATATTGCGCACGGCTTGACGGATCAGCGCAGTATCCCCTACCGCCAAACCGTAACCCATACCTACAATCGGCCCCATCAACGGCGAAATCAACATCGCGCCGATCACTACCGCCGTGCTGTTTACATTTAGACCGATACTCGCCACGGCAATGGCAAACATCAATACCCACATATTGGTTCCGGACACCCGAGTATTGGCGCGGATGACGGCATCAATTTTATCGGGATGGGCCTGGTCATGCGCAAGATTGAACACATCTTGCAACTTGGTCATGGCACCATTGTCTTCTTTTGGCTGATTTTCTTGTTCTTCTTGGTTTTTAATGTTTTCTTGGTCTTGCATTTTCATCCTTAAATCAATCTTAACGATTGTCTCTGAATATTTAATTAACTGGAATTTCGGATACTGATAATTATGCTTTAATACTGATTTCAAATATGATTAAGCAGATACCTTGCAGAAGGTTAGCATACACATGAAAACGCTGACAACGCTGATCCTGCGTAGGCCTTCACGAAACCAGCATATGCAAAAACCTTCTCTCAAATCCAATTTCTACTTTTTCAGCAGCAACCGCCATCAAAATTTTTTAAGGGGCTGTACTAGTAGATTAGCCCTAAATTTCACACCATTTTTGCAGGATTTTTAGCTGCCGGGACGGTGTGCCGAAGTTAAATCGAAATTCGCATTCTTTCAAGAACAACGGGAAAGATTTGCGATCGATTCCGTTGTATTTTCGCAAGACACGTTTTGCCTGATTCCAAAAATTCTCAATGCCGTTAATGTGGTTCTGACGGTCGGCAAATTCCTTGGAATGGTTGATGCGGTAATGGATGAAACCGCTCACGTCCAACTTGTCGTAGCTACTCAGACTATCGGTATAAACAATACTGTCCGGCATGATTTTCTTTTTGATGACAGGGAGTAACGTTTCAGACTTGGCATTATCCACCACAACGGTATAGACCCGTCCGTTGCGTTTCAGAATGCCGAAGACAACCACTTTTCCTGCCGCACCGCGACCACGTCTGCCTTTACGCCGTCCGCCGAAATAGCTTTCGTCCAGTTCGACAGAGCCCTCAAAAACCTCATCGGCAGCCAAGGCCAAATGATAGTTGATAACCATGCGGATTTTACGGTAGAACAGTGCTGCCGAATTGGGATGGATACCCAAAATATCGGCGGCAGAACGGGCGGTAACTTCGAGTACAAAAAAACGAAGCAGTTCTTTCTGTACTTTTTTTCTTTAATTTGCAGTGAGTTATCTTCATATTTCGAGGGTAACATATCTGCTAATCTAGTACAGCCCCTTGTTTTTAATAATGTTAATGTTGATACGTAACAAAAACAAATTCCTGCTTGTAGGTTAAAATCAGCATATGCTAATATGCGCAACAACAGGTTTTTCCAGAATAATCTGTGCTAAAATGCAGGATTAGATGGAAAACTCTATCCAAATTCGGTACAATACCGACGAATTATTTCCCTTAAACAACCTGCCGCAAGGCGAAAAGGAACGACTGACATGTCAAACATCGAACAACAAGTTAAAAAAATTGTTGCTGAACAACTGGGCGTAAACGAAGCCGAAGTGAAAAACGAATCTTCTTTCCAAGACGATTTGGGTGCTGACTCTCTGGACACCGTAGAACTGGTGATGGCTTTGGAAGAAGCTTTCGGCTGCGAAATCCCTGACGAAGACGCTGAAAAAATCACTACCGTACAATTGGCTATCGACTACATCAACGCCCACCAAGGCTAATCGGTCGCACCAAACATCCAGCCTCTGCTGCGCCATCGCAATAGAGGCTTTTACCTTATTATTAAACCCCTGAAATTTCAGACGGCATGAGTTTTGCCCGTTTTCACGAAGAAAAAGAGCAAGGCTGCCGCGAAAATCCCGACAACCAACAGCGAGATTATCATGAGTCAGAGAAGAGTAGTCATCACAGGTCTTGGCCAAGTATCACCGGTCGGCAACGACGTCGCCACCGCATGGAGCAATCTGCTCGCAGGCAAAAGCGGCATCGGACGGATTACCCGCTTTGACGCATCCGACATCAACAGCCAAATCGCCGGCGAAGTGCGCGATTTCGACATCGGCCAATACATCAGCGCGAAAGAAGCGCGCCGTATGGACGTGTTCATCCACTACGGTATTGCCGCCGCCCTGCAGGCCATTAATGATTCAGGCTTGGACGATTTGGAAACCCTCGACAAAGACCGCGTCGGTGTCAATATCGGCTCCGGTATCGGCGGCCTACCGAGCATTGAAGCGACCGGTAAAGCCGTCATCGAAGGCGGCGCGCGCAAAATCAATCCTTTCTTTATCCCAGGCTCGCTGATTAACCTGATTTCCGGCCATGTCACCATTCTCAAAGGCTACCGCGGCCCGAGTTACGGCATGGTTTCTGCCTGTACAACCGGCGCACACTCCATCGGCGACTCTGCACGATTGATTAAATACGGCGACGCAGACGTTATGATTGCCGGTGGCGCAGAAGGCGCGATCAGCACTTTGGGCGTCGGCGGTTTTGCCGCCATGAAGGCACTTTCCACCCGCAACGACGACCCTGCTACCGCTTCCCGTCCGTGGGACAAAGGCCGTGACGGTTTCGTTATTGGCGAAGGCGCTGGCGTGCTGGTGTTGGAAGAATTGGAACACGCGAAAAAACGCGGTGCGAAAATTTACGCCGAAATCGTCGGCTTCGGTATGAGCTCCGATGCTTACCACATTACCGCGCCTAACGAAGAAGGCCCTGCATTGGCCGTTACCCGCGCCCTGAAAGATGCCGGCCTGAATCCTGAAGACGTTGATTACGTCAACGCACACGGTACATCGACTCCTTTGGGCGATGCCAACGAAACCAAAGCCATTAAACGCGCTTTGGGCGATCATGCGCGCAAAGTCATCGTTAACTCCACCAAATCCATGACCGGCCACTTGCTCGGCGCGGCCGGCGGCGTGGAAGCGTTGTATAGCGTGTTGGCGGTACACGAGCAGAAATCTCCACCGACCATCAACATCTTTGAACAAGACGTTGAAGCCGGTTGCGATTTGGACTACTGCGCCAACGAAGCACGCGATGCGAAAATCGACGTTGCCATCTCCAATTCCTTCGGCTTTGGCGGTACCAACGGCACATTGGTATTCAAACGCTTTACAGGCTGATAGAAGGTTTAAGTAGATTGAAAAGGCCGTCTGAAACTGGATTTCAGACGGCCTTTTTTTATTTTGAAAACTAAATACTCTTGATAATCTGTATCATTTGTATAAAAATACTGATTCCTATCAATATCGCCCGGATTTTATCGGGTAATCAACCCAATTACATTTTTATCAGGAGTCTGCAATGAAAACCATCCGTATTCTGGCATTGGCCGCCGCGCTAGCCGCCGTGCCTGCATTTGCATCTGATTTTGGCCATGAACAGGCATTGACTATAGACGGTAAGCCTGCCCATTTGGCAGAAACTTCAGCCCGTATTTTGGCAAACGAAACCCTGACTGCGCCGCAACTGGTCGAAGATATCACTGATGGATTCGGTTCGAAAAAAATTCCAGGTTATAAATTGATGATTATGGGCCGCACTTATTCGGTGGCGGCAGAAACCAAACCGCCGAAAGAGGGCCAAACTCAGTGGCGGGACAATACGTTCATTCATCGCGGCGTAAAACTGTTTGTCGGTATTCCGGTCAAAAACGGCAAGATGGATTTGGCGTCTGCCAGATTGATTAATATCGGCGTGGTTGACGACAACGGTGGTGCCGCGCCTCATGATGAGGGTGAAAAAATCCGTCCGGTCGGTAAGCAGCTGATGTCCCCCGATACCAAAGTGGGAAATGTGAAACTCAATATTGCCAAACTGACGTTGCCAAATATGAAATTAGGCGAAACCAGTGGCGGTGGTGTGAAATTGGAAGCATCGGCAACATTGGACGGTAAGCCGATACAGACCAAAATCGACAGCACGTTCTCCCGCTTCTATTCCGCTAAACCAGCCGCTACACGGCCGTTTATGGCAGATGCACGGTTTGTGAAATAATCGTAAAGGCCGTCTGAAATCCTGCTTCAGACGGCCTTTTATATAACGAAACTGCATAAGTTTAGTTTTTCATAGATTAAAGGTAAGGAGTTAAAAAAGCGTAGAATGGCGATTTTAAAAATTCATCATTGGAGGTCGATCATGACGGTAACGATTTTAGACGGCGGAATGGGGCGTGAACTGCATCGGCGTGGCGCACCGTTTCGTCAGCCGGAATGGTCTGCTTTGGCTTTGATGGAAACACCGGAGATTGTACGCGAAACGCATTTGGACTTTCTTCGCGCAGGCGCACAGGTGATTACGACCAACAGTTATGCGCTTGTTCCGTTTCATATCGGGCAGGAGCGCTTTGATGCTCAAGCTGCCGAATGGGCAAGGCTTTCCGGCCGTTTAGCGCGTGAAGCGGTGGAACAAAGCGGGACTACTGCAAAAGTAGCCGCAAGCCTGCCGCCGTTATTCGGTTCTTACCGCCCTGACTTGTTTGACAAACAAGTCGCACCTGCTTTGGCGCGCCCTTTAATATCGGGTTTGATGCCGTTTGCTGATATTTGGTTGGCAGAAACCGTATCCAGCTTGGAAGAAGCGCGTTTCTGGCGCAGCAGTCTGCCTGATGACGGTAAGCCGTTTTGGGTATCGTTTACTTTGGAAGATACGATGCCGCATGATGTACCGGTGTTGCGTTCGGGAGAAACCGTGCACGAGGCGGCGGATTTCGCGGTAGAAATAGGTGCGGCGGCAATGTTGTTCAATTGCAGTCAGCCTGAAGTAATGGCAGAAGCTTTGAAAGTGGCACATGAAGCCCAAGGCCGTCTGAAACTGGGTGTGTACGCCAATGCATTTGAACCGGTACAAGGTCAGATGAACGAGGCCAACGACGGTTTGGATCCGATTCGCTCCGATGCCACGCCGAAAAATTATTTGGCATGGGCGAGACAATGGGCGGATTTGGGTGCTGAAATCATCGGCGGGTGCTGCGGTATCGCACCTGAACATATCCGTGCGTTGGCGCAAGGATTTAAGGCCGTCTGAAAGCAGCTGCATAATATTTTGATACGGTTAGAACAGGCTAAAAAAGCCGGTAATGCCGTCGCTTCACAAACACATAATGATAAAAATCAGGAATAAACATGTCGCAAAAATCTCAAATCGGCTTGGCCGCGCTGACGGCCTTGGTTATCAGTTCCATGATTGGTTCGGGTATTTTCAGCCTGCCGCAGAATATGGCTGCCGTTGCAGGTTCGCAGGCTTTGCTGTTGGGTTGGCTGATTACCGGTGTGGGCATTATCTTCCTCGGCCTGTCATTTTCGGCCTTGTCCAAACTTAAGCCCGAATTGGATGGCGGTATTTATACGTACGCCCGCGACGGCTTCGGCGATTTGATGGGTTTTTTCTCGGCGTGGGGCTATTGGCTTTGCACCACGGTCGGTATTGTCGGCTATTTGGTGGTTGCGTTTGAAGCAGTAGGCGGATTTGTCGATACGCCGGACAACGTGATTTTCGGCAAAGGCAACACATTTGCTGCTTTTGTTGGAGAATCAGTAATTGTGTGGCTGATTTACTGGTTGGTGGTGCGCGGTATTAAAGAAGCGGCAGGAGTGAACCTGATTGCGATGGCAGTCAAAGTATTTCCGCTGATTTTATTTATTGGTATGGCAGCCTATTTCTTTCAAACCGAAGTGTTTATGTCCGATTGGACAGGGGCGAGCCTTGCTACGCCTGAAAATCCTGATGTCAGCCTGATGACGCAGGTGAAAAACACAATGCTGATTACGCTGTGGGTGTTTACCGGTATTGAGGGTGCGGCGGTTTTGTCCAAGCATGCGCGAAGTCGTGCTGATGTCGGTCGAGCAACCATTATCGGCGTCAGCTTGACGCTGGCCATGTATGTGGCAATTACCGTCTTGGCTCAAGGCATTTTGCCTCGTGCGGATATTGCAGCAATGGCTAATCCGTCTATGGCGGGCGTGTTGGCGCACATGGTCGGCTCTTGGGGTAAAGTGTTGATTTCTTCCTGCCTGATTGTGTCTGTGCTGTCGTCTTATTTAAGCTGGACGCTGTATGCGACCGAGATTCCGCACATGGGTGCGAGAAACGGCGCATTTCCAAAATCGTTTATCCCGTTGAATAAAAACGAAGTGCCGCAGGGTTCATTGATGTTTACCACCTTGACCGTGCAGTTTTGCCTATTGCTGGTGTGGTTAAAAGGCGAGGATTATTCTGCCTTGCTGATGGTATCGACTTCCATGATTTTGATACCATATTTGTTAATTGGTGCATATCTGCTCAAATTATCGCTGACACAAAAGGCCGCGGCGAAATACCGTCTTATCGGCGCGGCAGCAACGCTTTATGCGGCTTGGATTGTCTATGCGGCAGGCACGGAATATTTGCTGCTTTCAGTCTTGCTCTATTTGCCCGGCGTATTACTGTTTTTCTATTCGCAAAAGAAACACTACGGAAATTGTCAGTTCAACCGTATGGAAAAAGCCGTATTGGTATTGCTGTTGATTTTGGCTGTGCCGGCCGTACAGCAGTTTGTCGCTAGCTTACAAGTGTAAGCAGAAAGGTTTGAAAAAGGCCGTCTGAAATCCAGTTTCAGACGGCCTTTTATTGATAAAACCGATTCAATATCGCATCATTTTGCTGTCTACCTGCATTGCCCAAGCATCAATACCGCCTTGCAGGTTGTAGAGGTTTTCAAATCCGGCGTCTTCCAAATACATTGCCGTGTGCAGGCTGCGGATGCCGTGGTGGCAATAGACAACAATGGGTAAATCATCGTCGGGCAGCTCGTTTTGGCGCAGGGGGATGAGGTTCATCGGGATATGAATGGCGGCGGGCATGGTGCAGATGGCGCGTTCTTCATCGGTGCGGACGTCGAGCAGATGAAATGCGCGGCCTTCGTCCTGCCATTGTTTCAATTCGGTGGGCGAGAGTTGGATGATGTCGGTCATAGGGTTGGGTAAAAGCATGAGGCCGTCTGAATTTTCAGACGGCCTGTTGTTTAAAAATCGAAATCGCCAAACGGATTGGCCGATTTGTCTTCCAAGTGTGCCACGACGGTGTCAAATAATACTTTTTCGGAAAACTCATTGCCGTTACGCGTCAGCAAAAGCACGCGTTGTACCGGTTTGCGACCGACAATGACCACCATGCGGCCGCCATCTTTCAATTGCTCTTTTAAGATTTCAGGTACGCTGTCTACTGCGCCGCCCACATAAATCGCATCAAAAGGAGCGCCTTGCGATGCTTCGGTCAGGCCGTTGTTTTGCACATAATCGACGTTGGTAAAGCCCAATTCGTCCAAAACTTTTTTGGCGCGTTGCTGCTGCTCGGCGTCGATGTCGTCGGTCACGACTTTGCCGGCCAGTTTGGACAGCAGGGCGGTTGCATAGCCTGAGCCTGTACCGATTTCTAAGACAGTTTCGTCTTTTTTCAGTTTCAAGCCTTGAGCCAGGCGGGCAACGACTTTGGGTTCCAACATCTTATGGCCGTTGGTCAGCGGCAGCTCCATATCTGCATAGGCCAAACCTTGAAAAGCCTCGCCGACAAAATGTTCGCGCTCGATCTCCTCTAAAGCATCCAAAATGTCGAAGTCCAAGACATCCCACGGACGAATCTGCTGTTCAACCATATTGAAACGCGCTTTTTCAAAGTCCATATTTGTGCTCCGTTCAATTCTTAATTTTATCGAAGCATACATTATAAATCCTTGTCGGAGAGTGTGCCATCTTTCAGACGGCCCCGGAGGCCCGTTAATAATTGCCAAGCGCACATATATCCACTAAACTTTCACATTACACGACGCTACAGCAAGCAACAACCAACACACGGAGCAATAAAGATGTATCACCAAATCGGAATGTGGGACCAAAAATGGGTTATCGGCAACTGGAAAATGAACGGCCGACTCCAAAACAACAATGCACTTATGCACCGCTTCCGTGTCATGCCAACCGCAGAACGCGTGTTAATCGGCCTGGCTGCTCCGACCGTTTATCTGTTGCAACTGCACAACGCCATGCAGATTGTTTTGAACAACCGCATCTTGACCTGTGCGCAAGACGTGAGCCGTTTCCCAAATAATGGCGCGTACACTGGCGAAGTGTCCGCTGAAATGCTTGCCGACATCGGTACAGATATCGTCCTCATCGGCCACTCCGAGCGCAGCCTTTATTTTGGCGAGAAAAACGAAATCCAACGCCGCAAAATGGAAAACGTCCTCAACGTCGGCCTGATTCCATTGTTGTGCGTCGGCGAAAGTTTGGAAGAACGCGAAGCCGGTAAAGAACACGAAGTCATTGCCCACCAGCTTTCCATCCTGCAAGGTTTGAACACCAAAAACATCGCCGTTGCCTACGAGCCGGTTTGGGCGATCGGTACAGGCAAAGTCGCCACCGTCGAACAAATCGCCGACATGCACGCATTTATCTACAAAGAAATCTTGTCTTTGTGCGGAAGCGATGTTAAAATCCGCGTTCTTTACGGCGGAAGTGTGAAAGCGGATAACGCGGCCGACATCTTCGCAGTACCTCATGTAGACGGCGCATTGGTTGGTGGCGCGTCATTATCATATGACTCCTTTACCGCCATCATCAACGCAGCACAAGCCTCGTAGAAAACATATGGAAGCCTTTAAAACCCTTATCTGGATTATTAATATTATTTCCGCTCTATTCGTAATCGTGTTAGTATTGCTGCAACACGGTAAAGGCGCGGATGCCGGCGCAACATTCGGTTCCGGCAGCGGTAGCGCGCAAGGCGTATTCGGTTCTGCCGGTAATGCCAACTTCCTCAGCCGCTCGACTGCCGTTGCTGCAACATTTTTCTTTGCGACTTGCATGGCGATGGTGTATATTCACACTCACTCCAGTAAGCATGGTTTAGACTTCAGCGATGTGAAGCAGACCCAGCAAGCTCCTAAGCCTGCAACGCCTGCACAAAACAATACAACTCCTGTTGCTCCGAATCCTCAGCAGCAGTAAGACAATTTAATTTATGCCGACATGGTGGAATTGGTAGACACGCTATCTTGAGGGGGTAGTGGCCATAGGCTGTGCGAGTTCAAATCTCGCTGTCGGCACCACATTAGGAAATCTAACCGCTTTTTAGCGGTTATTTTTTCGTCTTGAGAATCTGCCTTTCATTTATCTTTAGGCCAAGACAGGGAAATACAATGAAGCGTTTGGTTGTCGGCATCAGCGGTGCCAGCGGTTTTCAGTATGGCGTGAAGGCTTTGCAGCTTTTGCGTGAGCATCAGGTAGAAACGCATTTGGTGGTTTCGCAAGGGGCGGAGATGACCCGTGCTTTGGAAACGGATTACACTAAAGAAGACGTTTATGCTTTGGCGGATGTCGTGCATTCCGTCCGTAATGTCGGGGCAAGTATTGCCAGCGGATCGTTTTTGACGGATGGAATGTTGATTGCGCCGTGTTCAATGAAAACCTTGGCTTCGGTTGCTCACGGGTTTGCCGATAATTTGCTCAGCCGTGCGGCGGATGTAACATTGAAAGAGCGGCGCAGGCTGGTGTTGATGGTGCGTGAAGCGCCGTTAAACTTGGCACACATCGACAATATGCGCCGTGTAACAGAGATGGGCGGCATTGTGTTTCCTCCCGTTCCGGCTCTGTATCAGAAGCCAGAATCCATCGAAGATATGATTACACACAGTGTCTCTCATGCTTTGGACTTGTTCGGTATTTTTCAAACCGATGCGCCGCGCTGGCAGGGCTGATGTTTCAGACGGCCTGAAAATAAATTGAATACACTGAGAAAGAGGATAAAATCATGCAAGCGATTCCTACCAATATCGTTAAATTTTTGAGCAATCATCATGTCGTCAGTATTGCCGCTGCGGCAGACGGCGAAGTTTGGGCGGCTTGTTGTTTTTATGTGTTTGATGAGGCGAATGCCCGATTGATTGTGTTGACTTCTTTGAAAACGAAACATGGCGGAATGATGAGCCGTTCTGCCAAAGTAGCCGGTACCATTGCCGGTCAGCCTGACAGTATCACAAAAATCAGCGGCATTCAGTTTGCGGCGACTGCCGCTTTGATTGAGAATGAAGCGGATTTGAAAGCGGCGCAGTCTTTATTTTACAAAGCGCATCCTGCTGCTCGAGTGATGAAAAGTGATGTCTGGGCGTTGAATTTGGATAATGTAAAATTCACTGACAATAAATTGGTATTCGCACAAAAAACGTACTGGAATCGCGAGGATTAAGAAAAGGCCGTCTGAAAGATGAAATTTCAGACGGCCTTTGGTAAGGTTACAAATTAATCGTGTCCGAGCTCGACAGTTTTGTCTTTGTAACGTGTATCAGGAACCAAAACGATTTTCTCGTCCACTTTGCCGATGGCTTTCACGTCTTTGCCCGGATAGTCCAGCTGGTGCAGGAAGTAGCGGATACAGTTCAAACGTGCACGTTTTTTGTCGTCGGAGCGGATGATGACCCAAGGCGCGTCGCCGGTATGGGTGTGGAAGAACATGGCGTTTTTGGCTTCGGTGTAGTCGTCCCAGCGGTCGAGCGACTGGATATCCACAGGGGACAGTTTCCAGTGTTTCAGTGGGTCGTCACGACGGGAGATGAAGCGGCGGAGTTGTTCTTCACGGGATACGGAGAACCAGAATTTGAACAGATGGATACCGCTGGCAACAAGCATACGTTCCAATTCAGGAGTTTGACGCATGAAGAGCAGGTATTCGTTAGGTTCGCAGAAGCCCATTACGCGTTCTACGCCTGCACGGTTGTACCATGAGCGGTCGAAGAATACCATTTCGCCTGCGGTCGGCAGGTTTTGGATGTAGCGTTGGAAATACCATTGGCCGCGTTCGGTAGTGGTTGGTTTTTCCAAAGCAACCACGCGCGCGCCACGCGGATTCAGGTGTTCCATGAAGCGTTTGATGGTACCGCCTTTACCGGCTGCGTCGCGGCCTTCAAACAGGCTGACAATACGCTGACCGGAATCTTTAACCCAGCTTTGTACTTTCAACAATTCGATTTGCAGCTTCTGTTTTTCTTTTTCGTAAACAGAGCGGCGCATACGTTGTTTGTATGGGTAGTTGGCAGGAAGCGGTGCGCTGCTGGAATCTTCGTCAGTGCCGCGTCCTTCGTGTTCCAAAACAGCCTTTTCGAATACTTGCAGCTGGTCTTGTTTCTCGCCCAGTTCAACATTCTCGAACGGTTCTAATTGGTGGTCTGCCATAAAGTCTCCTTATCGATTAAGTTTTAAATGATATGGTGTGGTATGGTTTGATTCTACCCTTTTATACTTCGTTCGACTACATAAAATTACATTCGAGTGCTTTTTTTGAATTTGTCTGCTAACTTATGTAAAAGCAGCGTATAATCAGCCTATTTGTACAGCAATCATGCCTTATTTCGCCCTGTTTGACGATGCCGTGAGCGGCCGAGCAAAACTCTATCAAAATCATGTAGAAAGCCATCGGTTTTATCATAACGAACTGGATTCGTTAACAAGTATTTTGCAAGCCGGCTGGAAAAAGGGTTTGCATGCAGTGTTGTTTGCAGACTACGAATTCGGATTGCCACTGATGGATATTTCATCCGCGCACAGTGGCAATTTGCGTTTGCACTGGTTTGCCGATTGTTCCGAAATCGATGCCGAAAGCTGGCTGGCCAATCATTTAGACGGCCTGGCGGCAGGCATCTCCACTCCCCGATTCTCCATATCCGAAGCCGATTATCTCGAGCATATCCGCCAAATCCACGAGGCCATCCGCCGTGGCGATACCTATCAAATCAATTACACCGCACGCCTGCACCTGCAAACTTACGGCAATCCGATTCAGCTTTACCGCCGTTTGCGCCAGCCTGTGCCGTATGCTGTTTTGTCTTGTCTGCCCGACGGGGCAGGGCAGGAAGCGTGGACTTTGTGTTTTTCTCCCGAACTTTTCCTCAAAATCGATTCAAACGGCCTGATTACAACCGAGCCGATGAAGGGCACTGCGCCGATTCTTCACGATGGGCAAGATGAACGCCGCGCCGTTGAATTGCAAAACGACCCGAAAAACCGCGCCGAAAATGTGATGATTGTCGATTTGTTGCGCAATGACCTCGGCAAAATCGCGCAAACAGGCAAAGTACGCGTGCCTGAACCGTTTAAAGTTTCCCGTTTCGGCAGTGTTTGGCAGATGACCAGTGCCATCGAAGCGCAGGCGCTGCCTGATGTTTCGGTTGCCGATATTCTCCGCGCAGCCTTCCCGTGCGGCAGTATTACTGGTGCGCCCAAACGCATGAGTATGCACATTATTGAGTCTCTTGAGTCCGAACCGCGTGGTTTGTACACAGGCAGCATTGGCTTTTTGCATCCGTGCGATACAGGTTTGGGGTTTGAAGGTGTGTTTAATGTTGTGATCCGCACCTTATCCCTGAAGCCCGTTTCAGACGGCCTTTATCAAGGTGTTTATGGCGTGGGTTCGGGGATTGTGATTGATAGCGACCCTGAAGCCGAATATCGCGAGTGCGGTTGGAAGGCGCGTTTTCTGAATGACTTGCGGCCTGATTTCGGTATTTTTGAAACCATGCGCGTGGAATACAAACAATGCCGTTTGCTCGATTTGCACTTAGGCCGTCTGAACAGATCGGCACAAGCGCTCAACCTGTCTTGGCCTCAAAATGCAATAGAGCAAATTCAACATTATATAGATGAGTTGCCAAGTGGGTTATTTAGAGTCAAAGCAGCTTTGTTTTCAGACGGCCTTTCATTGAGCCATGGGGCTGTTTCTGAATTGGATGGGCAGCAATACGTCATCCTGAGTGAACACACATTAAACCAACGCGATTATCTACGCCGTTTCAAAACCACACGCCGTGAAATTTTTGACCAAGCATGGAAAACGGCAGAAGGGCAGGGTGCATTTGACAGTCTGTTTTTCAATTCAGACGGCCTTTTGTTAGAGGGTGGAAGAAGCAATGTGTTCGTCAAATATCAAGGACAATGGCTCACGCCGTCTTTGGATTTGGATATTTTGAACGGGGTAATGCGCCAAGCGGTATTGAAGCAGTCTCAGCTATATTTAGGTGCAGATACAATCAAGGAAGCCCACATCACGCGCGCTATATTGGAAAATGCGGAAGAAATCCGTTTGAGTAACGCTTTAAGGGGCGTGTTTGCGGTTTCGCTCCGTAAATAAATGGCAATAGTCAAATCATCGTGATTCAAATTGTCGTAAAGCGGCAATATCCGATAGAATACGTCATTTCAACAATGAGGTCGTCTGAAAGGGAAAACAATATGGCAAAAGCAAAAGGTGGATTGGGACGCGGTTTGGATTCGCTGATTTCCAATGCAGTGGACAGCAGCAGTAGCGACCGCCTGACAACGGTTGCCATCGCCGATATTCAGCCCGGCCGTTATCAGGCGCGTGTGCAAATTGATGACGAAGCTTTGCAGGAATTGGCCGATTCCATTAAAGCGCAAGGCATTATCCAGCCGGTTATCGTACGCGAACGTGGTTTGTCTCAATATGAATTGATTGCCGGAGAACGCCGTTGGCGCGCTTCCCAGTTGGCCGGTTTGACCGAAATTCCCGTCGTCATTAAAACCATCAGCGACGAAACTGCGTTGGCCATGGGTTTGATTGAAAACTTACAACGTGAAAACCTGAATCCGATTGAAGAAGCGCAAGGTTTGAAACGCCTTGCCGATGAATTCGGCCTGACTCATGAAACCATCGCAAAAGCCGTCGGTAAAAGCCGTAGTGCCATCTCCAACAGCCTGCGTCTGTTGAGCCTGCCTGAGCCGGTTCAGGAAATGCTTTACCAACGCCGTCTGGAAATGGGTCATGCCCGCGCGTTGCTGACCTTGCATGTGGTTGACCAATTGGAGTTGGCACAAAAAGCCGTCAAAAACGGTTGGTCGGTACGCGAGGTAGAGCGCCGCAGCCAGTTGGCACATCAAAAAGCCAAACCGGAAGCAACCAAAACCATTAACCCGGATATCCGCCGCATCAATGATGCATTGACCGAGCATTTGGGCGTTAATGCCGAAGTCAAAACCAGTAATCAGAAAAAAGGCAAAATCGTGCTGCATTTTGATACGCCGGAAACATTCGAATATTTGCTGAAGCAGTTAGGCATCAATCAAGCGTTCTAACGGCTTTATAAACAGAACGGGCCGTCTGAAAAAAGCTTTTCAGACGGCCTCAATTTTTGAAAAAGCGTAGAGCGTATAAATGTTTACAATACAAATCAAAATCTTCTGTAAAATCTGTGTAGCAACATGTAATTTGTGTTAAACTCCGTTCCTGCAAAGATTTGTTTTATATGTGTTAATCATTTATCTGTGAAAGGTTCACAAAGATTAACATATTGCTTGACGTTAATAAACTTCTTGATTATATTAATTTACCTTGCGTTTTGGGGTGTGAAGTACAATGAATCAGATAGTCCCATTGCAAGTGATTGTATTGTTAATAATTTCAGTTGTTTGTGCGTTATTTTCCGGATTGCCCGGCTTCCTCTCTGCTTTTGCGGGAGGATTTTCGTACATTTTGCCTACCCTAGTTGCAGTTTTACTTTTAAAGTTTTCCCGACGAAATCCTGATCTGCAAAGTTCGATGTTTATCGGCGGAGAGGTTTTAAAAGTAGTGCTGTCGCTGGTATCTATGTTGGTCGTTTTTGCGATATGGCATCGATCACTGGTATTTTACCCATTTTTATTGGCGTTTCTTGGCGTCAGTCATTTGGTTTTTTTAGTATTGTTGAGAGTGAAACACTATGGCAGGTGAAACTATGACCGCTGCCGACTACATCAAGCACCACTTGCAAAGCTTGACCAGTATGTCGGATGTTACTCAGGGTCAAGGACTGAAAAACATTGCTGATTTTTCGTTCATTAACCTTGATGCAATCTTTTTTGCCGTTCTGTTGGGCGTAATCGGCAGCTTCCTTTTGTGGCGCGGTGCCAAAAAAGCGACGGCCGGTGTTCCCGGTCGTTTCCAAGCGGCTGTTGAAATTCTGTTCGAATTCGTGGATGACATGTGTAAAAGCATTATCCATAACGAACAATCGCGTAAAGCCGTTGCCCCGTTGGGTCTGACCTTATTTGTCTGGATTCTCTTGATGAACGCCATGGATATGCTGCCGGTTGATTTGCTGCCGATGGCATGGCAAGGCATTACCGGTAATCATCATGCCCTGTTGCGCGTCGTGCCGACAGCTGACTTGAATACGACTTTGGCTCTGGCGATTGGCGTATTGCTGATCTGTATTTACTACAATGTCAAAATCAAAGGCCTTGGCGGTTGGATTCACGAGTTGTTCTGCGCACCTTTCGGTCCGTGGCTTGCTCCGGCCAACTTCCTGCTGAACTTGGTAGAGTTCTTGTCCAAAACCGTATCCCACGGTATGCGGTTGTTTGGTAATATGTATGCTGGCGAGCTGGTGTTCCTGTTGATCGCTCTGTTGGGCGGTGCATGGGCGTCAACCGGCAGTGTCGAAACTTTGGATCCGATTTTATTTGTGTTCCACCTGATTGCCGGTTTGGCTTGGGCGATTTTCCACATTTTGGTCATCACCTTGCAGGCATTTATTTTCATGGCGTTGGCGTTCGTATATATCGGACAGGCGCATGATGCACACTAATCAAGTAGTTTTTTTGTAGTTTGTTTTTTGTAGTTTAACCTTTACTATTTTAAGGAGTTTAAAAATGGGTTTGATTGCTATCGCATGTGGTTTGATCGTTGCCTTGGGCGCATTGGGTGCCTCTATCGGTATTGCAATGGTTGGTTCTAAATACTTGGAATCTTCTGCTCGCCAACCTGAGCTGATCGGTCCTCTGCAAACCAAACTGTTCTTGATCGCTGGTCTGATCGACGCGGCTTTCTTGATCGGTGTGGCTATTGCCCTGTTGTTCGCCTTCGTTAACCCGTTTAGTGGTGCGTAATCAAGACGGAGCGATCCGTTCAGATACAGGCTTGCCGTCTGTTTGATTAACCCAGATACGAAGGTTAAGTAACGTGAATATTAATGCAACCTTATTTGCGCAAATCCTAGTTTTCTTTGGCTTGGTATGGTTTACGATGAAATTCGTATGGCCTCCGATCGCCAAAGCATTGGATGAGCGTGCCGCAAAAATCGCCGAAGGCTTGGCTGCTGCCGAGCGCGGTAAGAGCGATTTTGAGCAGGCAGAGAAAAAAGTTGCAGAACTTATGGCCGAAGGGCGTAATCAGGTAACCGAAATGGTTGCCAACGCCGAAAAACGTGCTGCAAAAATTGTAGAAGAAGCCAAAGAGCAAGCTTCTCATGAAGCAGCACGCATTGCAGCCCAAGCAAAAGCTGATGTAGAGCAAGAAGTTAACCGTGCACGCGAAGTGTTGCGCGAACAGGTCGCTTCATTGGCTGTTAAAGGTGCGGAATCTATCCTGCGTAAAGAAGTCGATGCTTCCAAACATGCAGATCTGCTCAGTGCCTTAAAACAGGAGCTGTAATCTTATGGCAGAGTTCGCAACGATTGCCAGACCTTATGCGAAAGCATTGTTTAGTCTGGCTCAGGAAAAAAACCAAATCGAGTCTTGGTTGGGCGAACTGAAAGAACTCGCAGCGGTTGTTCAGGATGAGAAAGTCATTGCTTTCATCGAGCAGCCGGAAACGGGAGCTTCCGAAAAGGCAGAAACGCTCAAAGGTCTTGTCGGTATCAAAAATGTCGAATTGGCAAATTTTATTACCGTTTTGGCCGAGCAAAAGCGTTTGCTGGTATTGCCGGAAATTTATGCCCAATATCAAGATTTGACCTTGATACACAACAATACGAAATCGGCAGTAATTTACAGCGCGTATGAGCTCAGTTCTCAGCAGCTGGCCGATGTTACCGATATCCTGACAAAACGCTTCAACAGCAAATTGGATGTGGTAGCTAAAGTTGCCCCTGAATTAATCGGCGGCATCAAAGTAGAAGTGGGTGATCAGGTCTTGGATTTGTCCGTACAAGGCAAACTGAATGCTTTGTATGCGACTATGACAAATTAGGAGAGTTTTCATGCAGCTTAATCCTGCTGAAATTAGCGATTTGATTAAAGCTAAAATCGAAAATCTGTCCGTCAATGCAGAAGTGCGTACCCGTGGTACCGTTGTTTCTGTTACAGACGGCATTGTGCGCATTCATGGCTTGTCAGACGCGATGCAAGGTGAGATGCTCGAATTCCCCGGTAACACTTTCGGTCTGGCCATGAACTTGGAGCGTGACTCCGTCGGTGCCGTAGTGTTGGGTGAGTACGAACACATTAAAGAAGGCGATACAGTTACCTGTACCGGCCGTATTTTGGAAGTGCCGATCGGTCGCGAACTGGTTGGCCGTGTGGTTGATGCATTGGGTCGTCCTATCGATGGTAAAGGTCCAATCAACACAACATTGACTGCTCCAATCGAGAAAATTGCACCGGGTGTGATTGCGCGTAAATCGGTTGACCAACCAATGCAAACCGGCCTGAAAGCCATTGACTCTATGGTTCCGGTTGGTCGTGGTCAACGTGAGTTGATCATTGGTGACCGTCAAACCGGTAAAACTGCCGTGGCACTGGATGCCATCGTTAACCAAAAAGGTACAGGCGTTATCTGTATTTATGTGGCTATCGGTCAAAAAGCATCTTCTATTGCCAACGTAGTACGCAAATTGGAAGAGCATGGCGCGATGGAGCATACCATCGTGGTTGCTGCAACTGCTTCTGAAGCCGCTGCACTGCAATACATCGCTCCTTACTCCGGTTGTACCATGGGTGAATTCTTCCGTGACCGTGGTGAAGATGCGTTGATCGTATACGATGACTTGTCTAAACAAGCCGTTGCATACCGTCAAATTTCTCTGCTGTTACGCCGTCCTCCTGGCCGTGAAGCATATCCTGGCGACGTATTCTATCTGCACTCCCGTCTGTTGGAACGTGCAGCCCGTGTCAGCGAAAACGAAGTTGAAAAACTGACCAATGGCGAAGTAAAAGGCAAAACCGGTTCTCTGACTGCGTTGCCAATTATTGAAACCCAAGCCGGTGACGTATCAGCATTCGTACCAACCAACGTAATCTCGATTACAGACGGCCAAATCTTCTTGGAGACCGACTTGTTCAACGCCGGTATCCGTCCTGCAATCAATGCCGGTATTTCCGTATCGCGCGTAGGTGGTGCAGCACAAACCAAAGTCATCAAAAAACTGGGTGGCGGTATCCGTTTGGCGTTGGCACAGTACCGTGAATTGGCAGCGTTCTCGCAATTTGCTTCCGATTTGGACGAAGCAACGCGCAAACAGCTGCAACACGGTGAAGTAGTTACTGAATTGATGAAACAAAAACAATTCAGCACATTGAACACTGCCGAAATGGCATTGACTTTGTGGGCGATCAACAACGGTTCTTACGCAGATGTTCCGGTATCCAAAGCCTTGGCTTTCGAAGCAGAATTCTTGAGTTTCGTACGTACGCAACATCCTGAGGTTCTGGAAGCGATTAATGCATCAGGCGCAATGTCTGACGAAAGCGAAAAAGCATTGACCGAAGCCATGAAATCTTTCAAATCTTCTTACGCTTACCAAGCATAAGTATTGAGATGAAAGGAGTCTGAAATGGCAGTCGGAAAAGAGATTCTCACCAAAATCCGTAGTGTTCAAAATACCCAAAAGATCACTAAAGCGATGCAAATGGTGTCGACCTCTAAAATGCGGAAGACTCAAGACCGGATGCGCTTAGCGCGTCCGTACGCCGAAAAAGTGCGTACAGTGATGAGCCATCTTGCACAAACTAATGCCGATCATGGTATCAAATTGTTGGAGCCGCACCGCGAAGTGCGTCGTGCCGGTTTCATTTTGATTACCTCGGACAAAGGTTTGTGCGGTGGCTTGAACGCAAACGTACTGAAAAAGTTTTTGGCGCAAGTTCAAGAGTATCAGGAACAAGGCATCGAAGTCGAAGTCGTGTGCCTGGGTAGTAAAGGTTTGGCTGCATGCCAAAGCATCGGTTTGAATGTTATTGCCAGCGCAACCAATTTGGGTGATACCCCAAAAATGGAATTGCTGCTCGGCCCTCTGACCGAAATCTTCCAACGTTATGAGAAGCATGAATTAGACCGTATCCATATGGTTTACTCACGTTTCGTCAATACAATGCGCCAAGAGCCGCGTATGGAAGTTTTGCTGCCTATCGGTGAAAACGTTATTGACGACGGAACAGGTCATTCTTCATTTACTTGGGAATACCTCTACGAGCCGAGTCCTATCGCCGTATTGGAATATTTGGTTCGCCGCTATTTAGAGTCTGTGGTTTATCAGGCATTGAGCGACAACATGGCATCTGAACAAGCCGCGCGTATGGTAGCGATGAAAGCCGCAACCGATAACGCAGGTAATGCCATTAAAGAATTGCGCTTGGTGTACAACAAATCGCGTCAAGCCGCGATTACCACAGAATTGTCAGAAATTGTAGCAGGTGCAGCGGCAGTTTAATGCCGTCTGAAGCCTGAACAGGAAATTAGGATACGATAATGAGCCAAGGCAAAATCGTACAAGTTATTGGTGCGGTGGTTGACGTGGAATTTCCACGCGACGCTATCCCGCATGTTTACGATGCCCTGAAATTGGACGAGAACGGTCTGACTCTGGAAGTTCAACAGCTTCTGGGTGACGGCGTTGTCCGTACTATTGCAATGGGTAGTTCAGACGGCCTGAAACGCGGTATGTCTGTAAGCAATACTGGTGCGCCAATCACTGTACCGGTAGGTAAAGGTACATTGGGTCGTATTGTCGACGTATTGGGTACGCCTGTTGATGAAGCAGGTCCGATCGATACCGACAAGAGCCGTGCTATTCACCAAACTGCTCCGAAATTCGACGAGTTGTCTTCAACTACCGAATTGTTGGAAACCGGTATTAAAGTGATCGATTTGCTGTGTCCGTTTGCTAAGGGCGGTAAAGTAGGTCTGTTCGGTGGTGCCGGTGTGGGCAAAACCGTGAACATGATGGAATTGATCAACAACATCGCCAAAGCGCACAGCGGTCTGTCCGTGTTCGCAGGTGTGGGTGAACGTACCCGTGAAGGTAACGACTTCTACCACGAGATGAAAGATTCCAACGTATTGGATAAAGTAGCCATGGTGTATGGCCAAATGAACGAACCTCCAGGCAACCGTCTGCGCGTTGCTTTGACCGGTTTGACTATGGCCGAATACTTCCGTGACGAAAAAGACGAAAACGGTAAAGGTCGCGACGTATTGTTCTTCGTCGACAACATCTACCGTTACACTCTGGCCGGTACCGAAGTATCTGCACTGTTGGGCCGTATGCCTTCTGCAGTGGGTTACCAACCGACATTGGCTGAAGAAATGGGTCGTTTGCAAGAGCGTATTACCTCTACCCAAACAGGTTCCATCACTTCCATCCAAGCCGTATATGTACCTGCGGATGACTTGACTGACCCGTCTCCAGCGACAACTTTCGCCCACTTGGACGCGACCGTCGTATTGAGCCGTGACATTGCATCTTTGGGTATTTACCCGGCAGTTGACCCGCTTGACTCTACTTCGCGCCAATTGGATCCGATGGTATTGGGTCAAGAGCATTACGACGTAGCGCGCGGTGTACAGTCTACTCTGCAAAAATACAAAGAATTGCGCGACATTATTGCCATTCTGGGTATGGACGAATTGTCTGACGAAGACAAACTGACTGTGATGCGTGCCCGTAAAATTCAACGCTTCCTGTCTCAACCGTTCCACGTTGCAGAAGTGTTTACAGGTTCTCCAGGCAAATATGTCGCCCTGCGCGATACCATTGCCGGCTTTAAAGCCATCTTGAACGGCGAATACGACCATCTGCCTGAACAAGCGTTCTACATGGTAGGCGGCATCGAAGAAGCAGTTGAGAAAGCGAAAACCTTAAACTAAGGAGGTCGGCATGAGCGTCATGCAAGTTGAAGTGGTCAGTAGCGAGCAAAACATCTATTCGGGCGAAGCCAGCTTTGTGGTGGTTCCGACCGTTCAAGGTGAGCTTGGTATTTATCCACGACACGAGCCGATTATGAGTTTGGTACGCCCCGGCGCATTGCGTTTGACTGTTCCGGGTGAAGCTGAAGAAGTGCTGGTTGCCGTTTCCGGTGGCGTTTTAGAAGTACAGCCTGATAAGATTACCGTATTGGCAGACGTTGCCGTCCGCAGTACCGAAATGGATCAGGCGCGTGCTGAAGCAGCTAAAAAAGCAGCCGAGGCAGGTGTTTCTGCAGCCAAAGATGATAAATCTCTGGCCGAAGCGCACAAAGCATTGGCAGCAGCCATTGCCCAGCTGAAAACTTTGGATTACCTTCGTTCGCAAAAAAACAAGTAATGTGGGTTCATCAAGAAAAAGCACAACGAAATGTTGTGCTTTTTTATTTGCCTGAAGATAAGCAGCTTGGTATTGAAATGTCGATAGATGAGTAGATGGCAAACTTGAAATCGGAACGGTAGAACCGGTTTTTATGACTCAATTGTTGGCGGATCATTTTCAAAGCAGTTAGTCTTGTTATTTGGCTAAGAATAGCCTACTCAATCTTTTTTAACCACAAAAAGCAGGGTGGATAATTCCTAATTTATTGCAACCGCAACAGATCTGAATTGATCAGTATTGAAAATATTAGAATTTGCGGAAGCCCTTGTATAAACAAAAGGCCGTCTGAAACTTTTCAGACGGCCTTTAAACCATTATTACGGTATTCATTTATGATTGGTCGATGGTTTTATCCAGTCCTTGGGTCAGACCGTTGATGTCGCCACCATTCAGTCCCAACTCTTTCAATAGACCGTCAACCAACGGAGCTTGGCTGCGGTAGCGCAGGGCGCTGTTGACCATTTGATCGGCAAGGCTGGCTTGTGTGGTTTGGCCGTCTGAAACACCTTCCGCACCGTTTGCACCACCGGCAAAGCCACCCAGACCATTGACTTGCAAGATTTTGATGTCTTCGATTTTTTCCATCGGGCGGACGGATTCGCGGATGATGTCCGGCAGGTGTTTTAAGAGGGCAAGGCGGACTTGCATTTCAACCTGTTCAACGCTCAGGACGTTGGCAGCCTCGTTTACAGCGCGGGTACCTTCTGCATCAACCTTGTATTGTTGCTCTTGCGCTTGCGCCAACAGAATTTTGGCATCTGCCTCACCTTTGGCTTGCAGGCGGTGTTTTTCGGCTTCGGCTTCGGCGGCAATACGCACGGCTTCTGCGCGGTCTTGTGCGGCTTGTTTTTCGGCTTCGGCAGCAACAGTGAGCGAAATCGCATCTTTTTGCGCGGCTTCTTCTGCGGCAATCAATTCAACCGCTTTGGCACGCTCGGCGCGTTCGGTTTCGCGTACGGTAATCACGCTCTCTTCTTCGCGAACGGCGGCGGCGCGGGCTTTGTCGGCTTCGGCTTTGGCTTCGGATTCAGCACGCGATTTTTCGGCAACGGCGATGGCGCGGTCTTGCTCGGCCAATTCGATGGCTTTGCGGCGTTCAACCTCGGCCTGCTCAACGGCTTGGGCTTTTCTAATGTCTTCGTTTTTAATGTCGCGTTCGGCGGCAATGCGTTTCAAATCCACTTCGCGTTCAGCCGCAATTTTGGCTTCTTCCGCTTCACGTTTTTTCTGAGATTCTTGTTCGGCAATGCTGGCCTCTTGTTCGGCACGGCGGACGGCAATCTCACGCTCTTGTTCGAGTTTGGCGTATTCTTCTTCGCGCGAGATTTTCAGGCGTTGCTGCTCGGCTTCGAGGTTTTTGGTTTTGATTGCCAAATCGGTGTCTTGTTCGATTTCGTTACGTTTTTTGCGGCGGCCTTCGATGGTTTCGGTCAGTTTGGTCAAACCTTCCGCGTCAAAGGCGTTTTGCGGGTTGAAAAATTCGAAGCTGGTTTGGTCGAGGCCGGTCAGGGAAACGGTTTCGAGTTCGAGACCGTTTTTGAACAAGTCTTCACTCACGACTTGTTGTACTTTCTGAACGAAATCAACACGTTTTTCATGCAGTTCTTCCATCGCCATTTCGGCGGCAACGGCGCGTAGGGCGTCAACAAATTTACCTTCGACGAGGTCTTTCAACTCATCGGGAGACATGGTTTTCATACCCAGTGTTTGTGCGGCGGTCGCAATGCTCTCGGCGCTGGGTTTAACGCGGACGTAAAATTCCGCCATCACGTCAACGCGCATCCGGTCGCGGGTAATCAGCGCTTGTTGGGCTGCGCGGCGCACTTCAAGGCGCAGTGTATTCATGTTGACGGGGATGATTTCGTGCAATACAGGCAGCACCATCGCACCGCCGTTCATGATGACTTTTTCGCCACCAAAACCGGTGCGGACAAATGAGACTTCTTTGCTGGCACGGCGATACAGACGGGTCAGGATGAGGCCGAGTACAAACAGCGCGACGAGTATGACGCCGGCGATAGTGCCGATGGAGACCAAATTCATGGTTTTTCCTTTCTTCTTGTTAATATGCCTTTGGGGGCGGTGGATTCAGAAAGCTTTGAGGGAAGGAAGCCGTCTGAAAGGGTTAAAAATATGGGTTGAAATAATAGAGTGGTTGTTTTTCTATATTGTTATTTCGGATTTCTAGATGGTGAGGATAGGGCGGTAAAGTATCTATTTTTACCGTATCGATAAATCAGCGGTTTCAGACGGCCTTAATCTACCAAGCTGCCGCTCGGATTCAAAATCGCTTTAAATGTATTTCCATCCAACGACACCAGCAATACCGCATCGCCTTGTTTCAATACATCTTCAGAGTCAGGCTCTACCATCACATAATGCTGTTGGCCGTAAGCATCTTTTACGCGCGCCTGCGCCGCATTGCCTAGCCGAGCTTCGCCCAACACCACCGTGCCGACGCGCCCGATTAAACTTTCCTGAGAAACGGCCGTGGTTTCATCTTTCGGCATAATTTTGTACAAACTGCTAGCTGTTACGCGCACCAAGGGCAGGGAAAGAAACCAAACGATGACTGCTGCCAGCGTGCCATTCAGATAACTGCCGAATACAGTGGCAAAGGCCGTCTGAAACAGATAACCCGTCAGTCCGTATACGGCAAGAAACACCACCATCAACATCAATACCGGGATACGTCCGACATACAGCCAGCTCAGGAAACGCACGAATATGCCTGCATCCGCCACATCCAATCCTACCTCGGCGTGTGCAGTTTCGGTCAGGCTGTCTGGCAACAGGTTGTCCAACCAGTCGCTGATACCGCCTGCCAGCATGGAAATGACTTCCAACACACCGAGCAAAACCATCAGCGCAATGGCAATGCCGAAGATTTCAGTTTCGGGGGCGTTGATTAGATTCCACATATTGCATTTCCTTATTCTTTTTAATTTTCAGACAGCATATATTTTATTTTAAAGTTAAGCAGATTGGATATGGGTTTTTATTAATTTGTCGTAACTGACAGGATTTTTCCCAATCCGTCATCTTTTTGTTATTGAGGTGTGTATGGTTTTCTTTTTTCAGACGGCTCCGTGAAGATAGAGGCCGTCTGAAACTGCGATTTTCTCAATATGGCTTATGATTTCGCTTTCAATGCCGCCAATCTTTCGGCAATGCGGTTGTTGCGGCTTAAGTCTTCCAGTTCTTTCAGCTTGGCCAACTGCGCCGCATCGGTGCTGCTGTGTACCGAGTTTTGGCGACCCATCACACGGTCGAAGGCATTGCCGCTTTTTTCGGCATCACGGGCAATGCGGTTGAGGTCGCTGCCGTTACCACCGGCTGTTTTGCCTGTGCCCATGCTTTGCTGTGCGGCACGCCAGTCTTGCAACTGCTGCTGCATCTCGCGTTTTTTCGCCTGCAGGGCGGCGATAAAGCCTTCAAGCTCTTTTTCTTGTGCAGCACAGTCGGCAATGGTGTTTTCTAAGATGGGCAGACGCGCTTCGATGTCCATCTGCTCGGCGATACCCGCTTCGGCAAGATCATCGCGACCGGCATCTACGGCGGCTTGCAGATTGGCATCAATGGCCTCGTGGCGGTTGCTTTCATCGGCCATTTTCTTGGCGGCAAGATGTTTCTGCGCCAACACTTTGCCCAACTCAGCGCGCACTTCATCTACTGCGCGCTCAATTTCGCGGATGCTTTCGTTCATGACCGCTTCAGGTGCAAGGTTTTCCGCCGCATCAATTAGGGCATGAAAACCGCCGCTTACCAGACGACCTACTCGGCGGGATAGGGTTTCGCTCATTTGGATTTTCCTTTCACTAAAATGTGTTTGTTTCATTTGGTATGGCAGCAGTCTTAAACTTCATTTGCCTGTTGTACAATCTTCGCCAGTTTCAAAGTGTTTTCAAGCTGTTGCAGAACGCTGTCGTCGTATGCCGCGCCTTTGCCGGTTACGGCGAGTTGCAGGATGCTGTCGGTGAGGCGGACGATGCGCCACATCAGTTCGCGCTCGTATTTTTTCAAATCGTCGAGGTCAGCTTCTTCGGGCAGGTCGGCGGCGAGTGTTGCGCCCAAGTCGGGCAGTTGTTCAAACAACCTCGCCACGATATGCGAATGCACTCCGGCCTGTTTTTCAGCGTGCAAGATTTCGTGTTTTGCTGCTTGGAAAAACTGCTCCTGCGCCGTCAGTGCAGAGCCGTAATCGCGTGTCTGCGTATGCGCCAAGCGTGCCAGCTTGAGCAATTCGCGGATTTTTTCAGACGGCGTATTTGCACCTTCGATTTTTAGTTCAGCAATAAAATCAGCATCTTCCTGAGTGATGCGCACACTAATTGGGATACGGTTCGTTGCATTCATATTCTTTTGATTTGGTTTGTATTCATTTGAATACAAATATACAAGATGGGATTCTGAGGCGCAATACCAGAAACCGTATATTTATGTAAACATCAGGCCGTCTGAAACTTGATTTTCGGTTTTCAGACGGCCTTTTCCTTTATAATCCGTACATTATTTTCATACACACAGCAGGTTCCCCATGTCCAACAAACCCACACTCCTTCTCGTTGACGGCTCTTCTTATCTTTACCGCGCCTATCATGCTATGGGGCAGAATTTGTCCGCGCCCGACGGTGCGCCGACTGGGGCGATGTATGGAGTGTTGAACATGCTGCGCCGGCTGCGGGCAGATTATGTGCATGACTATTGCGCGGTGGTGTTTGATGCGAAGGGTAAGAATTTCCGCCACGAGATGTTCCCCGACTATAAGGCGACGCGTCCGCCGATGCCGGATGATTTGCGCCCGCAGGCGGAAGCCTTGCCGGATTTGGTGCGCCTGATGGGCTGGCCGGTGTTGGTGATTCCGCAAGTGGAAGCGGACGACGTTATCGGCACTTTGGCTAAGATGGCTAGCGAAGCAGGGTGGAGCGTAGTGGTATCTACCGGCGATAAGGACATGGCGCAGTTGGTGAACGAGCGCGTGACGCTGGTGAACACGATGAGCGGCGAAACGCTGGACATTGAAGGCGTGAAGGAGAAATTCGGCGTGCGCCCCGACCAAATCCGCGATTATCTTGCACTGATGGGCGATAAGGTGGACAACGTGCCGGGCGTGGAAAAGTGCGGCCCGAAAACCGCGGTGAAGTGGCTAGAAGCCTATGGCTCGCTGGCTGGTGTGATGGAACACGCTGGCGAAGTCAAAGGCAAGGTGGGCGAAAACCTGCAAGCCGCTTTGGAACAACTGCCGCTGTCGTATGATTTGGTAACGATTAAAACCGATGTGGACTTGCATACCGAGCTTTCAGACGGCCTCGAAAGCCTGCGCCGCACTTCGCCGAAATGGTCGCAGCTGGTTGTCGATTTCAAACGCTGGGGTTTCCGTACTTGGCTGAAAGAGGCGGAAAGCCGTATGCACGAAGCACAAAATACAGATTTGTTCGGCAGCGAGCATATTGGCGAACAGGCCGCATTGGCGATGGAAACACAGCCTGAAAAACAACCCGAACTTGCCCCAGCTCCCGAAAAACTGGATTATCAAGCCATTACCACCGAAGCGCAGTTTGCCGCCTTGTTGGACAAACTGGCGCAGGCGGACAAAATCGGCATCGATACGGAAACCACGTCATTAGACGCGATGAATGCCGCGCTGGTCGGCATCAGCATCGCGTTCCAAGCAGGCGAAGCGGTTTACATCCCCGTAGGACACAGCCTTACTGCCGCGCCCGAACAGCTTGATTTGCAAGACGTATTAGGCCGTCTGAAACCGCATTTGGAAAATCCTGCCCTGAAAAAAATCGGGCAAAACCTCAAATACGACCAACACGTTTTCGCCAACTACGGCATAGCCCTGAACGGCATTGCCGGCGATTCCATGCTCGCTTCCTACATCATTGAGAGCCATCTCGGACACGGCTTGGACGAGTTGTCCGAACGCTGGCTCGGCTTGGAAACCATTACCTACGAATCGTTGTGTGGCAAAGGCGCAAAGCAAATCAGTTTTGCTGACGTTGCCATCGGACAGGCAACTGAATACGCCGCCCAAGACGCAGATTTTGCCCTGCGCCTCGAAGCGCACCTGCGCGCGCAAATGGACGCCAAACAGCTTGAAATGTATGAAAAAATGGAGCTGCCTGTCGCGCAAGTATTGTTTGAAATGGAACGCAACGGCGTGCAAATCGACCGCGCCGAACTCGCCCGCCAAAGCGCGGAACTCGGCGCAGAGCTGATGAAGCTCGAACAAGAAGCATACGCCGCCGCAGGCCAGCCGTTCAACCTCAACTCGCCCAAACAGCTGCAAGAAATCCTGTTCGACAAAATGGGCATCCCCACCAAAGGCCTGAAAAAAACCGCCAAAGGCGGCATTTCCACCAATGAAGCCGTGCTCGAACAGCTCGCGCCCGACTACCCCCTGCCCAAAATCATCCTGCAAAACCGCAGCCTGGCGAAACTCAAATCCACCTACACCGACAAACTGCCCGAAATGATTTCCCCCAAAGACGGCCGCGTGCATACCACCTACGCCCAAGCCGTCGCCATTACCGGCCGCCTCGCGAGCAACAACCCCAACCTGCAAAACATCCCCATCCGCACCGCCGAAGGCCGCCGCGTGCGCCGCGCCTTCACCGCACCGCAAGGCAGCGTCATCGTTTCCGCCGACTATTCCCAAATCGAGCTACGCATCATGGCGCACCTCTCCGGCGACAAAACCCTCATCGCCGCGTTCCAAAACGGCGAAGACGTACACCGCCGCACCGCCGCCGAAGTATTCGGCATCGCCCCCGAAAACGTCTCGTCCGAACAACGCCGCTACGCCAAAACCATCAACTTCGGCCTCATTTACGGCATGGGCCAATACGGCCTCGCCAAATCATTGGGCATCGACAACATCTCCGCTAAAAACTTTATCGACCGCTACTTCGCCCGCTATCCCGGCGTCGCCGAATACATGCAGCGCACCAAAGAACAAGCCGCCGCGCAAGGCTTCGTCGAAACCCTGTTCGGCCGCCGCCTCTACCTGCCCGACATCCACAACAAAAACGCCAACGCCCGCGCCGGAGCCGAACGCGCCGCCATCAACGCCCCCATGCAAGGCACCGCGTCCGACCTCATCAAACGCGCCATGATAGACGTATCCCGCTGGCTTTCAGGCGACCTCCTGCAAAGCAAACTGATTATGCAGGTGCATGACGAATTGGTGTTGGAAGTACCTGAGGCAGAGCTGGATTTAGTCAAAGAAAAACTGTCGCAGATTATGGCGAAAGTGGACGAAGGGATGTTGAACGTGCCGCTGGTGGCAGAAGTGGGCGTGGGTATGAATTGGGAAGAGGCACATTGAGATAGTATGGTGGTTAACAGATTGTTTTGAGAAAGGAATAAAGTAATGAGTGTTCAAGATTTAATTGACGACAGTGTAGAGTTATTCAATAAGAAAAAATTTGACGAAGCGATTGAGAAGCTGAATCAGGCTTTAGATAAAATTGAAGATAAAAATAGCCAAATTCAGGAGCAAAACGATATTCAGTTTTTGCTTGGCCGTTGTTATTTAGAGCAGGCGAAGAAAGCCAAAGGCAAGGATTCGGAACAGTTGTTTGAGCAGGCAGTTAAACATCACCAACAGCAATTGAGGCTTGCCGAACAGCTGGAAGATAAGCAAAACAGCCTTCAAGAACAAATCTATGCCGAATCTTGGCTTAGCCACTGCTATTTAGAGCAGGCGAAGAAAGCCAAAGGCAAGGAGTCAGAACAGTTGTTTGGAAATGCAGTTGAGCATTTCCAACAATCATTGGAATTTGCCAAACAGCTGGCAGACAAGCAAAACAGCCTTCAAGAACAAATCAATGCCCAATATTGGCTTGGTCGTTGCTATTTAGAGCAGGCGAAGAAAGCCAAAGGCAAGGAGTCAGAACAGTTGTTTGGAAATGCAGTTGAGTATTTCCAACAATCATTGGAATTTGCCAAACAGCTGGCAGACAAGCAAAACAACCTTCAAGAACAAAACAATGCACAATTTGGGTTAGGCAGCTGCTATTTTGAACAGGCGCTAAAAGCCAAAGGCAAGGAATCGGAACAGTTGTTTGGAAATGCAGTTGAACACCACCAGCAGCAATTGAGGCTTGCCGAGCAGTTGGAAGATAAACAAAACAGCCTTCAAGAACAAATCTATGCACAATCTTGGTTAGGGCGCTGCTATTTAGAGCAGGCGAAGAAAGCCAAAGGCAAGGAATCGGAACAGTTATTTGAGCAGGCAGTTGAACACCACCAACAGCAATTGAGTCTTGCCGAACAGCTGGAAGATAAGCAGAACAGCCTTCAAGAACAAATCGATGCCCAATCTTGGCTTGGCCGTTGCTATTTTGAGCAGGCACTAAAAGCCAAAGGCAAGGAGGCAGAACAGTTATTTGGACGGGCAGTTGAGCATTTCCAACAATCATTGGAATTTGCTAAACAGCTGGCAGACAAGCCAAACAGCCTTCAAAAACAAAACAATGCACAATCTTGGTTAGGCCGTTGTTATTTCGAACAAGCCATAATTCAAAAAAACTGGGAAAGATATTTTGACTGGAAAAAACAGAAAATACAGGGAGATTTATTTGGAACTCAAAAAGAAAAAACAGTAATAGACGACATTACTACCATTCTGGCAGTTTTAAATATCCCGCCTATGGAATTAGGGTCAATTCCTCTTGCCCATTATACTTCGCCCTCAGTATGCGAAAGATTATTCGGCATTGTTAGTGATAAAGCCGATGATAAAGTTCCTGTTGATAGTAATAAGGTTAGTCCGATGAGAATTGGCAGCTCCACTTATATGAACGACCCGACCGAAGGGGAAGGGCTGTTGGAGTTGTTGAATCTGCAGGATTTGGAATTGGAAAACAAGGCTGACTGCCCTGTCCATAATGCTTTCTTTACCTGTTTCTCCAGCCGCGTCAACGATTTGAACCAGTTCCGTTTGTATGGCAAAGAAAATGGAGTAGAAGCATCGGGCTGCTGCTTGGTATTTAATAAAAACGGAGATTGGTTGAAAGAGCCTGATATTTCTGCTTCGTTCGGAGGTTTTACAAACAAACAGAACGAAGGTTTAAAAGAATTAGCGAAGGTAGATGTAGCGGGTTTAGAAGATGAAAGCCTGCCACTTTATCAGGTGGCTTATATCGCTTATTACGATGAATATGTTGCTGAAGAGAAATGTAAGAAATGGTTGATGAATGAGAACAACCAAAAATTCGGCATTCGATTAAAGCCTGTAGGAAAAAATCCAAGTTTGTATCAATTGCGTATCAACAAGCTTGAAGAAGCGTTGATAGAGTTAATGAAAAAATCTAATAATATCAGCGATGAAGACAAAAAAGCTTTGGAATATATCCGTTATCTTTTTAAAGATTTCGCTTTCCGCGATGAGGAAGAATTCCGTCTGCTGAAAATCGAACAAATCGGTTCGGACAAAATCGAATATTGCAAAACCACAAAATCCGTCTATCTGCCTTATGCCGATATACGCGATATTGTGGATGAAGTGATTTTGGGGACGAATTACGAAAAGAGCGGAAAAGAGCGCAAGGCGGAAGTGTTTCAGCATTTGATGCGGAAATATTATCCAAACGTTAAAGTTTCCCGCTCGTCGTTGCCGATTAATGCTAATCCGCCGATTAAGAAGGATTAATCAATCTCAGGCCGTCTGAAAATCCTTAAACATTTTCAGACGGCCTTTTTTCTATGCCGATTCTCTACATTCTATTCGCCGTATGCTTTTGTTCTCGGCCGTTTGTCTCTTTTTTTCATGAATAATGTTGCCGGTGTTACAATCGGCATATTCTTATTGTTATCAAACAGGTGTTTCATGCAGTTTTTTGGCCTGCTTATTCCTATTATTATCGGCTATTTTGCTGATGAGATGTTCACCGGCGTCATTATTGGGTCGTTGTTTTGGCTGGTTGCTTGGTCAATCGCCAAACAACGCCAAGAAGAGCGTTTGGCTGAATCTGCTACGGCAGGTGATAGGATGCAAAAGCTGGAGCAGGAAATCGAGCTGCTGAAACGGCGTTTGTCGGTGTTGGAGCATGAGGCTGTCCGTGATGAGGCGAAGGTAGGGCAAGGGCTTGAGGCTCGGGCTGTTGCAGATGTTCAGACGGCCTCTGAGCCGCTTCAGGTTCGGGTTGAGTCTGAAGCGGAAGCTGCGCCTGTTAAGCAGAAAATTGAAGAGGCGTTTGCTCCTTCTTTTTCTATACCTATTAATCCTGTTTCTGCCAAGGCTGCTGCTTCGTCTGAGCCTGTTGTGGAAGAAGTTGTCGAGGCGGTTGCTCCGGTTGCTGCTGAACAAGAAGAGCTGCCTAAGGAAGAGGCTGTTATTGCTTCGATGCCGTCTGAAAACGAAGAGGCTCCATCGCGTCAATTCGTTATCCATAAAGATAAGGTGGAAGGAGGAGAGTATAAGTTTTCCGACAATCCGATTGTTGCTTGGTTCTTGCGCGGTAATCCGCTGTTGAAAACCGGTATTGTGGTGCTGTTCCTCGGCTTGGCGTTTTTGTTGCGCTATGCCTCCGAGCGGGTTCATGTGCCGGTGGAGCTGCGTTATCTGACTGTGGCAGGCGCGGGTTTGGCGGCGGTGGTCGGCGGCTGGAAGCTGCAAAGCCGTAAGCGTGAATATGGCTTGGTGTTGCAGGGTTTCGGCGTGGCGGTGATGTATCTGACGGCCTTGGCGGCGTTGAAACTACATCCGCTGCTGCCTGTGTCGGTCGTGTTCGGGCTGATGGTGGCGATGGTTGTGCTGATGGCGTGGCTGGCGGTAAGGCAGAATGCGCAGATTATGGCGCAGGTTGCTTTAATCGGCGGTATGGCCGCGCCTTTGCTGACTTCAGACGGCAGCGGCAATTATTTGGTGCTGTTTTCTTATCTTGCCCTGCTCAACGGCGGTGTGGTCGCGATTGCGTGGTTTAAGGCATGGCGTCCGCTGAACCTGACGGGTTTTGTCGCTACTTTTGCCATTGCCGCGCTGTGGGGCATGCGAAGTTATACGCCGCAACATTTCGCCACTACCGAGCCTTTCTTGATTTACCACTGGCTGCTTTATACCTTTATCGCGTATCTGTTCGCACGCCGTAAGTTGACGGAAAACAGCGAAGACGGCGTTACGCCGATTGCCGACAATGCGACTTTGGAAGAAATCGGCAAGAGTATTTATACACACGGCCTGCGCGTGCATGTCCTCGACCATACTTTATTGTTTGGCACGATGGCGGCAGCGTTCGGCCTGCAATACCGCATGGTGGAGCATTGGCCGTCTGCGGATGCGCTTTCCGCATTGGGTTTTGCCGCTGTTTACGGACTGGCCGCGCTGCTGCTGAAACGTCAGCAGGGTTTGTATATTTTGCGTCAGGCGTTTTTTGCGTTGGCGGTGTTGTTCCTCACAATTGCCGTTCCGCTTTATTTTGAACCGAGCAATACGGTTATCTTGTGGAGTGCCGAATCCGCATTGGTTTATTTCTTCGGTTTGCGTCAACAGCGTCCGCATATCCGTTTGGGTGCGCTGATGGTTTATCTCTTGGCGGCACTGATTCAGTTGGGCAATTATCAGAACTTCGGCACCGATACCGTTTTGGAAGGGCAGTGGTTTACGACGGTTGTGGTGTTGCTTGGCGGAGCGGCGATTTATTTATTGTGGTATTTCTCGCGTCGCGAAGGTTCGGCGCAATGGGAAAAATCTGTTCAGACGGCCGTGTTGTCTGCCGCCTTGCTGTACATCTCTATTTTGCCTTTGCTCTTCTTGGCCGAGCGCGGCTGCATTGTCGCTCTTTCCGCTTTGGCGGCGGCGTGGGCATTCTGTCGGCGCAAACACGAGCCGAATGTGTTTATCACATTTACCTTGGGCAATGTATTGTTCGCCCTGTTGCTGCAAGCCGGTATTATTTATGAATCCCAAGGTTTCCTGAGCCATCTGTACCTTATTGCCGCTACGCCTTTGCTGTTTGCGGCTGCCTACGCGCTGCAATATCCACGCGTGCCGGTTAACACCGAAAAGCCGGAAGGAAACGAGGTTTACTTTGCGAAGGTTGCAGGCTGGATCATCCTGCTTACTGCGTTGGCGACAGGCAGCTACGCCCTTTATATGCAATGGACAGGCGAGGAAACCCTGTTTACCCAGTTGTGGCTGTGGCCGATATTTGCCGGCCTGCTGCTGTTTGCCAAACGTCTGAAATGGGAAGAGCTTCTGCAAACCAATTTGGCATTCTTGCCATTGTTTGGCCTGCATTTCCTCTCCTACCATACCGAACATGCGGTGACAGCCGCCGCAGCCTTGCCGCTTGCCGCCGCTACCGTGTTGAACTTCATTATTCTGAACAACTATCCGCGCCATGATCTGATTTGGTTGCACAAACTCAATATCACGATACTCGGCGTACTTTGGACGCTTTGGACCGCGCTGTATGTCGGTGGTCTTCTCTCCGGCGTTTGGTCGCAGCTCTCATGGCTGGTTGTGCCTTTGGCGATGTGGATTGTTTTCCATACGCAGCGCCACCGCGAATTTTTCAGACGGCATCAAGCCATTTATCAGCATTTTGCTATGCCGTTGTGCGCCCTTGCCGCTGCCTGTTGGATGCTGTGGACCAACTTCTCCACGCCGTTCCAACCTTCACCGTTGCCGTATATTCCCGTGCTCAATCCGGTGGAACTCGCCAGCGCCGGCATGCTTTGGTTTGCACTGAAATCTCTGCCCGAAGCCTTACCGCCCGACCTTCGCCGTACCACGGCAACCACAGTTTCCGCCTTGGCATTTATGCTGATCAGCGCAGGCGTGATGCGCGTATGGCATTTCTACGACGGCATCACTTGGCGTCTCGACATCATGCTGCAATCCTTCGGCCTGCAAGCTAGCCTCTCCGTCGTTTGGGCGGTAACCGCCATCATCTTGATGGTACTCGGCAACCGCCGCAAACAGCGTTCCTACTGGATGACAGGCGCGACGCTGATGGGCATCGTAGTTGTCAAACTCTTCCTGATCGAGCTTTCCAACAGCGGCGGTATCGAACGCATCGCCTCCTTCATCATCGTCGGCCTGCTGCTGCTTCTGGTCGGCTGGTTTGCACCCGTTCCGCCCAAAGCAGAGAATGATGGCGAACCTAAAGCCTAATCACTAATCCCCAAAGGAAAAGGCCGTCTGAAACCCCATTTAAGTTTCAGACGGCCTGAGACCTTTGCAAAGGATGGTTGAACAAATTATACATTATACCCGTGCAGAAAACGTGCTGCTTCATTGTTCCATTTGACCAAATGATCGCCTTTGGCCGTCAGGTTTTCAGCACCGCGCTCGCCCAAGATAATCTCGGAAGACTGGCGTTTGCCTGTTTTCAACGCAATTTTGGTCGGCAGGTTGTCACGTAGGCGGCCGCTGAGTGTTTTCGCATCGGGGCGTTGCGTTGCCAATAACAGATACATTCCTGCGGAGCGCGCTTTTTGTGCCAGCCGTACTAAATGCCCTTCTGCGTCACTGCTGACATCGATAAGGTCGGCCAGTTCGTCAATCACGATAACAACATATTTTGGACGGGCGTGCTGTGGGACTTCTGCAATATCCTTTGCAGCGTATTCGTCCATCAGGCGGTATCGTTTATCCATCTCGTCAGCAAAAGACGACAATATTTCAGCAGCTTCTTCCGCATCGCTGACTATGCGCCCCTGCCATAAATTCGGACGGTCTTTGAAGGCGGCGAAATCCGCAGAAACTTTGCAATAACACACGACGATTTCCGTTTCATTCTGAGGAGCGAGTTCGAACAGGGAAGCCAGCATTGAGCGCACCAGTACCGATTTCCCAGCCCCCGTTTCCCCGCCTACCATCACATGCGGCGCGGTGGCAAAATCTTGAAACACGGGTTCGCCGCGTTCGTCTAAACCGATACACACTGGCAATCTGAATTGCTGTGCCGATGCGCGGTATTGCTGTAAGGCCGTCTGAAACTCACTTTGCCCGTATTGCCGCCAAGTGTCTTGCGGGCGCAGGATATTGATGTGCCATGTATTGGCTTCGCCGCGTATGCGTCCGCAGCGCATTTCATCATCGCCGATGCCTAATTCGGAGCAAATCTGGCTGTGGTATTTTTCCAAATCCACATAGCGGTCGAACTGCACGCGCAGGCAGTCGTAGCGTACGCCGCCGTATTCTGGTTGTATCGTGCCGCCCTTGCCGACTGTTTTGTCCAGTGCGGTTTTGAGTTTGATGCAGGTTTGTTCTTCCATAGCGGAAGCGGCCGGGTGCAGGCTGCCTGAAACGGCCTGTGTAGCACCGTCCGAACCACCGTCTCTGTGTTGCGCCGCCAAGCCGGCCAGTTCGTCAAAGAATATTTTTTTGGCTTCCACGATGCTGCTGTCACAGTAGTCCAAGGCTTTCCGGTAACGTTCCTCCAGCAGTTTCGCGCCGTTGTGCCACGCCAGTTGGATATAGGCAAACAAGTGTTTTTTGGTGAATTTCCGTTCTGGCACTTCGTCAAACATGCGCTGGCTGATGTAGGCTAGCCAAAATTTTTCTTCGCCTTTTTTGCCGTTTTGATTAAAGCAGGTGTTGAACGATGCGATTTCCAAACCACCGTCCATGCTGGGTTTCTGTTCCCAATCTTTGATATTTTTGGTTTTGGCAAAGCAGAAGGCGATGCACAGCCGCGCCCATTCATGGTTCTGCATTTTAGGCAGCACGCCGTCGCTTTCGAGCTGTTTTAGGATTTTGGCTGCTTCGCCGCTGGATTTGATGTGGGTGTTTTCGGTCAGCGTTACCCAGTATTTGTCGTTGCAGATTTTGTCGTCGTCCAATTCGTACATGGCGTTTCCCTTTATTCAAAATAGGCGTGCGGGGTAACGGTGGCGCATTTTCCACCGCCTTGCAGGATTTGAGAACGGATAAGGTAGCTCTTGCCGATGCATCCTTGTGCGTTGAGCTTTTGATAGGTTTCGGAACCGATTTCGGCACTCTGCACCAGAATAATCACTTGGCGGTTTAAATTCATCCAGTATCGCACTAGGTTGTCGCAATGGCGCGTGTCCAAAGATGTGAGCGGGGTATCGACCACGAAGGGGACCTGGTAGTCGGTAATTTCGGCCAGCGCGGCAATCAGGGTCAGCACCAGTATTTTCTTTTCACCGTGCGAAAGCGGCTGGAAGTCGATAGCCGTGCCGTTTTGGCTGTACAGAGACAGGCTGCCGTCTTCGCCGATTTCGATGTCGCCGATTTGTTTGTCATGGGCGATTTTCTTGTGCAGGCTGCTTACGGTTTTGCGGAATGCATCCAGTTTGCTGCGGCGCAGTTGCACGGCCAAGTCGTCTATCAGGCGGCACACGGCCTCGGCACGCTCGGCCTTTTGCTGTTTGGGCAGGCTGTCTATCAGTTCCTGTTGCAGGGTTTCCCATTCGGTTTTCAGGCGGTTGACTTCGGTTTGGCTGCGCTCGATGCTGTTTTGCACGCCGCCGAGTTTTTGGTTGGCTTCGGCCAGCTCTTTCTGAACACGCTCCAATTCTTCGCGCAGGCGGTCGGAATCGACAAGCCTGTCTTTCTGCTGTTCGTAGCAGCGTTTCAGCTCGGCCAGTTTGGTTTCCTGGCGATTTTTCTCTTTGTTTAGGCTGCCGAGGTCGTTGTCAGGCGATGTGATGCGGGCGATGTTTTCGAAGGCAGCCTGAAAGCATGAATCGTCCAAGTAATTGTGCTGCATGGGGTCAGATGCATCTGGCGGCAGTTTATCGAACAGAACGTTCCATGATTCGTTCAGAGCACGTTTGAGCAGTTCGTCTTTCAGGATTTTCGGCGTCAGTAGTTCCAGCGTGTTGGGATTGGTGGAAAACGCTTGCCAGAATTCTTCCAACCGGTGCGCGTTCTGCTCTTTGCCCTGCTCGTGCAGCAGGCGGCGGTAATCACCGTGAAGTTGTGTTTTCAGGGCGGTGATATCGCTTTCAGGCAGTAGGGCAAGCGGCAAGGCTAACAAGGCTGCCTGAATGTTTTGGTTCAGTTGGGCGGTTTCGGCTTCACATTGTTCGATTTGGGCAATCAGCTCTTTGGAATGCTGCGTGCTGCCCGCGCCCCGCAACCGCATCTGCAAGTCGTCCTGCCGAGCTTCGGTTTCCTGCTTCTGCCGCTGCCACTGTTGCAGGGTTTCGGTATGACGCGCCAACTCTTCAGAGGCAGCCTGAAAACGGCGTTCGGCTTCAGAAAGCAGCTCTTTTTGCCTGCCACCCGCCTTTTCGCTGTATAGCTTCTGCCCGTATTCCCTCACCTCTGCCTGCAAGGCTTTAAGCAGGTCGATGCCCAAAAGTTTGTTCAGCGCGCCGCTCATCCAGCCGCCCGCACCAAACTGCTTGGCGATATTGACCAATTGTTCGCCGTCAAAAAAGAAAAAAGCAGAATATTCTGACGGCAGGCCGTAATCTTCCAAATATTCTTGGATTTCTTCACCGTCTATAGGTTTTTTCAGGCCGTCTTTGCCTATGTAATACAAAAGCAGCTGGTTGCTTTCTTCCTGATAGAGGCCCAAATGGTCGAAATACCATTTACGAACAATACGGATACCCTGTTCGCCAAAGGCATAGCTTTCCATCAAATCCATTTCCAGCACTATTTCATAAGAGCGCGCAAAGGCGGCAGTGGCTTCCTTATATAAGGACTGACTGATGAAATCGCGGTATTTGAATCCGCTGTCGACCAAACCGGCACGCTGGAAATTGTCAATCGCGTCTTTGTCATACAGGCACAGATATATCGCTTCCAGCAGCGTGGTTTTACCGTGCCCGTTTTCCGCCCCGACCAAAATCAGGTTTCGCCCTTTTTCAGGTGGGGGAAATTCAAATTCGGCTTCGGCGTAGGATTTGAAATTTTTCAGTTTTATCCGTTTGATATACACCTTATTCCCCCCATAAATCCTGTTGTTCGAAGATTTTGTCCAGCTTCTGCTTCATGCCGCCGTATTTGTCACCCTTGCGCCGCACCTGGCGCGCCCAAGCAAGAAGTTCTGCCGCCGCTTCCATTTTGACATTGTGTTTTTCGGCGGCCGCTTCCAGCAAATGGCGCGCGTCAGGGTCGCGCCACAGCAGCAGGTCGGCAATTTGTGCTTCGGTTTCCGGGTTCATCGTCTGTCTCCTTGTTTCAAAATATCTTCCGTCCAAATCTGCTTGATTAGGTCGATTTCGTCCTGCGAAATCAGTTCTTCGCCGAAAGCAGCCTGCACGTCTAGCAGCTTCGCCAGCATTTCCTGCCGCGCCGTGATGGTGAACGGGCCGGGGATGTGTTTTCCGCCTTTGAACGTGAGTTTTCCGTTGCGCCGTTCGGCCTGGCGGTATTCGGGTTTGTTACGGATATCCACCAACCAGTTGCGGTATTCAATTAACGGTGCAAATTCGGTTTTCCCCGCATCCACAAATCCTTGCAGGCTTCTATCTTTATTGACCACCGTACACGTCCAACAGCCGAAACGGCTGGAATTAGTGCCGCAGCCGGGGGCTTCTTCCTGCGACAGCACAATCGGGCATTCGCCGCCGGCGGCTTCGCGATAGAGCTTGATTAAATCGCTGTGTGTGCCTCCCCAGGGCGGGTCGTTGGCAGCAAGGAATTCCCACACATCGTCGGTACTCAAATCGGCAATTGGTCGGTACACCAGCGCGTTCTTCAAATCGCCGTGCGGGGTCAGGTTGCTGTTTTCCAGGTTCTTGTGGTTTTCTATGCTGGCCTTGCGGGTGGCGGATTCGTCTTTGCGCACACCCAGCACGATGATGGCTTTGCCGTTTTCGTTTACTTTTTGCAGGATGTAGCCGCTGGTTGGTTGGATTTTCAGGCGGTCAGTACACCAGCGCATCGAGCGGTTGGGCGTGGGGTAGCCTTTGCCGATAAGCAGCGTCCAAAACGTGTCCTGCAATTTCGGCACGGTGATTTCGCCGCTGACGGGCAGCCTGAAAATTTCGGCGGCGCGCAGGATTTCTGCCAAAGATTGGCGCATGTGTTTCACCACCAGCGGGCTTTCCACCAGCGTGTCGTTGGAAATGAAGAACACCTGCCGCGTCCGCAGCATCGGCGGCAGCGAAAGCAGCATGTCAAACACCAAATGGGCGACAAGGGTGCTGTCCTTGCCGCCTGAAAAGGTAACAATCCAAGGGTAGTGCTGCGTTTCGCTCAAATATTCTTCAGTGATGTTTTGGCGTATAGCGTCGAACGGGTTGGCAGGGTGTATGGGTATTACGGTCATTTTTATACATATTTCTTATTTGCACCTAAAACAGGTGCATGCGTGATTGTACCTAAAATCGGAGCGCATGAGAAATATTCGTTTGTCGGTACACTCTGCCGAACACACCTATTTGCGACAACTCCTTATCCGCAGAAGATTGGATTTGGGGTTGTCGCAGCGTGCATTGGCGGAACGGATGAATGTGGTGCATTCGTTCGTAGGAAAAGTGGAAACAGGTGACAGGCGGCTGGATATCTTTGAGTTTATTGATTATTGCCGCGCATTGAATTGGCAACCGGAGGAGGTATTGCAAAGTTTGCAGGAGGAAGCGGTATGAAAGATTTGGCAGCATTATTAAAATATGCGGAACAATTCCGCAGCCTGCATACAAGTTTTACACAAGCAAACAACCGTGCCCCGCATAAATTCATCCTTCTATACAGTTTATGCCTGCTGTATGAATCAGGCAGCCTGCACACAGAAAAAATTGATTTTTCGGATACGCTTTTGGAAGAATGGCAGGCAA
The DNA here is from genome assembly GCF_051956855.1 of Neisseria sp. P0021.S007. Taxonomy (NCBI): domain Bacteria; kingdom Pseudomonadati; phylum Pseudomonadota; class Betaproteobacteria; order Neisseriales; family Neisseriaceae; genus Neisseria; species Neisseria sp. P0021.S007. The sequence continues at coordinate 257,762 of NZ_JBQCXA010000002.1, forward strand.
TATTCAGACAGCAATGGCAGCGGTGGGTGGCAAACGCATACCACCAAGAAAATTTCGGCATGCCGCTCTACCACATGAGGACCGAGCCGTTTTGGTATTTTTGTGTCAAACCTGGTATGGAAGATGCATTCGAACAAAAAAACCGCATGAAGGCTTTATCCAGCCTGCGTCAAACTGTTTCGGGCGTAGAAATCGATGCACTACTCGCACGGCTGCTTCGGCAGGCCGAAACGCGGGTGGTGCTGCAGGATGTGCTGTTGGCACAATTGTTTGAAATCTTATGAGCAGGGAAACGAGTGAAATTTAAAGTGCAGGCTGCTTTTTCATCACCCCAAAAGCAGCAGCCGTAGGTCGGATTCTCGAATCCGACATTTTCCAACAGCGTTTTTTTCGGAAACGATAGACGCGTCAATGTTTTTGTTGGATACGAGTATCCAACCTACATTTCTACTTCTGGATTCCCGCCTGCGAGGGAATGACGGCGGAGGTTTCGGCAAAATTGCTCCTCCCGTTTTCAGACGGCCTCTGCCATCTCCCTTCTACATCTCTTCCAATTTCGCAAACTTGGTGTCCAGCTCTTTTACGCCCTGTTTGCCGAAGTTGATGGTCAGTCGGGCAGATTCGCCTTTGTCCACGGCATCGATGATGACGCCGGTGCCGAATTTGGCGTGGCGGACGTTTTGGCCGATGCGGAAGCCTGCGTAGGTTTGGGGCTGTTTGTAGTCGTCGATGATTTTGTCTTTGAACATGGAGGTTTGGCGCGTGTTGCTGTAGCTGTCGTAGGCGGGTTTTTTGACGGACAGGTAGTGCAATACTTCGGGCGGGATTTCTTCGACAAAGCGGGAGACGATGCCGAATTGGGTTTGTCCGTGAAGCATGCGTTGCTGTGCCATGGTGATGTAGAGGCGTTTGCGGGCGCGGGTGATGGCGACGTACATGAGGCGGCGTTCTTCTTCGAGGCCGCCGCGTTCGGCAAGGCTCATTTCGCTGGGGAAGCGGCCTTCTTCCATGCCGGTGAGGAAGACGGCGTTGAATTCCAAGCCTTTGGAGGCGTGGACGGTCATCAGTTGGACGGCTTTTTCACCTGCGCCTGCTTGGTTTTCGCCGGATTCGAGGGCGGCGTTGCTCAAGAAAGCGAGGATAGGGAAGGCGGGGTCGTCTGAAATGTTTTCGGGCAGGGTTTCAAAGTTGCTGTCTTCGGGTTTGAACTCGATGGCGGCGTTGACGAGTTCGTCGAGGTTGTCGAGGCGGTCTTGGTTGTCGCCTTTTTGGGTTCGGTAGTGTTCGGTCAGGCCGCTGTCTTTGAGGATGCCGACGATGATTTCGGACAGGGGCATTTGTCCGACTTGGTTGCGCAGGGCTTCAATCAGGCGGACGAAGGCGGCGATTTTGGTGGCTTTTGCGCCGGCATTGCAGGCTGCCTGCCAGAGGGTGATGCCTTGTTCGTTTGAGGCCGTCTGAAGGTTTTCGATGGTGCGTGCGCCGATGCCGCGCGGTGGGAAGTTAATCACACGCAAGAGGGCGTTGTCGTCGTCGGGATTGACGGCAAGGCGCAGGTAGGCGAGGGCGTGTTTGATTTCTTGGCGTTCGTAAAAGCGCAGGCCGCCGTAGATTTTGTAGGGAATGCCGCTGCGGAACAGGTTTTGTTCGATGACGCGCGATTGGGCGTTGCTGCGGTAGAGGACAGCAATTTCGTCCAAATCCCAGCCTTCGCGTTCGAGGGCTTTGGTTTCGTCCACAATGAATTGGGCTTCTTCGAGGTCGGTAAAGGCGGAGTAGTAGCGGATTTTGTCGCCTGCTTCAGCGTCGGTGCGCAGGTTTTTGCCGAGGCGTTCGTCGTTGTTTTCGATGACGGCGTTGGCGGCGGCGAGGATGTTGCCGACGGAGCGGTAGTTTTGTTCGAGTTTGACGGGCGCGTCGATGTGGAATTCTTCCATCAGCGCGGTCATGTTGCCGACGTTTGCGCCGCGGAATCGGTAAATGCTTTGGTCGTCGTCGCCGACGGCAAAGACGGCGGCGTGGTTGCCGGCAATCAGTTTCAGCCACGCGTATTGCAGCTTGTTGGTGTCTTGGAACTCGTCGACCAAAATGTGATTGAAGCGGTTTTGGTAGTGCTGGCGCAGGATTTCGTTGTTTTGCAGCATTTCGTAGCTGCGGAGCATGAGTTCGGCAAAATCGACCACGCCTTCGCGTTGGCAGATTTTGTCGTATTCGGCGTAGCACTCAATCATGCGGCGTGTGTGCGGATCGGGCGCGCTCAACACGGAAGCGCGCAAACCGGATTCTTTTTGCGCGTTGATAAAGCCTTGCAGCGAACGCGGCGCGATGATTTCTTCGGCGATGTTGAGGCTTTTGAGCAGGCGTTTGATCAGGGAAAGCTGATCGCCGCTGTCGAGGATTTGGAAGGAAGAGGGCAGGCCGGCGTCGCGGTGGTGCAGGCGCAAAAAGCGGTGGCAGAGGCCGTGGAACGTGCCGAGCCACATGGCGCGGACGTTGACGGGAATCATCGCGCCCAAACGGGTCTGCATTTCTTTGGCGGCTTTGTTGGTAAACGTTACCGCCATAATGCTGTGCACGCTGGCTTGTCCGCTTTGCAAAAGCCATGCGATGCGCGTGGTCAGTACGCGCGTTTTGCCGCTGCCTGCGCCTGCCAAAACGAGGGCGGATTGCGGCGGCCAGGTTACGGCGGAGAGTTGTTCGGGGTTTAAGCCTTGCAGGAGATTGGGGGCGGATTCGTTGGGAAACATGAAGAGGCCGTCTGAAAAGAAATGGGAATGCGATATTTTAAAGGAAATACAAAAGGCCGTCTGAAAAGATGTTTCAGACGGCCTTTGTGTTGGAAGCCGATTAGAACGGACGTACTTCCAAACCGAACATACGGCGCGCGGTATTCAGCATTTGGCAGCTGAAGCCCCACTCGTTGTCGTACCATGCGAACACTTTAACCATTTTGCCTTCGGTTACTTTGGTCAGCGTAGAGTCGAATGTGCTGGCTTGGGTGGTGTGGTTGAAGTCCATAGAGACCAGCGGCAGGGTGTTGTAACCCAAAACGCCTTTCAGACGGCCTTCTTCGGAAGCGGCTTTCATCAGCGCGTTGATTTCTTCGACAGAAGTCTCGCGGCTTGCTTGGAAGCTCAGGTCAACCAGGGAAACGTTGACGGTCGGTACGCGGATGGCGAGGCCGTCGAGTTTGCCTTTCAGGGCAGGCAATACCAAGCCGACGGCTTTTGCCGCGCCGGTTTTGGTCGGAATCATGTTTTCCACGCCGCTACGCGCACGGCGCAGGTCTTTGTGGCGTACGTCGGTGACGGTTTGGTCGTTGGTCAGCGCGTGGATGGTGGTCATCACGCCGTTTACGATGCCGATGTTTTCGTTCAACACTTTGGCTACGGGTGCCAGGCAGTTGGTGGTACAGGAGGCATTGGAGATAACGGTCATGTCGCCGGTAATCACGTCGTCGTTTACGCCGTAAACGATGGTTGCGTCAACGTCATCGCCGCCGGGAGCGGAAATTAGCACTTTTTTCGCGCCGCTTTCCAAGTGGATTTTGGCCTTCTCTTTGCTGGTGAACGCGCCGGTACATTCCATGACCAGGTCAACGCCCAATTCACCCCATGGCAATTCGGCAGGATTGCGGGTGGAGAAGTAAGGGATTTTTTTACCGTTGATGATGAGGTGTTTTTCATCATGGGAAACATCGGCGTCAAAGCGGCCGTGAACAGTGTCGAATTTGGTCAGGTGGGCGTTGGTCTCGATGCTGCCGCTGGCGTTGATGGCAACGATGTCGAGTTGGTCTTGCAGTTTGTAGTCGAAAATAGCGCGCACTACTTGGCGGCCGATGCGGCCGTAACCGTTGATGGCAACTTTGATACCCATGGCTTTTCCTCTTCTTTTGGGTTTGGGTTGTGGATTGAATGGCGGCAATTATAGCAAAAATGTAGTGCTGTGTAATTAATGTTTTATTGAAATTTTTTGGTTTGATTATTTTTGATTGTGGATGATTAGAGTAGAAATACGGGTTTAAAATTAATCTTATTTTTGATTTTTTGTCATTTTATTTTTTATTCATTTTATTTTTGATATTTTATGCTTATTTTAAATGATGGTGATGAAGGGCGCAGAAAAAGGCGGATTGTTTTTGTTTATATTAAACGGAATTCTGGAGTGGTTTCTTGATTACAACATGCAACAGTGAAATTTTCAGACGGCCCGGATTGGACGGAAGGAAAACAGGCCGTCTGAAACATTTTGATGACGGGGGGTTTGAATGCGTTGGGTTGCCGCTTTTCCTTACGGGATAAGGGAAAGGCGGTTTGCGACGAGGGCGGTTGTCAATGGGAAGGGGAGGGGGAAACGGGGCTTGTGTGTTGCGTTTGGCTTGTATATAAAGAAGTGTATGAAGATTTTAGTCGTAGTGCATGAAGATTTTCCTTGCGATTTTAATGCAATACTGACTTGCCAACAGTGTTAAATTTTTTTACGATAAGGTCAGATTATGTTTGCATGGCCATAAGCGGTGCATTCTTTAAATACCGGATATTATCCTTGTCCGAATATCTATTTTAACCGGCCGGTTTGTCCGACCTGATTTCTAAATATATACGCGCAAGGCCGGGAGGCCTTGACGACACTCGATTTTTAAGAGGTTCATCGTGTCAAATTCTCAATCCAGCGAACGCGCGACGTTTAGCAGTCGCCGTGCCTTTATGTTTGCCGCCATCGGCTCGGCCGTGGGCTTAGGCAACATTTGGCGTTTCCCTTACATCGCCTTCGACAACGGCGGCGGTGCTTTCGTCCTCCCTTATTTGGTTGCGCTGTTGACGGCGGGTATTCCACTGTTGCTGCTCGACTATGCCATCGGCCACCGTTACCGCGGTTCGCCTCCTTTGGCCTTCCGCCGCCTCGGCCGTTGGTTTGAGCCGGTGGGTTGGTGGAACTTTCTGACCAACGTCATCATCTGTATCTACTACGCCGTGATTGTCGGCTGGGCGGCAAGCTATGCCTATTATTCTTTGACTTCGGCATGGGGTACGGATCCGCAGACCTTCTTCTTCAAAGACTTCCTGCAAATGGCCGATGCCAAAGACTTGGGCTTGGATTTTGTCGGCAAAGTTGCCGGTCCGTTGATTGCCGTGTGGGTGTTTACGCTGGCGATTATGGCTTTGGGCGTGCAAAAAGGTGTGGCCGGTGCGTCCACATTCTTCATGCCTTTGTTGGTGGTAATGTTTGTCATCATGGTGGGCATTGCGCTGACTCTGCCGGGTGCGGCAAAAGGTTTGGACGCTTTGTTTACGCCTGACTGGAGCCGCTTGGCGGATCCGAAAGTCTGGGTAGCCGCATATGGTCAGATCTTCTTCTCGCTCTCCATCTGCTTCGGCATCATGATTACTTATTCTTCTTACCTGAAGAAAAAAACCGACTTGGGCGGCACCGGCTTGGTTGTCGGCTTTGCCAACAGCAGCTTTGAGTTGCTCGCCGGTATCGGCGTATTTGCCGCATTGGGCTTTATGGCTCAAGCCGCAGGCAAAGAAGTCAGCGAAGTGGCATCCAACGGTATCGGCTTGGCGTTTATCGCGTTCCCGACCATCATCAACCAAGCGCCGATGGGCGCGTTGATCGGCGTGTTGTTCTTCGGCTCGCTGGTGTTTGCCGGTGTAACTTCTATGATTTCCATCGTTGAAGTAATTGTGGCTGCAATTCAAGACAAAATGAACATCGGACGTGTCAGCGCAACGTTGATTGCTGGCGTTCCCATGGCGATTATTTCCACCTTGCTGTTCGGTACGACCACCGGCCTGCCTGTGTTGGACGTATTGGACAAATTCATCAATACTTATGGCATTGTGGCTTCCGGTTTTGTTTACGTTTTGGCGATTGTCTTGTTGAACAAGCTGCCGGAACTGCGTAACCACTTGAACGCGCTGTCTTCCATCCGTGTCGGCAAAGTGTGGACAGCCAGCGTGGTGGTTACCGTCGCCATGCTCGGCTATATGCTTTATCAGGATACTGCCGGCCTCCTAAAAGAGAATTACAGCGGCTATCCTGACAGCTTCCTCAATATCTTTGGTTGGGGCATGGTGGGCGCCATCCTCGTATTGTCGGTCTTGCTGTCATTCTTGCCGTGGGAACACGGTCAGGGCTTCAACGTCAAAGACGAACATGAACACGAACGTGAAGGAGACGAATAATGAGTACTTCAGCCATTATTATGATGCTTGTCGCATTGATCGTCATTTGGGGCGGATTCATCGTCTCCGTCCTGCGCCTGCCTAAAGAATAAGGTTTGAGCAAATGAAAAGGCCGTCTGAAAGTCATTTTTCAGACGGCCTTTTTGTTACATAGCAAGGGACGGAAGAGGGGGAATCATCTTGGTGGACGGCATGTGCGAGATTTTTAATAATGGATGACCGGGTATGATGTATAAATTATATCTATTTGTTTTAAAAAGATTTAAATACGATTATCGTGTTAATAAACCGTTGTTCCCTTCAATCTTTGCCCGCTGTTTTCTTTGTTCTAGAATAGAGTCCGCAATGCCTTTTATGAGGCATTAGGTACAGTATCCGTTTATTTGTTAAGGAGAATTTCATGGCTAAAGTACATCAACCAAGTAAAGAAAGTGATTCTGAAGATTTTGTTATCCGCCTCGATCCGCGCGAGTGGGACGGTACTTTTTCAGGAGAAGGCAAAGGGCCTAATGATGGCTATGACGATGATCATATCATCCGCCTTGATCCGCGTGAGTGGGAAGGTTTTGAGCCTGCACAGCCGGCCGCGAAGCCGATATTGGAATCCAAAGCTTTCGATGGAGATGAGCTTTTGAGCCGTGAGTTTGGTGAGGCTGATCCTCTTGATTCTTCTGCTGGTCTTTCCTCAGACAATGCGACCTATTCAAACAATGGTACAGGTTCATCTGCGTTGGATACCATTCATGATTTAGCAGAGGCTTCTATTTTCAAACTGTAATCGTTCCATAATATAAAAGGCCGTCTGAAACCGATATGTGTTTCAGACGGCCTTTTTGTGTATGGTCATCGGGACGAAGCCTAACTCATCATCCAAATTACCAAATGCACCATGGTTGGGCCAAACAATACCATAAACAGTCCGGCCAAAATCATGGTCAGGCTGGCCATTACGCCTTCAGTTTCATGGCGTTGTCCGGCGCGCGATGTGCCGAAGCCGTGGGCGGCATTGCCGAATGCCACGCCGTTGGCGGTACGGAAGCGGATACGGGTGAAGGCTAAAAACAGGTCGCCGAATATCATGCCGACAAAGCCAGTGATGATGGTGAACAGGGAAACGAGCGAGGCTGAACCGTGGATTTCGCTGGCGAGGACGACGGCAAACGGCGTGGAGATGGAGCGCGCCATTAGGCTGTTGGTTACTTCGTTGTTGAAGTGGAACATATGGCTCATGAGGAATGCGCTGACTACGCCGACAAACATGCCCACCATAATGGCGATGGAGAGGATGGGCAGCTGGCGGCGGATGACTTCGCGGTTTTCATAAATGGGGACGGCAAAGGCAACGGTAACCGGAGTGAGCAGGAAGACGATGCCTTGGGTATATTTGTGGTAGGTGTCGTAATTGACGCCGAATGCCAGCAGCAGGAGGATGGTGCTGACGGAGACGGTAACGACGGGGGAGAAAATCATTAAGGGTTTTTTGCGGTGGATTTTTTTGGCAACGACATAGGCAAAGCAAGTCCAGATGAAGCAGGCGAGGGCAGTGTAGTCCATTTTTATTCTCTATTTTTAGGAGTGGAGTTTTTTGTAGAGGCGGCGTTTCCAGCGGTAGCAGAAATCGAGAGTCAGGGCGGTGCTGATCATCACGAGCGCGGTGCCGACGGCGATGGTCAAAATCAGCTGCCAACCTTCGGACATCAGCAGGTCTTGATATTGCAAGACGGAAACCATGATGGGGATGAAGAAAAAGACGAGTTCGCCCAATGCCCATTTTGCGCCGCGATCAACCATGCCCGGGCGGATGATGCCGAGCCCTAAAAGGGCGAGCATGAGGAACAAGCCCAATACGCCTGAAGAAACAGGCAGATGCGTGAAGCGGACGATAAGGTCGGAGACGCCCCATACTGCGCCGATGATGGCAAGCTGCAAGGCCGTCTGAAAAAATCTGGTGAGGGAATCCATGATATGGGTGTGTGTTGAATGAAAGGCTTGATTATAGAAACCTAATTTCTGCATAATATGAATTATTAAACGAATAATCATGCCTTAGAGGAATAATGGATTTCAAAAGCCTGCATTGTTTTGCCGAACTCATCCGCCTGCAAAGTTTTTCGGCCACGGCTTCCGCGTTGAATTTGACGCAGCCGACGGTCAGCAAAATCATCCAGTCTTTGGAAGAAGAATTGGGCGTGCCGCTTTTGTGCAGAGAAAACGGACGCAAAAAGCGGCAGGTGCAGCCGACCGCAATCGGCGAAGAAGTCTATCGCCATGCGTTAAACCTTTTACACGAACGCGATTTGCTGCTGGCCCGCGTTGACGATTACCGCCATGTCAAAAGCGGGACGCTGCGTTTGGGTTTGGCCTTGTTCGGCAGCGATTTGCTCAGTCATGCGCTGTTTGATTTCCACCAAAAATGGCCGGACATAGAATTGTCGTTTTTGGAACAAGGTTCGCTCGCCATCGAGCAATCCCTGCGCAACAACGAACTCGATGCCGGGCAGCTGCTCGCGCCGGTTCACGAAGACTTCGACAGCATCACGTTGTGCGACTATCCGCTGGTGGTCTTGATGCCGAAAAATCGGGCGAGACACGATGCGCTGACGCTCAAAAGCCTGCAACACGAGCCCTTCATCCTTTTTGGTGCAGGCTTTTCCCTCAACGAAACCATTCAGACGGCCTGCCGCAATCAAGGTTTTACGCCCAACGTTGTCTGCCGTACCGGACAATGGAATTTGGTCGCCGACATGGTGGCGCACAATATGGGCATTGCCTTGTTACCCGAATACTATGCCCGAAAAATCAATCCCGATGTCTTTGCCGCCATTCCTTTGGTCGAACCCGAAATCCGCTGGCAGCTCACCATGGCATGGAAGAAACACCAACGCCCGACGCCGGCCTTAAGGGCTTGGTTGGACGTGGTCAGGGAAGCGTTCGGCAGGCGAAACAAATAAAATCAAATCATCAGGCCGTCTGAAAAAAAAGGGTGTCGTTATCACCCGCTTTCAGACGGCCTTTCCCGTTAAAAATGGTAAAACGGCCTAAAAAAGAGTAGAATATGCACCGTTTACAACTCTGCGCCTCTCAGCAGGCTCGAATTATGGACCTTCCCAGTTCGCCTTTGAACTTCCCATCAGACACACAACAACCATAATCATCCCGCCGAAATGCCTCCCCGCGTCCGGCGGGCGGAGCATTTATGAGCATCGAACAAACCCCTCCGAATCTCGACCATACCCCCGACAATGAAGCGGTGGAAGACCGCATTTCTGACGATCGCATCTCTGACGATATCGACCGCATCCACGCCTTATGCGAAATCCTCGAGCCGTCCTTTGAACAAATCGAAGCAGGCGTGCCGATTGAAGACGAAAGCCTGCGTGACAAGTTCACCGAGCTGACCGTCCTCTTGGCCGAGTTGCACCCTGCCGACGTGGCCGCCGTCTTGGAATCCCTGCCGCCGCGCGAGCGTAACATCGTCTGGCTTTTGGTCGCCCCTGAAGACGACGGCGAAGTCTTGCTGGAAGTATCCGACGCCGTACGCGAAACGCTGATCGAGTCCATGGACAAAGACGAGCTGTTGGCCGCCGTCGATGATTTGGACGCAGACGAATTGGCAGAACTGGCAGACGACCTGCCGCACCAAGTGGTGTACGAAGCGCTGCAAACGCGTGATGAAGAAGAACGCGAGCAGGTCAAAGCGGCGATGTCTTACGAAGATAACCAAGTCGGCGCGATTATGGACTTTGAATTGGTCAGCATCCGCGCCGATGTGGCGTGTGAAGTCGTGTTGCGCTACTTGCGCCGTTTCGACAGCCTGCCCGACCATACCGACAAGATTTTCGTGGTTGATGAAAACGACGTGTTGCAAGGCGTGCTGCCCATCCGCAAACTCTTGGTCGCCGACCCCGAAGACATGGTGGCGGACGTGATGGCCACCGATGTCGTGCGCTTCCGTCCCGAAGACGACGTGGAAGAAGCGGCACAGGCGTTTGAACGTTATGACTTGGTCACCGCGCCGGTTGTCGATGAAAACAAAAAGCTGATCGGCAGGATCACCATTGACGAAATGGTGGACGTGATCCGTGAAGAATCCGAAGCCGACATGTTTAACATGGCCGGTTTGCAAGAAGAAGAGGACTTGTTCGCCCCGATTTGGGACTCGGTGAAAAACCGCTGGATGTGGCTTGCCATCAACCTGTGTACCGCCTTTATCGCCAGCCGCGTAATTGGCGCATTTGAAGGCAGTATCGAGAAAATCGTCGCACTGGCTGCGCTGATGCCCATCGTCGCCGGCATCGGCGGCAACTCCGGCAACCAAACCATCACCATGATCGTCCGCGCCATGGCAATGGGACAAATGACCAGTACGCAGGCAGGCCGCCTGCTGAAAAAAGAAGTCGGCGTCGCCCTCGTCAACGGCATTATTTGGGGCACGGTAATGGGCGTGATTTCATGGCTGCTCTACGGCAACATCGGCATCGGTTTGGTCATGGTGGCCGCGATGACCTTGAACCTTTTGCTAGCCGCGACCGTCGGCGTCCTCATTCCCGTCATGATGGACAAAGCCGGACGCGACCCGGCATTGGGCAGCTCGGTGCTGATTACCGCGGTTACCGACTCCGGCGGCTTCCTGATTTTCTTGGGATTAGCAACCATGTTCCTGTTGTAATAGGAAAAAAAAGACGTGTTCGATACGTCCTTTTCAAACCGTTTAAAAGGCCGTCTGAAATTTCAATTTTCAGACGGCCTTTGCTGTTTTTTAAAGCTTTACATCATGAGGGCGTTTAGTTTTGGGGCTGACGTAGATTAGCCCCTTGTTTAAAGCGAAGTCAGAAAAGTCAGAAATCCCAATATCACGCCGACTGCGTTGGGTATAATCAGAATCCAGTCTTTCCGGGGTTCTTTGCTCCAACCGTACAAAACCCAAATCAGACAGGATACTGCTGCAAACAGGGGTTGCCACGGCTGCGCCTTTGCCCCTTGCATATTGGCGATAATTTGGGGGATATAGGCGACAAATACGAAAATACCTATTGCCGCTCCTATGCTGCCGACAACGGTATTGAATTTTGCTTTGCTTATCATGCTGGTAAGTCTCCTTTTAATATGAAAATCGAGGCGGTAGATAATATGGGCAGGCTGACTCAGCCGAGGGAACAGCCGCAGCCGCAATGATGTTCGTGGCCTTGGCCATGTTCGTCCGAATCTTCGGCAAGCAGGGCTTCGTAGTCGCCGCTTTCAATCAGGCTGACCAGTTCTGCCGGACTTTCCGCGCCTTCTACCTAGTCGCAGGATAAATAACTCTATTCTACCGCAAAATATGTATGTCATCATCCATCATTTGGCCTTGGCTGCCGATGAGGTTTTCGAGGGCTCTGTCGAGCTGGACGAAAGCTATTTCGGCGGACAGCGTAAAGGCAGACGTGGTCGAGGTGCGGCAGGAAAAGTGGTTGTCTTCGGCATTCTGAAACGCAACGGACGGGTCTATACCGTTGTGGTGGATAATGCCAAGTCTGAAACGTTATTCCCTGTCATCAAAAAGAAAATCATGCCGGACAGCATTGTTTACACGGATAGCCTGAGCAGCTATGATAAGTTGGACGTGAGCGGTTTTATCCATTACCGCATCAACCATTCCAAGGAATTTGTCGACCGTCAGAACCACATTAACGGCATTGAGAATTTTTGGAATCAGGCAAAACGTTTCTTGCGAAAATACAACGGAATCGATCGCAAATCTTTCCCGCTGTTCTTGAAAGAATGCGAATTTCGATTTAACTTCGGCACACCGTCTCAACAGCTTAAAATCCTGCGAGATTGGTGTGGAATTTAGGGCTAATCTACGTCAGCCCCTTAGTTTTTGATGACGTTTACGGCGTAATGGGCAGTAGTGTTACGGCGGGCTTGGGCGCGCATCATATAGACCTGCACTTTATATTTGCCCGATTGGGTAGCGATACCGTCAAATTTATCGCCTTGTGCCGAACCGTTAAATACGGCTTCATCGTCTTTGGGTGCCCATACGTTGAAATAGGCGTTAGGGCTGCCGGTTTTACTGATGCGCAGGCGGTCGCCCTTGCGTACGGAGAACAAATGCTCGGCGGTTTGATAGCCGGTGATTTTGCCGGAAAAACGCTGCTTGGTTTGTTTGTGTGCCGAAGCTGGTTTTGAAGCTTCCGCTTTAGGCGTGGCGGCATTTGAATAAGTGGTAAACAGTAAGGGAAGGGCGGCTAACAAGAGAAATTTTTTTCATGGGTTGGGTCTCCGAATGTGGGGCGCCAATATGGCACTCATTTTGATAACCCATCAGTATGTTCATATTTTTATAAAGCCAAAGCCGAATAGGGCAATATTCATTTTTTCAATCAGGCCGTCTGAAAACAAATATTATTCAGACGGCCTTTTCTGATAATATAACAACGAATTATTCCTTTCGGAGCCGTTATGACCTTCCCGCCACTCAAATCTCCCCTGAAATTTTACGCCGTTGTTCCCACTGCTGACTGGGTCGAGCGCATGGTCAAAGCAGGTGCCGACACGGTGCAACTGCGCTGTAAAATCCTGCATGGCGACGAGTTGAAACGCGAAATCGAACGTTGCGTCGTAGCCTGTCAAAACAGTGCAACCCAGCTTTTCATCAACGACCACTGGCGCGAAGCGATTGCCGCAGGTGCATACGGCGTGCATCTCGGGCAGGAAGACATGGACACTGCCGACCTAGCCGCGATTGAAGCTGCCGGTTTGCGCTTGGGCTTGAGTACGCACTCTGTTGCCGAACTCGATCGCGCCTTGTCCGTACAACCTAGCTACGTCGCCAGCGGCGCGATTTTTCCGACCACGACCAAACAAATGCCCACCGCCCCGCAAGGCTTGGAGAAACTGCGCGAATATGTGAAACAGGCTCGCGGCATACCCGTCGTCGCCATCGGCGGCATCGATTTGAACAACGCTGAAGATGTACTTGCCACCGGCGTTTCCTCCCTCGCCGTCGTCCGCGCCGTTACCGAAGCGGAAAATCCCGAAGCCGTGGTTAAAGCGTTTCAGGCTTTGTGGGATGAATAAGGCCGTCTGAAAATAAGAAGTCTGACAAGAGGAGCAGCATTATGAAGATTATATTAAACAATGAAGCCATCACATTAAACGGCACAACCGTTGCCGACCTTATCGCCCAAACCGCGCCGCAGAAACCGTTTGCCGTTGCCGTCAATACCCAGTTTGTCGCCAAAGGCGCGTATGCGGAAACGGTTTTAAACGAAAACGACAAAGTGGACATTGTGCGCCCCGTAGTCGGCGGATAAGCGGTTTTACTGCGTGTATAGCTGCGCTATTGGTTTAATGCTGAGAAAAGGAAAAGAAATGTTTATCGTATCGTTGGAATATATTAAAGACTTGGCTGCGGTTGAAACCTACCTGTCCGAGCATATTGCGTATCTTGAACGGTATTATCAAGCAGGTGTATTTGTGATGTCTGGACGCAAACAGCCGCGGACAGGCGGCATTATCCTGATGAAAGCATCAGGCAGGGAACAGGTGGAAAAGTTAATTGCAGAAGACCCATTTCACCGAGAAGGCGTAGCGAAATACACAATTACCGAGTTTATTCCGACTAAGGTCGCGGAAGGACTTGAAAACTATTTGGAAACTATCTGAACCGATTTTTCAGAAGGCTATCGCCCCAAAAATAATATTACAAAGGAATCCATCATGTTTACCCTATATGGAGAAACTTTCCCTTCACGGCTGCTACTCGGTACGGCTGCTTATCCGACGCCGGAAATCCTCAAGCAGTCTGTTCAAATCGCGCAACCGGCGATGATTACCGTTTCATTGCGCCGCGCCGGCAGCGGCGGCGAAGCGCACGGGCAGGGTTTTTGGTCGTTGTTGGAAGAAATGGGTGTGCCTGTGTTGCCCAATACCGCAGGCTGTCAAAGCGTACAGGAAGCTGTGACCACTGCGCAAATGGCGCGCGAAGTGTTTGATACCGATTGGATTAAGCTCGAACTTATCGGCGATGATGACACGTTGCAGCCCGACGTGTTCCAACTGGTCGAGGCGGCGGAAATCCTGATTAAAGACGGCTTCAAAGTACTGCCTTATTGCACCGAAGACCTGATTGCCTGCCGCCGACTGCTCGACGCAGGCTGTCAGGCGTTGATGCCGTGGGCGGCGCCGATTGGCACGGGACTGGGCACGGTTCATGCTTATGCGCTGAAAGTCCTGCGCGAACGTCTGCCCAACACGCCGTTGATTATCGATGCGGGGTTGGGTTTGCCTTCGCAGGCGGCGCAAGTGATGGAATGGGGTTTTGACGGCGTGTTATTGAATACCGCCGTTTCCCGAAGTGGCGATCCGGTCAATATGGCACGCGCTTTTGCGCTTGCGGTCGAGTCGGGCCGTCTGGCTTATGAGGCGGAACCTGTGGAGGCGCGTGAGAAAGCGCGCGCCAGTACGCCGACGGTGGGTCAGCCTTTCTGGCATTCGGCGGAATATTGAAAAACATTAGGGCGTGTCGAACACGCCCTTTTTTGTTGGTGAAAAACCTGATTTCAGGTTGAACAGAATGTTCAGACGGCCTTGGCCAAAAGCTGTTTCAATGGCTTTAAGATTTGCCATGCCTGCGCTTTGAGTTGCGGCTGCATCAGCAGGCGGGCGGGGTGGGGAATGACGAAATGCGGCCGCTCTGCGCACAATTCGTTCATCAGCCCGATCATGTCGGGGCTGTCGAAGATTTTGCCGAGGAACAATACTGCGCGCGCTTGCGAAGCGGTCAGCTCGTTTTGCATTTCGGCAAGCTCGGAGCGGATGTGTTCGGCATCGGGCAGGGCAGTGAATACGGGCGCGGTTTTGACCCATGCGGTTTTGTGCGCCTGCTCGGGCTTGAGGCCGATGGCGGCGAGGATGTTGTCGAGAAGCGTGCCGACATCGCCGCTAAACAGTGTACCGTGCAGGCTGTCTTCGGTGGACGGGCAAATGCTGACCACCATGATTTCAGACGGCCTGATGGTTACGTCAAGGCGGGGCAGATTGTCTGAATGCGCGGCTTTTTCTGTTTTTGTCGGTGTTTCGGCAATGGCTTTGGGTGCTGCTTCGGGAGCGCGGACAGCCGGTTTGGCCGCTTGCGCAGTAGCGATGGCGGCAGTGCGTGCCTGATGGGCACCTGCGGATAAAGTGCGCACGGTTTGCGCGGTATCGGCAGCAATGGTTTTGGGGCGGACGGGTGCGGCTGATGTTGCGGTTTGAGGCGCGGCATGGATGATTTTGGCGTTTCGGTTCAGCCACATCGGGCCCAAGCCCAAGGCTTCGTGCAGGTGCAGATAGCGGCTGCTTAACATGATTTCTCCATCAATACGGCATCTTCGCTGCCACCGTCGGGCAGGGCGTAGTAGTTTTTGCGGCGACCGCAGGTTTGGAAGCCGTGTTTGCGGTAGAGCTGTTGCGCGGTTTCATTGCTTGCGCGGACTTCGAGCAGCAATCGGGTTGCGTCTTGCTGTTGCACTGCGTTTTGCCAGTGTTGTAGCAGGGCGGATGCAATGCCTTGTCGGCGGTATTCTGGCGCAACGGCAATCAGGTGCAGCTCGGATTCGTCAAACACGGTTTGCCACACGATAAAGCCGGTAATTTGGTGGTTGGTCTGGCTGAGCCAAACGCTGTCGGGATGGTGTTGAACCGCCGACTCAAACTGTTGCGCCGTCCACGACGAGGGATTGCCTTGTGCGTCGATGGCGGCAAGGGTGGGGCAGTCGGCAAGTACGGCTGGGCGCAGGTTCACGGTTTGGCCTTTTGTTGGGCTTGCTCTTGCGCGGTCAGGGCAATTTTGTTGCGGACGTAGAGCAACTCGGCGTGTGCCGCGTCAGTAGCAATATAGCGGCCGCTGCGGGCAAGTTTAAGATAGTCGGCGGCGGTCGGCATATCGGCTTGACCGTCAAAAGGCGGTTTGTCGGCGAGGGCAAAGGCATTACCGATGCCGCCGCTAGGCGTTTGGCCTTCGGGCGCGGCAATGGCGGAGGCTTTGCCAACCGTGTAATCGCTCAAGCGGACGTGGTTTTGCGTATCAAACCATGCGTAGAACACTTCGCCCATACGCGCATCTGTGGCTGCCAGTACACAGCTTGATGGTGGCAACAGCGAAGCGGCGGCATCGAGGCAGGGAATGCCGATCATGGGCGTGTCAAACGGCGTGGCCAAACCTTGTGCAACCGCCGCGCCGATACGCAGGCCGGTAAATGCGCCGGGGCCCTGTGCATAAACGATGCAGCCCAAATCGGCGGCCGTGATGCCTGCTTCTTTAAAGAGGCGCTCGATTTGCGGCAGGATTTGTTCGGATTGCTTGGTGCCGACGTTTTCATGAAACAGGCGGATTTCGCCTTGATGTTCCAATGCGATGGACAAAAAGGATGTGCTGGTGTCGATAGCAAGAGTCGGGCGGTTGTCGGTTGGCATGATGTTATTTTTTAGAAGGATATGGATTGCCATTATAGTGGAACGGCGAGGGGGAACAAAGCATTCGGGCGGCGCTTGGGTAAAAACGCCGTTTGCCGCAAAGCTATTCGATAAGTGAACCAAGGTTTCAGGCCGTTTGAAAACGTTTCAGACGGCCTTGTTTTATTTGTCGAGTTTCAATAAAGGCGAACCTGCTTTTTCAACGGCGCGGCGGTAGGCTTCATGCGCTTCGATGCGCTGCAAATAGGCACGGATATTGGGGTAGTCGGCAAAATCGAAGCGGTCGGCCGCGGCTTGCAGCGGATAGCTCATCATGATGTCGGCACCGCTAAGGCTGTTGCCGACCAACCATTCGCGGTTTTCCAACTCGCTGTTGATGTGGGCAAGATGCAGGGCGGCTTGCGGATGGATAAAGCTGCTTTTGACGCTACTGCTGATTTTGCGGGCAATCGGTTTGACGAAAAACGGCATGGGCGCGCTTTCAATCCGGCGGAACACCAGTCCGAGCAGCAATAACGGCATCAGCGAACCTTCGGCATAATGCAGCCAGCGTTGATATTGCCAGTATTCGCGGCTGCCGCGTTCGGGCATCAGACGACCGTTGCCGTAGGTTTGAATCAGGTAGTCAGTAATCGCGCCGCTTTCCGCCAAGATAAAGCCGTCATCATCCAATAAAGGCGATTTGCCCAAGGGATGGATGGCTTTGAGTTCGTCAGGGGCGAGCAAAGTGTCAGGATGACGGCAGTAGGTTTGCAGGCGGTAGGGCGTACCGAGGATTTCAAGCAGCCAAACAATGCGCAGGGCGCGGGATTGCTCGAGAGAATGTAGGGTAATCATGAGGGACTTTAAATATCGGTTTGTTTGAGGTTGTCTATGCTGATTTGGCAGGCATCGGCGTATTTTTGCAGGGTTTTGGCCGGTAGTTTGGCGAATACTTCGGGGCGGAAATGCCGACGAAGCTGCCATTTCCATACACCTGCCGCCATGGCCAAGCCGGTTTCATCATAACGGCAGCGGAACATATGGTAGTACAGCGGAGAATACTCGCCTTTTTCGACGGCTTCGCGCGCGGCCTGTGTTTGGGCATCGAGTTCACACACTGCCATTTCGGTGGCGTAGGCTTCATCCTGCCAACCGTTGCTGGTGGCCGCTTCGTAGTGGCCGTCGCGGGTGCCGTAGATGACTTTGCGGTGGCCGTGGTAGCTGGCGCTGTTGTCTTGAGGGATGTCGTCAATCTTCATTCAGACGGCCTTTACTGCTTCCAAAAGCATGAAACATGTTGAAAAGCGTCCGCTTTCCGGAACGTAACACAGGATTTTTTGGCCGTGTTCGATGGGGAAAGTGCGCATAAATTCTTCAAGGATGATGTAAATCGAGGCCGAACCCGTGTTGCCCTTGCTATGCAGATTGGTAAACCATTTTCCCTGCGGAATGTCGAAGCCGATATTTTTCAGGCCGTCTGAAAGGCGGTCGCGGAAAAAGCCGGAAGAGTAGTGGGGCAGGAACCAATCGATTTCTTCGGCGCGGATGCCGTGTTTGGCGGCGATTTGGGAGAGGGGTTTTTCCACCGTATAGCGGACGATGTTTTCGTTCAACAGTTTGACGTCCTGTTTGACCGCCATCAGGCTGTGGCGGCGGCCGTAATCGGCATCGGCGTGTTTCCAGCCTTCAAATACGCCGTCGCGGAATTCTGCGCCGGCATACATACAAGGTGGCATTTCGTTGGCGTAGGAAAGCAGGTCTATCCAGCGGATTTTCAGGCTGAGGCCGTCTGAATTGGGGCGGTCGGACAGATACACCGCGCCTGCGCCGTCAGACAGCATCCAGCGCAAAAAGTCTTTTTCAAACCCGATTTCGGGGGACGCGTTTTCCAGTTTTTTATGGTCGGTTTCACTTTGGAACACTTCGCCGCGCATGACCGCCGAAGCGTTTTCGGAAGCAACGGAAACCGCATGTGCGTGTTCGCCGGTGCGTACGGCGTTGTAGGCGTGTTTCATCGCCGC
The DNA here is from genome assembly GCF_051956855.1 of Neisseria sp. P0021.S007. Lineage (NCBI taxonomy): Bacteria > Pseudomonadati > Pseudomonadota > Betaproteobacteria > Neisseriales > Neisseriaceae > Neisseria > Neisseria sp. P0021.S007. The sequence continues at coordinate 276,393 of NZ_JBQCXA010000002.1, forward strand.
CATACCTGCCGCGCATACGCCTGCCATGCTGAACACTTCGCAAGGCGGCATATCCAGCAAACCATGCACCATTACGCCGTGTCCGGGCATGGTTTGGTCGGGATAGGAAGTGGCGCAGGCCAGGCTGCCGATGGCTTCTGCCGCAACGCCTTGGGCAAACAGGCCGTTGACCGCTTCGGCGGCCAATTCGGCATTGGTGTGCGTCGTGCGGCGGCTTTCGGGGTCGATGGCGTAATGGCGCGACAAAATGCCGTTGGAGCGCAAAATCATACGGCGCACGCGTGAAGGCACATCGCCTGCCATGCCGAGGACGGCTTCCATTTCGTCATTGCCGACAGGGGCGTTGGGCAAAAAGGCAGAAACGCGGTTGAGATAAACGTCTTTGAGTGTGTTATTCGATGTCATGATGTGTTTGTCAAAATAATCAACCGATAAACCGCGCCGCGTAGTCGCAGCTTGCAGTCAACGGGATGTGTTGTGTTTCGGCGTATTCCATCAGCGCGTCCACCAGCAGTTTGGCAATGCCGCGATGACGGAAGTTGGGCGAAACCTCGGTATGGTTTACGTCCCAGCCGCCGTTGTGTTCGGTATAGCTGATATAGCCTGCTTCCAAACCGTCAATGTCGATTTGAAAGCGACGGCGTTCGGGGTAGTGGATAACTTCGGGCATGATGGATTCCTGGTTTGAGGCCGTCTGAAAAGTATTATCTGCCTGACGGTTGCGCATAATAGTCCGCCAGCTTTTTCAGACGGCCTTTGAGCAGTGGATGCAGCAGTTTTTTCAAAATTACGCTGACGGGTAAAACTACCAAAATCATCGCCAATAAAAAGACGATGTAGAAGCACAGCAGCGCACGGCGCAAAAGTGGAGAAATACGGCCTGCCGCCATCAAAAGCTTGCCCCAGACGAAGAAGCTGCGGCCGGCGGCGCGTTCGCTGAAAATCAGTTTTTCATTCACTGTCACCGCGCCCATGTTTTGAAACAGGGTTTCGTCCAAAGGCTGTTGGTTTAACAGTGCATCGCGCAATTTCGCACCAAACCGCGCCGCATCCGCCAATTCTTCTTCAGCAATGCCGGCGGAGGGCAGGGAGCGGAAATAGCGTTTGTCGCCGGTCAGCATCCAGGCGGGCGTGGTAATGAAACTGGCCGCGCTGTTGCAGGCATCGATTTTTACGATGTTGCCGATGAGTTTGGCGCCGTTTTGTTTCAGCAAAGATTTCATTTTCTCTTGCGCGCCCAGCCACATATTGCGGCAGCCGATAAGCGTGATGACCGGTTTGCCGTCCAGCAGGCGGTGCGTTTCTTCGCGTTGCAAAAAGGCGGTCATCGGTTGCGAAGGGGAGAGGAACCAAACGGTGTAGGCAATGGCCACCACATCGTAATTTTCGGACGGAATGTGCGGCGGCAGAATCGGGGCGGGTTTTAAATGGACGGTTTCAGGAAAGGTATCGAAAAAACGCCAAAACGGCCACGGAAACGGAAACGCCTGCTCCGGTACGATATTGACGCAATCGACCTGTATGCCGGCTGTTTGCAACGGCGTGGCAAAATTTCGCGCCAGGCTGGAGAGCTGCCCCGTTTGCGAGTAATGCACAATCAGCACTTTTTTCATTATCTTCCCTGCAATGAGTAAGTTATGGTTGGTTTGGACGGTATTATATAGTAAACCGACCGGCCTTGAACTTTATTCATATTCAGTATGTTCGCGAAGGTTTCAGCCGATTTGGATGGAAGCGCCGTATTCTGTCGGAATGGGGCGGTAAAGCGGATTTTTATGCCATGCCAACATGAACAACGGCCGTCTGAAAATTTTCAGACGGCCTTGTGTGGAAATCGGGACGCATGGTCTGGAATGGGATTTGCGCTAAGTATGGCGTGCAAATCGTATAGATAAAAAAATAACCGCTTCAAGGCGGTTGGTGGTGGCCAGAGGCGGAATCGAACCGCCGACACACGGATTTTCAATCCGTTGCTCTACCAACTGAGCTATCTGGCCTTCGCGTGTTTCGTTGCGAGATGTGAATTAAACCAAATTTCGTTGCCTTGTGCAAGCGGTTGTAGGCTTTATTTTTGAGGCGGTAAATTAAGATTTTGTTTTGTATTGAATTATTTTTCGTTTTAATTGGCGGTTTTTAGGTTTGCCGGTTTGATTTTCAGACGGCCTAAGATACAATCGGCTTTTTTGCTTTGGATTTATGCCATGCTGTATGTGTTTGTTCGTGATATGTGGGATGTTTTGCGTTTGCGCTATCGTTCGCCGGAGACGTATTTGTATTCGCCTTTGGTGATGGCGGCGGTGTTGCTGCTGTTGGGTGTGGTGAATGCGGCCAGCATGTCGCCTTTGTTTGGCAGTGGCGCGGCGGCGGTGTGCCTGTCGGTGATTTTGGTGATTGTGAAATGGTTGGTGTTGAGCCGCTCGATGCGCAAGGTGCTGCATTATTACGGTGCGCCCCGGTTGCCTTTGTGGGGCTTTATTTTGGTGTCTGAGGCTTTGCTGCTGCCGCTGTTGCTGGTGTTGTATGTGCCGGCGTTGGCTGCGTTTGCGCTGCTGTGGCAGGCTTGGGTTTTTGTGGTGCAGGTACGCGGTTTGATGTGGATGGGGAATGCGACGGTAGGCCGTGTTTTGGTGGGCTATCTGTTGTATGGTATCGGCGTGCTGTGTGTGGGTACGGTGATTTTGATGCTGTTTATTGCCGCCGGTTGGTTGGACATGGAAACGTTGAATCAAAACCTGCAGGCGTTGACGTCTGCCCGTAAATAATCAATGAAAATTGGAAGGCCGTCTGAAATGTTCGGACGGCCTTTGTTTTATGTGTTTGTTTCGTGGTCTTGCAGGATTTTTTGATAGACGGGGTCGGGGAGGTAGCGGCCTATCATGTCGCGCCAGCCTTGTGGGCCGACCAGGCCTTTGACCATGGTGGAGGATACTTCGGCTATTTCGCGCGGCGGCATCAGGAAGACGGTGGAGATTTCGGGGGCGATGTCGCTGTTGATGTAGCGCATCGAGCGTTCGTATTCGTAGTCGGCGGCGGAACGGATGCCGCGGACGATAAAATTGGCTTTGGCTTCGCGGGCATAATCGACCAAAAAGCGGTTTTCAAACACGCTGATGCGGACATTGGGGAAGGGGTGGGTAATGGCATCGAGCATGGCGCGGCGTTCTTCTATGGTGTAGGTGCTGCGCTTTTCGGGATTGGTGCCGATGGCGACAATGAGTTCGTCAAAGAGGGATTGGGCTTCCTGTATCATCCACAGGTGGCCGAGGGTGGGAGGGTCGAAGCTGCCTGCGTACACTGCACGGCGCGGAGTGGTCGTGGTCATTTTGGGTTGGGAATGGGGTTTGTGTACGTTCAGGATAGGGGAGTTTGCCGGTGATGTCAAAAATCAAAAAGGCCGTCTGAAATTTCAGACGGCCTTTGCGGCTTTATCAGTCGTCACCGCTAATAGAGATGAGGATTCTCAAGAGGCTGCTGAAAATGTTGTAGATGGAGATGAAGATGGTCAGCGCCGCGCTGATGTGGCTGTCTTCACCACCGTCGATAACGGCACGCACCTGCCACATAATCATCAGGGAACTGAAGACAACGAAGCCGGCCGCGATGGTCAGGCTCAGGGCAGGGATGTTGAGGAAGATGTTGGCCACAACGGCAATCATGAGCACGATGGCGCCGGCACCGAGGAAGCTGCCGAGTTTATTCATATTCATTGTGGTGCGGCGCGCCATGGCGGACATGGTGAAGAAGACACCAGCGGTCATGGCGGCGGCCGTACCGACGATTTGCGCGCCGTTGTTAATCGCCAGGGCGTATTGCAACATAGGGCTGATGGCAAGGCCCATGCCGAAAGTGAAGATCATCAACAGGGCTACGCCGACGTTGCTGTAACGGTTTTTCTCGATCAGGAAGGTCATGCCGTAGAAGAAGCCGAAGAAGGCAGCTAGGGCAATCCAAGATGAACCGAACATGGAGAAAATGTTAAAGCCTGTTTTGGCGGAAAAGAATGCGCCGGCAACGGCAGGAATGAAAGACAGGCCGAGCAGGCGGTAGGTTTTTTGTAGGACGGTATTTTTGGCAACCGAGCCTTGCGAGGTATAGTCGTAAACGTCGTTTTGCATGGCGTTTGCTCCAATATAGATTGAGAATGAATGAAATTTGGATTCTAACAGAGAATCATGGGTTTGTATGATTTATCTGTTCTATTTGCCTAATATGCGGGGCAATCGGGAATTTTAAAGGCCGTCTGAAAATCGGGTTTCAGACGGCCTTGGCTTTTCAATGCTTATTTAGGCTCTTGCGGAACATAGCCTTGTACGGCATCTGCTCCGTCGCCGAAGAAGTATTGTTCCATCTGCTGGGCGAGGTATTCGCGTGCGCGCGGATCGGCAAGGCTTAGGCGGTTTTCGTTAATGAGCATGGTTTGGTGACGGGTCCAAGCCATCCATGCTTCTTGGGAAACGTTTTCAAAAATGCGTTTGCCCAATTCGTTGGGCAGCGGCGGAAATTTCATGCCTTCGGCTTCTTTGCCGAGTTTGACGCAGTGAACCATACGGGTCATGGCGGTTTCCTTATGTGGGGGTTGCAAAGGTTGGTATTTTAGCCGATTGCACGGATAGGGGAAAGCGTGGGTTTCAGACGGCCTGAAACCTTGCTATGATGGTCTTTTCTGTTTATTCAGGCAAAGATTATGAACCGCCTCGATACTGCCCGCCGTTATTCCCTTTTTCTCGCCCGTAATCTTGATTCCGGCAAACTCAAGCCCGAAATTTTCCTGCCTATGCTGGACAAGGCGTTGACCGAAGCTGATTTTCAAGCTTTTGCCGATTGGGACAAAATCCGCGCGGAAGAAAACGAGGAAGAATTAGCGCGGCAGTTGCGCGAGTTGCGCCGTTATGTCGTGTCGCAGATTATCGTGCGCGATATCAACCGCATCAGCGATTTGAACGAAGTAACCCGTACGATTACGCTGTTTGCCGATTTTGCCGTGAATACTGCGTTAGACTTTTCTTACGCCTATTATCAGGATATGTATGGTACGCCGATCGGGCGTTATACGAAATCGCCGCAGTATTTGAGCGTGGTGGCGATGGGCAAGGCGGGCGGCTATGAGTTGAACGTGTCTTCCGACATCGACTTGATTTTCGTCTATCCCGAATCGGGCGACACCGACGGCAGGCGCGAACGGGGCAATCAGGAGTTTTTCACCAAAGTCGGGCAGAAATTGATTGCGCTGCTGAATGACATCACCGCCGACGGGCAGGTGTTCCGCGTCGATATGCGGCTGCGGCCGGACGGCGATTCGGGCGCGCTGGTGTTGAGTGAAACCGCGCTGGAACAATATTTGATTACGCAAGGGCGCGAATGGGAACGCTATGCGTGGTGCAAAGGCCGCGTGGTTACGCCGTATCCGAACGACATCAAAGCGCTGGTACGCCCCTTTGTGTTCCGCAAATATCTGGATTACAGCGCGTATGAAGCGATGCGCAACTTGCACCGCCAAATCCGCAGCGAAGTTAGCAAAAAAGGCATGGCGGACAACATCAAACTCGGCGCAGGCGGCATCCGTGAAGTTGAATTTATCGCCCAGATTTTCCAGATGATACGTGGCGGCCAAATGCGCGCGCTGCAACTGAAAGGCACGCAAGAAACGCTGAAGAAACTTGCCGAGCTGGGCATCATGCCGTCTGAAAACGTCGAAACCCTGCTTGCCGCCTACCGCTTCCTGCGCGACGTCGAACACCGACTGCAATACTGGGACGACCAGCAAACCCAAACCCTGCCTGCCTCACCCGAACAGCAGCAACTGCTCGCCGAAAGCATGGGTTTCGACAGCTACGCCGCCTTTTCAGACGACCTCAACATTCACCGCACCAAGGTCAATCAGTTGTTCAACGAAATTTTGAGCGAACCCGAAGAACAAACCCCCGACAATAGCGAATGGCAGTGGGTATGGCAGGAAAAGCCCGACGAAGAAGAGCGGCAAGGCCGTCTGAAAGAACACGGGTTCGATGCCGAAACCATCGCCGCAAGGCTAGACCAAATCCGGCACGGTCATAAATACCGCCACCTCTCCGCACACGCCCAGCCGCGTTTTGACGCCATTGTGCCGCTGTTCGTACAGGCGGCGGCCGAGCAACCCAATCCGACCGATACGCTGATGCGGCTGTTTGATTTCCTCGAAAACATCAGCCGCCGCTCCGCCTATCTCGCCTTCCTTAACGAACATCCGCAAACCTTGGCGCATCTGGCACAAATCATGAGCCAAAGCTCATGGGTGGCGGCGTATCTGAGCAAATACCCGATTCTGCTGGACGAACTCATCAGCGCCCAGCTTTTGGATACCACGTTTGACTGGCCGGCCCTTGCCGCCGCACTTTCAAACGACCTCAAAGCCTGCGGCGGCGATACTGAAGCGCAAATGGACACATTGCGCCATTTCCAACACGCCCAAGTCTTCCGCCTCGCCGTTCAAGACCTTGCCGAATTGTGGACGGTAGAATCACTTTCCGATCAACTCTCCGCACTTGCCGACACCATCCTCGCCGCCGCTGTGCCATGCGCGTGGGCGGATATGCCCAAAAAACACCGCGACACGCCGCAATTTGCCATCATCGGCTACGGCAAACTGGGCGGTAAAGAGCTCAGCTATTCCTCCGACCTCGACTTGGTCTATCTTTACGACGACCCGCATTCCGATGCAGGCGACGTTTACAGCCGCCTTGCCCGCCGCCTGACCAACTGGCTTTCCGCCGCCACCGGAGCAGGCAGCCTCTACGAAACCGACCTGCGCCTGCGCCCCAACGGCGACGCCGGCTTCCTCGCCCACAGCATCGCCGCCTTCGAAAAATACCAGCGCGAAAACGCCTGGACGTGGGAACACCAGTCCCTCACCCGCGCCCGCTTCATCTGTGGCACACCCGAAATTCAGACAGCCTTCGACCGCATCCGCACCGAAATCCTCACCGCCGAACGCGACCAAACCGCCTTGTCAGGCGAAATCATCGAAATGCGTGAAAAAATGTTCCCTACCCATCCGCCGGTTGACAGCAACGTCAAATACGCGCGCGGCGGCGTGGTCGACGTCGAATTTATCGTCCAATATCTGATACTTGCCCATGCCCGCCAGTATCCGCAACTCCTCGATAATTACGGCAACATTGCCTTGTTGAACATCGCTGCCGACTGCGGCCTCATCGACAAAACTCTCGCCGAACAAAGCCGCACCGCCTACCGCTTCTACCGCCAGCAGCAACACAACACCAAACTGCGAGATGCCAAAAAAACCGAAGTAACGGACGAATTGCTGACCCACTACGACAACGTGCGAAAACTATGGCGGGAAGTATTCGGGGTAGAAGTGAAATTCGGATAAGCAGGCGGGCGTATTCAGCGTCAAAGCCTGCACGGCAACATAATTTACCGCTACAACAAACTCACTCTAAACATATAAGGAAAACCAACCATGAAGAAAATAGCACTGTTTTTAACGGTTTTACTGTCGTCGGCCGCAGCCCAAGCCGCTGATTACTTTTTGCCTTATACCGAATGCGATGGCTCTGCAAACGTTCGTGCCGCTCCTGATACACGCAGCAAAATCATGACCGTACTGGATTATGAAAGCAAAAAACATAAAATACTCAGTAAACAGGGTAAATGGTTTCATATTCAATTAGACGGACACCGTACAGGCTACGTCCATCAGAGCCAAGGCTTTATCGTGCACAATTATGTTGTCGCCAGCCCTGACGAATCGGCAAACGTCCGTAACAACAGCTACCCCGAAGAACCGATCAGGCAAGGCGAAATCATCAAAACACTCCCAAACGGAACACGTGTACAGATCGCCCCAGCCTTCAGAAAAGGCGACTGGTTGTGGTACAGCAATCAGGGAGCTCACACAGAAAAAGACGAGTATGGTCATCATATTTCGATTCAGGGTTATATCCATAAAAGTCAACTTCGACGCGTGGAGTAATAAACAAGCAATTTATCCGATAAAGCATACTTTCGGACATAAAGTAGATACTGTTTTGCCGAAGATATAAAAAAGGCCGTCTGAACTTTTCAGACGGCCTTTTATGGTATTTATTCTTCTTCCTGTTCTGCTTCTACCTCTGCAGGTTTTTCAAGGAAATTGCCTGCCAACCACAGTAAAGCGCCACTACCTGTAATGCCTGCTTTAATCCATAGGGCGGTATCTTCGCCCCATTCGTAAATCCAGGCCAAGACTTTGGGGACGGCGTTCATATAATTCAAACCGAATGCCAATACGCCGAGGATAAATAAAGTACTGCCCAAGCTTTTCATCATTATTCCTTATAAAATCAAATGGGTGCATCAAAGCCAATCAGCAGGTGCAATGATGTTGAGTGAATGTAAATATGTCAAAAGATGGCATTATAGTAGGTTTTATGTAAGGAAGATATTTTTATAAAAGCTGATTGGCAGTCTGAGGCGATGGGTAACTGCTTGCAGAGGGAGGGATTCCGTCTGTTTGTTTATAAGTTATCGGCTTGATCTGGGCAATCATGATATGCAAAAACTTTTCTCATTTTCTGTCGATATTGTGATACAGCAAAACAAGTTCTAAAATATGCTGCTTATTTATATATTAAAAACAAGGAGAAACTGATGTCTAAGGTTGCGGTACTCGGTGGCGGTCTGTCGGGCCGTCTGATGGCGTTCCAGCTGGCAGAGCAGGGCATTTCGGTCGAGTTGTTTGAGAAAGGCGAACGCAAAGGCGCGCAAGCCGCCGCTTATGTTGCCGCGGCCATGTTGGCGCCGTCTGCCGAAGCGGTGGAGGCAACGCCCGAAGTCATCCGTTTGGGCAGGCAGAGTTTCGCGCTGTGGCGCGGTATTTTAGGCCGTCTGAACACGCCGGTGATGATGCAGGAAAAAGGCAGCCTGATTGTTTGGCATACGCAGGACAAGCCGCTTTCTGCCGAGTTTGCCCGTCATTTGAAGCGCGGCGGCGTGGCGGAACATGAAACCATACGTTGGAACGCAGATGAAATCGCGGCAAACGAGCCGCAACTGGCAGGGCGGTTTTCAGACGGCCTGTATCTGCCGGTGGAAGGACAGTTGGACGGACGGCAGGTATTGAATGCGCTTGCCGATGCTTTGGAATCAATGAATGTGCCTTGCCATTGGTTGTGCGAACGCGAAGTCGAAGATTTGGCGGCGCAATACGATTGGGTCATCGACTGCCGCGGTTATGGTGCAAAAGCAGCGTGGAACAGGCCGTCTGAAAGCCAATTGCGCGGCATACGCGGCGAAGTGGCGCGCGTTTACGCGCCAGAAGTCGAGCTGTCCCGCCCCGTGCGCCTGCTGCATCCGCGCTATCCTTTGTATATCGCGCCGAAGGAAAACCATATTTTTGTGATTGGTGCGACCCAAATCGAAAGCGAAAGCCAAGCGCCGGCCAGCGTGCGTTCCGGTTTGGAACTTTTGTCCGCGCTGTATGCCGTGCATCCGGCCTTTGGCGAGGCAAACCTTTTGGAACTGGCCACCGGCCTGCGCCCGACGTTAAACCACCACAATCCTGAAATCCGCTTCAACCGCGAACGCCGCCTGATTGAAGTCAACGGCCTGTTCCGCCACGGCTTTATGATTTCCCCGGCCGTGACCGGCGCAGCCGTGCGTTTGGCCGGTGCGCTGTTTGCCGGAAGCGACATTCCCGAAAGCGACGAAACCAGCGGTTTGCCGTATATCCGCGCTGCGAATTGAAGCCGTTGCGGACGAAGTTGCTTGAAAATCGGGCAAATTGTTTGTGAAAGACAGCCACAGGCCGTCTGAAAATGATAAAATCGCCGTCAATTCAATCAACCTTGCGTCTGAAAACCGCATGATGCCGTTTTCAGATGCCAAACCAATTTCCTATTTAACGATAAGCACATGACAACCCAAACCCTCTTAATCGAACTTCTCACTGAAGAACTCCCGCCAAAGGCCCTCAATAATCTGGGCAACCATTTTGCCGCTTCCGTTGCCGAAGGCTTGGAAAAAGCGCAACTAATTGACGGCGAGGCCGAATACACTGCCTACGCTTCTCCGCGCCGTTTGGCCGTTCAAGTCAAAAACGTGAAGGCCGTTCAAGCCGACCAAAAAATCGTGAAAAAAGGCCCGGCCGTGGCCAATGCCATGAAGGACGGTGCGCCGACTAAGGCTTTGGAAGGTTTTGCGCGCGGTGCGGGTGCGAAAATCGAAGACCTAACCATCATCAACGACGGCAAGCAAGACGTGTACGCCTACGAGTACGTCCAAACCGGCAAACCATTGGGCGAACTCTTGGAAGACATCATCAATGCCGCAGTGAAAAAATTGCCGATTCCGAAAGTCATGCGTTGGGGCAGCAGCACATTCACCTTCGTGCGCCCTGTCCACGGGCTGATTGTGCTGCACGGCGGCGAGATCGTGAACGTCAGCGTTTTGGGCCTGCAAAGCGGCAATCAAACCTTGGGACACCGCTTCCTGTCCAACGGCGAAATCACCATTGAAAACGCCGACAGCTACGCCGCACAAATGCGCGAGCAAGGCAAAGTCGTAGCTTCGTTTGCCGAGCGCAAAGCTGCGATTCAGACAGCCTTGAACGAACAGGCAGGTCGTCTGAAAGCGACCGTTGCCGCCGATGAAGCCTTGTTGGACGAAGTGACTGCATTGGTCGAATGGCCTGTGGTATTGGAAGCCGGTTTTGAAGAACATTTCCTCGCCGTGCCGCAGGAATGCCTGATTCTGACCATGCAGCAAAACCAAAAATACTTCCCGCTGCTCGACCAAAACGGCAAGCTGATGAACCGCTTCCTGCTGGTCTCCAACCTGCAAACCGAAGACCCGTCGCACATCATCCAAGGCAACGAACGCGTTTTGCGTGCGCGCCTGTCTGATGCCGAGTTCTTCTACAAGCAAGACCAGAAAGCGACTTTGGAAAGCCGCCTGCCCAAGCTGGCAAACGTGGTTTATCACAACAAAATCGGTTCGCAGGCCGAACGCATCGAACGCCTGCAAAGCATTGCCGCCCACATCGCCAAAGCACTGGGCGCAGATGCCGCCGCAGCCGAACGCGCCACGCGTCTGGCAAAAGCCGACTTGGTGACCGAAATGGTCGGCGAGTTCCCCGAACTGCAAGGTACGATGGGCAAATACTACGCCCGCTTGGACGGCGAAACCGAAGAAATCGCCGAAGCCATCGAGCAGCACTACCAACCGCGTTTTGCCGGCGACAACCTGCCGAACGGCAAAGTCGCTACTGCCGTTGCGCTGGCCGACAAACTGGAAACCTTGGTCGGCATTTGGGGCATCGGTCTGATTCCGACCGGCGACAAAGACCCCTACGCCCTGCGCCGCGCTGCCTTGGGTATTTTGCGGATGCTGATGCAGTATGGCTTGGACGTGAACGAGCTGATTCAGACGACCTTCGACAGCTTCCCCAAAGGTTTGCTCAACGAAAAAACGCCGTCTGAAACCGTCGACTTCATGCAGGCGCGCCTTGCCGTGTTGCTGCAAAACGACTATCCGCAAGACATCGTCGCCGCCGTACTCGCCAAACAGCCGCGCCGTTTGGACGATTTGACCGCCAAACTGCAAGCCGTTGCCGCGTTTAAACAACTGCCCGAAGCCGCCGCGCTCGCTGCCGCCAACAAACGCGTGCAAAACCTGCTGAAAAAAGCCGATGCCGAGTTGGGCGCGGTTAACGAAAGCCTGTTGCAACAAGACGAAGAAAAAGCCCTGTATGCCGCCGCGCAAGGTTTGCAGCCGAAAATCTCCGCCGCCGTTGCCGAAGGCAATTTCCAAACTGCTTTGTCCGAACTGGCTTCCGTCAAACCGCAAGTCGATGCCTTCTTCGACGGCGTGATGGTAATGGCCGAAGATGCCGCCGTGAAACAAAACCGTTTGAACCTGCTGAACCGTTTGGCAGAACAAATGAACGCAGTTGCCGACATTGCGCTCTTGAGCGAATAAGGCCGCGTTTCAGTTGACCCGTTTTTCAGGCTGCCCGATGATTCAGGCAGCCTGAAGTTTTTCGGGCGTATCCCTTACATGGCGTTCAAGGGTATAATTCAGCAGATTTGTCAGGCAGGCAAATCGCGCACATCAAACAATTTCCCACATTCAAGAGGCAGATTATGAATATTCCAGCCATCCGAACCGCACTCGATGCCGTGTTGATTCCCACCACAATACGCACTTTGGGCAGCGAAAAAGCCGTTTCGCTTCTGGAAGAGCGTTCAGACGGCCTGCATATCGGCCTGAAATTCGCGTTCCCGGTTGCCCATATTGCCGCAGACATTGCCAACGCCGTTCAAGAAGCCGTCATTTCGCATACCGGTGATACCCACATTCACTTGAGTATCGATACCGAAATCGGTACGCATAAAGTCCAACCCGGCGTAGCAACCATCAAAGGCGTGAAAAACATCATCGCCGTAGCATCGGGCAAAGGCGGCGTCGGCAAATCAACGACCACTGCCAACCTTGCCACCGCAATGGCCAGAATGGGCGCGCGCGTCGGCGTACTCGATGCCGACCTGTACGGCCCAAGTCAGCCCACCATGCTCGGCGTACAAGACCGTAAACCCGACCAACAAAACAAAAAACTCATTCCCGTTGAAGCCGAAAGCGGCATTCAAGTGATGTCCATCGGTTTTCTGGTCGATACCGACCAAGCCGTCGTTTGGCGCGGCCCGATGGTCAGCCAAGCCTTGCAACAACTTATGTTCCAAAGCGAATGGGACAATGTCGATTATCTCTTCATCGACCTGCCACCCGGTACCGGCGATATCCAATTGACCCTGTCGCAAAAAATCCCCGTAACCGGCTCCGTTGTCGTGACCACGCCGCAAGACATCGCCCTGATTGATGCACGCAAAGCCGTGGATATGTTCAACAAAGTCAATATTCCGATTTTGGGCGTTTTGGAAAACATGTCTGTCCATATTTGCACCAACTGCGGCCATGCCGAAGCAATCTTCGGCGCAGAAGGCGGCAAAAACTTGGCAGAGCGTTTGAATGTACCGTTGCTCGGCCAACTTCCATTGAGCCTGCCTGTACGCGAAGCCATGGACAGCGGCACATCTTCTGCCTTGTTTGAAAACAACCAAACCATCGCCGACATCTACACCGAAGCCGCCTTCCAAATCGCACTGGCCATTGCCGATAAAGGCAAAGACTTCAGCAGCCGCTTCCCGAAAATCGTCGTCGAATAAAAAAGTTTAAAAAAGGTGTTGACAGCTGTGTGCTCCATCTCTATAATGCACAGCTTATCGGGTCGTTAGCTCAGTCGGTAGAGCAGCGGACTTTTAATCCGTTGGTCGAGCGTTCGAATCGCTCACGACCCACCAAATATGAAAACCTGCTTTGAAAAAAGCAGGTTTTTTTACGTTTGGATTTTAGGATTTTGTTGAACATATTTTGTTATTGAAACAATTCATAGCATATCAAGCATCAGGCCGTCTGAAAGTATTTTCAGACGGCCTGGAGTTTTATAGGAATGGTTTTGAGAAATAAGTTTTCTACTTAGGGCAGACAAACGTTTAAAACCTTACCTGCGTCTGCAACTGCTTACGATAAACCAATACGGCAGCAGTCAATGTGGAAAAAGAGAACGCTGACAGTAGAAGCAGATAACGGCCGATTCCGTCCAGTCCGCTGCGGTTGAGCAGCAATTCTTGAAAAGCCTTCAAGCCCCAAGCCATCGGGGAAATCCAAGTGAGTTGCTGCATGGTTTCGGGCATGACGTGTGCAGGCACCATAATGCCGCCGATTGCCGCCATCAGGATAATGCCGCCGCCGCCGAGTACGACGGCGTGTTCGGTAGATTTGGCGCAGACGCTGATTAACAGCGCGTAGCCGAGTGCGGCGGCACTGACGGCAGCGGACAGCAACGCGTAGGGAACAAGGCTGCCATTGAGTATGAGGGCGGGCACGCCGATTTCAGGCAGCAGGTAGCGGCCGAGCAGCAGCATTCCGACAAACTGAAGCTGGTTAATCAGGAAATAGGGGACGAGCTTCGCCGCAATCAGGCCGAATGCGGAAGCACGGGCGAGGCGCAGGCGGGTGATGGTGTTGGTTTGGCGTTCCAGCGCCATGACGTTCGATAGCGGTATCATGATGAAAAACATACCGAAAATCAGCCATGCGGGTACACTGTGCTGTACGGCGTTGGGTTTTTCCACCGTGCCGCTGCCTACGCTCAGATAGTGTTCTTCCAGCATTTTTTTATCTAAAAAGCTGCGCACGGCGGCGAATTGTTCGTCGTTTTTTTCATCCACTTTTTTCTGGATGTCTTTGCGGATGGAACGAGGCAGTTTTTTATTGTCGATTTTGATGCCGTCATTGTTGTCGAAATAAGCGTCCAGCCGCGTTTCAGTGTAGTGCTGCTGCAAAACGCCTTTGACAGCCGCCAGCCATGAAGGCTCGGTATCGGGCGGTACATAGATTTGCAGGGCTTTGTCGTCGGCGATTTTGCCGGAAGCGGGGTTCGGGTTGTGCAGCACCAGTTGGAAACGTTTGTCGTGCAGGCCGTTTTGCGCGTCGGTCAGTTTTTCAGACGGCATCAGTGTGACATGGATTTGCTCTTTTTCCAGCGCAGCGGCCAGCGCGGTATTGATACTATCGTTTGCTATGCCAACCAGCGCGATACGGCTGTCGGTGTGCGGATCTTGGTCGCGGCTCAGCGCCAACGACATAATCAGCATGAAGGCGATGGGCATCACAAACAACACGGCCAAACCGTGCAGGTCGCGGCAGAGCAGTTTGAGTTCTTTGAGGAGGGAGGAAATCGTCATTGTGGGTTTTGCTTATCTGTTGCTGGCTCGTCTTTGCGCAGGAAATCAAGGTAAAACGTTTCCAGCGAACCGTGTCCCTGCTGGAAGTAGCGGATTTGCGCGCCGCTTTGTTGCAGGGTGGCGTAAACGGCGGCGGCATCGTGCGCCGTTTCCATCATGCCGCGGCTGTCTACTTGTTTGGCACCTAAGGCGATCAACGTCTGAGGCGGCAACGGCGGTTCGACAGTAAAACGCACAATACCGGTTTGCGTACTTAAAAGCTCGTCCAAACCACCGTGGTACACCAGCTTGCCGTGTTGCAGCAGCGCGATTTTGTCGCAAAGCTGCTCAATTTCCGACAGATAGTGTGAGGTATAAACCACCGTTACTCCCTGCCGTGTCAAATCCGCCACGCTGTCGAGGATAAAGCGGCGCGACTGCGGGTCGATGCCTACCGTGATTTCGTCAAGGAACACCAGTTGCGGCGTGTTAATCAGGCCGATAGCAAAATTCAGACGACGTTTAAGCCCGCCCGAAAGATGCTTTGCCGCCTTGTTTTTGTGGGCGGTCAGGTCGGTCTGTTCTAGAAGCGCATTCAGACGACCCTTGTCGCGCACTTTGTAAAGCGAGGCGAAAAACAGCAGGTTGTCCCACACGGAAAGCTGCGGATAAAACGCGAAATCCTGCGGCACCAAACCGATTTTCTGCCGCTCGCTACGGCTTAACAGACGCAATGGCTTGCCGTCAAACAAAATCTCGCCCTGCCGTACTTCCTGCAAGCCGGCCAAAAGCGACATCAGCGTCGTTTTCCCCGCACCGTTGTGGCCGAGCAGCCCCAAACATTCGCCGTCGGCAATGTCGAACGACACATTGTCCAGCGCGGCAGTTTCGGCTTTGGGATAACGGTGGGAGAGGGATTGGATTTGAATCATGGTTTCAGACGGCCTTTCAAGCGATATTTAAATCGCAGCACCCCATAAATAACGGCGCTGGAATTTGCCGTCCTTAAATATAAAGCAGACGCCGAAGGGAGCGCCGTCCGAACCTTGTCTGCCAAACAGATAAAGCGTCTTATCGCTGCCGCGGTAATAGGCTTCCCAGCCTTGATATACATTGCTGCCGCGTGCGGTGGCAGCAAAATCGGGCGAGAACAGTCCTTGCAGTTCGGCAGCGGGAACCGCTTGACCGTTTAGCGTGATACGTTCAAGCGCGAACACGCTTTTGGGAATGTCGTAGTCTGTACCATAGAAAGGTTTGCCTCGATAGAGCCGCGCGGTGTATTTGTCTTTGTTGATGCCCGAGAAGTCGCTGAGTTTTGGATGGATGCGGCGGGCAACGATGTGTACCGTTTGTCCGCTACCGGACAAAGTCAGCGTATCGTCGCGACTGGATTGTTCGCGAAGACGGACGAAGCTTTTATCGGCGGCGGGAAATATCAGACGGCTGTAATGGATGAAACCGTAGTCTTCTGCGGCGGGTTGTTGCAGCTGGGCAGTACAGAAACTCAGGCTGCCTTCGCCGCCATCACCCAGACATTCCAACGGCGTGCCGTTGGGAATTTTTGCCAAGACTTTGGCATTCAAATCGGGGCTTTCGCGCAAATTGGTGTGTCCGTCGGCATCATGAACCAAGGCAAAGCCATTTTGCGGCGCGGCATGGGTCAAGGCGGAATACAAAAATAAGACAGTAGCTAGGTAACGCATTTTTAATTTCTTTTAGTTTTCAGACGGCCTGAATGTCAAAATAATTCACGGTAGATTAATCGGGATCGAATAAATCCTGATTATTTCAATAATTCCCGCCATAACGCTTCTTCATCATCCGCAATTTTGAGCAGAAATTCGGCAATGTTGCGGCAGCCGTTTTCGGACGGTTTTTTGCACTGTTTCACGCACATTGCTGCGAATTGGCGCCATTGGTCGCCGATGGCGGTCATTTGTTCTGAGGCCGTCTGAAACGCAGGTTCGTTGCAGATATGGGCGGCCTGTTCGAGGAAGTAGGCGTAGATGTAGCGGAAACCTGCGCCGCCGGTACCGATTTCTTCCTGCATCCGCACCAAATGGCCGAGAAACAGTTTTTGGTATTTGTCGTTTTGTTTGGCAGGCAGGGATTCGATTTTTTTGGCCAGCGTGCGGATGCCTTTTACGCCGATGAAAAAGACCGGCGCGAGCATATGTTTGGCGTTTTTGCGTATGGCTTTGTGGATAATGGCGGGCAAGTCTGCCATGATTTTTTCAGACGGCCTGTTGTCTTCCAAGGTATACATCATGCCTTTTGCCGCCAATACACCTTTGGCGAACCGCGCACGCTGCAAATCTTCGGCGGCGCAGCGTTGCACGGTTTCAAATACGGGGTCGCTGATCAGGTAGTCGTTACCGTCTTTGCCGTACACCAAGAGATTGTGTGCGTTGAAATGGAAACGCATTTGTGGCGGGAAGTAGGGCAGCCAAAAGACGGAGGTTTGCAAACCGGCCAGTTTGCCTGAGGATAGTGCGGCATCCAACGCGGCTTGTCCGCTTTGTGCGTCGGAAAATTTGCGGACGGATAATTTCAGCCCCAATGCTTTGCAGGTGTTTTTGATGATGCTGCGCGGCGCGGTACGGTAGGAAACCAGCGGCATGCCGTTTAATTTGATCAGCGGCATCCAGACAAATGTCAGCGCGTGGGCAATGCCGAAAATCATGGCTTCGTCTAAATTGTGGCCATGGTATTTGAGCAGGGTGGACATCACACCGCTTTCGCAATGGGCGGTATGCTGGTGTGGAAATTCTTGTATGGTCATAAAGTTATTGGTTTTCGTGCAATGTTTTCAGACGGCCTGATGCGGTCGGAATGGGTTTGTTGTTTTGGAAATCAGCGGGTTTCTTTGGCCGCTTCCTGCTCGGCTTTGTAGCGGCGCAGAAATTCGATGGCGGCGGCTTTTTCGGCTTCGTTGCCGTATTTGGCATCACGTTGGGCGCGGCGCAGTTCGGCGCGTTCTTTGGCTTCTTCGATTTGGCGCGCTTTGAAGTCTTCGCGGTTGTCGGAGGAGACGAGTTTGTCCTGCTGCGATTGCGCTTTGGCCATGGCTTTAGCAATCAAATCCATGGGGTTGAATACGGCGCTTGGTGCGGCTGTTTGGGCTTGTGCCTGTGCGGCCTGTTTGGCTTTGACGGCGGCTTCGCGTTGCGCCAGCAGTGCTTTGCGTTCGGCATCGTCGCGCTGTTTGCGCGCGGTATGGCGTTCAAAACGGCTTTGTGCGTGTTCGGCGGCGGCAAAGCGCGGTTCGGCAGAGGTGCTGAAACGGCGTGCGGACGGCAGGAAGGGCTGCGATACGGGAACCATGTCGATGCAGTCGACGGGGCAGGGGGTAACGCACAAGCCGCAGCCGGTGCATTCGTCGCTGATGACGGTGTGCATCAGTTTGGACGCGCCCATAATGGCATCGACAGGACAGGCGCGGATGCAGGCGGTACAGCCGATGCAGGCGGATTCGTCAATCAGGGCCACGGCTTTGATTTGTGTTTTTGCCGGCGCGAGGTAGGGCTTGCCCAACAGGTCGGCCAGGTCTTTCATGACGGTTTCCCCACCCGGCGCGCACAGGTTTACCGGCGTTTCTCCTGCCGACAGGGCGCGCGCATAGGGTAGGCAGCCTTCATAGCCGCACTCACGGCATTGGGTTTGCGGCAACAGGCGGCTGATGCTTTGGATGGGAATGGTCATCATGGATAGTCAAAATCGAAAAGGCGCATTATATCAGATTGTTGCGTTTGTTTTGGCGAAACCCGCTTTGCTTATTTTAGTGAAACTCTCTACACTCGTTTTAGCGAAACGCGCTACGCTCGTTTTCAGACGGCCTGAGTCGGGTTTGCGTTATAATTTTGAAATGGATTTATTCGGGTAATTAGGAATGACGGCTACACTTTGCCCCTGTCAGTCGGGGCGTGTTTATACGGAATGTTGCGCACCGTTTCATGCGCGTGAGGCGGCGGCCTCGACGGCGGAAGAGTTGATGCGTTCGCGTTACAGCGCGTATGTTTTGCAGGAAATCGACTATATCGTGGACACGACTGTCCCTGCGCAGCAGAATTTGTTGGACAAGCAGGATTTGGCGGCATGGAGTAGGCAGATGCAGTGGTCGGGATTGAAGGTTATCCGTCATGTGCCGTTTGGCAAGCTGCATGCTTTGGTCGAGTTTGAGGCGTATTTTGAAGAGAACGGGCAAACTGAGTGCCATCATGAATTGTCGGCATTTGTGAAAATAGACGGGCGTTGGTACTTTATTGAGCCGACCGTTGCGTTACCGACGATGAAACAGCCTTGTTTGTGCGGTTCGGGCAAAAAGTTTAAGGCGTGTTGCGGACAGTTTTTCAAATAGTAGTGTAAACAGGCCGTCTGAACGTTCAGACGGCCTAAGCTGTTTTTGCAGATAAAAAAAACCATTCATACTAAGGGAGAAGTATGAATGGCCAATACATTGCGGGAAAACGTCTTACTTGCTGCACCGCCCAAAAGGGATGAAAGAGCGGTGTTGTGTCAGCGATTGATATTCTACCGTTTTTAGTATTAAATGCTGTTAAGAAGTGAAATAATTTCAATAAGTTGCAAGATAATCGTGATATTTTGAAGATAAACGGTATTTTTACTGATTTTCTCGAATCCATTTCACCCATTGCTGAAACAGCTCGGGTTGCAATGCGGCGATGACGGAACGCTTAAATACATGTTCGCCGCTCCAAAAATCGTCGCCTTCCAAAGTGGTCAGGCAGCCGCCGGCTTCTTCAAAAATTAATGCACCGGCAGCGTAGTCCCACAGCTTTTGTCCGCCGTGGATGTAAATATCGTAGCGGCCGCTGGCAAGGTAGCACCAATCGAGCGTGCTGCTGCCCATACTGCGGATTGTGCCGAATGGGGCAAGGGTATTCATGCGGCTGGCGAGTTTGCCCGAACGCAGGTATTTGATTTCTACGCCGGCAATGGATTCGTTGAGTTTTTTGTTTTCCGAACGCAGCGGCAGCGGCGTGCCGTTGAGAAATGCGCCTTTGCCGCGTTCGGCATAGAAACATTCGCCGCTGACCGGATTGTAAATCACGCCCAATTCGGCATGGCCGTTTTTAACCAGCGCGACGGATACGGCAAAATGCGGCAAACCGTTGACGAAGTTGTTTGTGCCGTCGATAGGGTCGACAATCCATAGGCCGTCTGAATGTTCGTTCCACAAACGGGTTTGTTCCTGAAAGCTCATTTCCTCGCCCAACATCGGACAATCCTCCAATAAGGGAAGGGCGGCGGCAAAAGCGGTTTGTGCGGCCAAATCTGCTTCACTCAAAACCGATCCGTCTTCCTTGCGTCGTGACGGCGTGTTCAGAAAACGCGGCATGACTTCGGTTTGGGCGATGTGGCGGACGACTTTCTGTAAACGGTATAGCACGGCGTATCCTTGTTTTTTGCAGTTTTGCGCGACAGTGGATTAAAATTCGGGAAGTTTTCAAATTATAGTGGATGAAATCGAAAGCAGGCAGGAGTATGTCGCCGTGTTTCAACTTCATTCACGAAATTTTAAATTTAAATTATATACATTAAATTATATACATGAATAAAGCAGGAAACCATGCCCCGATTTTATGTTGATTTTGCCTTAAGCCCCGACAGCGTGGTCGAATTGCCCGATAATGTGGTGCGCCATCTGAATGTATTGCGCGTGAAAAACACGGAAGAAATCGTGTTGTTCAACGGCAATGGCAAGGCATATCCGGCTTTGCCAGAAGTTTTGGAAAAACGCCGAGCCAGCGTGCGGATTTTGCGTGAAGAGGCAACGGACAACGAATCGCCGCTGAACATTACATTGGTACAGGCGGTATCCGCCGCCGAGCGCATGGATTTCACTTTGCAGAAAAGCGTGGAATTGGGCGTGGCAGAAATTCGCCCGGTCATCAGCGAACGCTGTGTCGTCCGCTTGAGCGGCGAACGTGCTGAAAAGCGGGTAGCGCGTTGGCAGGAAATTGTTGTTTCGGCGTGTGAACAAAGCGGCCGCAATATTGTGCCGAAGGTTTTGCCGCTGACGACTTATGCACAGGCTCTGCAACAGTTGCCGCAGGAAACGACCAAACTGTTAATGAGTTTGAACCGCGCACAAAAACTGAGCGATGTTCAGCCGCAATCCGGCAAAGTCGTGTTTATGGTCGGCCCTGAAGGCGGCTGGACGGAGAAGGAAGAGCAGCAGGCATTTGATGCCGGTTTTCAATCCGTTACGCTCGGCAAACGGGTGTTGCGTACCGAAACCGCCTCACTTGCGGCCATTGCCGCCATGCAGACGCTTTGGGGCGATTTTGCATAAAGTTCAGGCCGTCTGAAAACGAGCGTAGCGAGTTTCGCTAAAACGAGCTGTTGCTTCATGAGATAAAAATGGGAGTTTAAAAAATGTCTTACACCTTTACACTGGCCGAGCACGAGCTGGAAGCGGAATTGAAAAAGTTAATCGTGCAAGAGGCCGATAAGGCCGACGATGTGGATATGGATGATTTCACCGACGATGCGCTTTTGTTTGGCGATGACAGTCCGGTCGGTTTGGATTCGCTTGATGCGCTGCAAATCAGCGTTGCTTTGCAACAGTATTTCCAAGTGCGCCTGCAGGGCGACCGTATGGTGCGCAAACATATGATGTGCGTACGCGATTTGGCGGCGTTTATCCGTGCGGAGCATGGTGCGTGAGTTGGGTTTTCGGTACGGCGGCCACTTCTGCCTTGAATCCGCAAACGGACTTCAGACGGCCTGATGCGGTGTCTTATACGTTTTTAAACCAGCCGCAGCAGGCTGCTTATTTTCGTGCATTTGCTAGCGACAGTTTGGGGCGGAAGGAATTGGCGGATATCGCCGAACAACATTTGCGCCTAGCTGCCGAAAATGCAGGCTGGCCATCTGAAAGTTGGCATGATGCGCCGGTGTTTATCGGGTCTAGTTCCTATTCCATCTCCGAATATGAAAACCGCCATTTTGTGGGCAATAGGGCGGAAGAAGAACACAATCTGCTTTATCTCGCCGAAGATTTGCGCCGGCGCAGCGGCAATCGGCAGATTTTCAGTTTCGCTACTGCCTGCACTTCATCCGCCCATGCGCTCATTCAGGCGGATAACTGCTTGCGCGGCGAGGCGGAGCGTGCCTTTGTGCTTGGGATTGAAAACCTCAACCGACTGACTTTGCTGCATTTTCACAGCTTGGGTTTGCTGACCGAACAGTATCAGCCTTTTGGCGGAAACGGTTTGATTTTAGGCGAAGGTGTTGCCGCGCTTGCCTTATCTTCCGCTGCTCCTGAATCTTCAGGCCGTCTGAAACTTATAGGACACGCTGCCAATACAGGCAATGACCTGATTCAAAGCGATGGCCAAGCGCAAGAGCAAGTGATGCGACGTGCGTTAGATATTGCAGGCATCGTTCCTGAAAGCATTGCGGCCGTTAAAACACACGGCATCGGCACGGCTGACAGCGATGCCGCCGAATTGGCCGCACTGGAAAATATATTCGGTACACTGCCGCCCTTGATGGCGTTCAAACCGCAAATCGGACACACGCTTGGCGCAACGGCAGCCCTTGAAACAGCCTTGCTTTTATCCGCTCTAAAACAAGGCGGAAGCAACGATTATCAGGGGTGGAAAATTCGTTTTTCCGAGTGCGCGGCTTCACAAAAAGGCGGCTTTTTCTGTTTGGCCAATCAGTTTGGTTTTGGCGGCAGCAACACATCTTTGGTATGGCAATGGCAACCGTAAATCCTAATATCCGTATTACCGCCGCCGTGCGTTTTGATACTGACGCCGGCACCGGCGGTAAAATCCTCAAACAAATCTTAAAGCAGCAAAGCGGTATAGATACTCGCCGCCTCAGCCGCTTGAGTTTGATTGCCGCGCTTGGTGCAGGGCAGCTAAAGGAACAAAGCGAAATCCGCCCTGATTGCGCCGTTTTTCTTGGTACGCCGTTTTCTTCGCCATCCGTGTTTGAAAAAATGGCAGACAATGTGCTGAACCATCACGCCGCGATGCCGTTTGACTTTATTGCCAACCTGCACAACTCCCCAGTCTTTCATGCCGCGCAAGCGTTAGGCACGCATGGTGCAACTTTGGTCGTTACTGCCGACAACAATGTAGATACCTGCTTTCATCCATTATCTCTGGCGATGCAGTCTTTGCAAAATGGCGGACAAGCTGCGGTTGGCTGGGCATATGAACATCAAGTAGCCCGAGCCGATACCCATGAAGGCAGTATTTGGATTGTGCTTGAAGCCGGTGCAGAGCAGGGTGTTCCCGTTGTGTTGAATGATGAAGTGATGCAGACTGATAGGTCGTCTGAAAAGCCGCAATATTATTGGCAAAATATCGCCGATTGGATAGAAGCAGTAATGGCGCACGAGGGTAGGGATGTGAAGAAATGTACTTTGGCGTGATCAGCAAATGATTTTAGAGAAAGTATTTGTCTGTTGAATAAATAAGGTCTGTACCATTAAAAAGGCCGTCTGAAAATGTTTTCAGACGGCCTTTTTGTATAAAAAACCAATCAACGAGACATCTCGCCTTGAATAGCGCGGATATTCGCTTTACGGGCGTTTATGGTACGGGTCAGTTGTTGGATTTTAATCTGATCGCCTTTTTGTTTGGCCGCGTTCAACTGGGTTTGAAGGCGGGTAATAGCAGCCTGTTCGTTGCGTACTTCGGTCTGCAATATCTGTTTGCGGGTTTCTTTAGGGCTTGGCTTAGGAGCCGGCGTAACCACAGGTGCAGTACGGATAACAGGGGCTTTGTATTTGCTGTATGAAGAACTGCGTGATTTGTTCTGACGGTTGCGCAGGGTAATATTGATGCGCGGATTGGCAGCTTCGGCTGTGTTGGTCACGCTGGTAATCGGTACATTCGGCAGGATTTTGATATCGCTGTCGCTATTTCCTTTATCCAGCAAAATATCGGCTGCCGGTTTGTATGCTTGTGGGAAAGGTGTTGGGACAGTGGTTTTGCCATGCTCTACCGGAGTGGCAGTTGCCGGCGTGCTTGGTTCGGTTGAAGCGGTGGCAATAGGTTTGGCTGCTTGTTCCTCAGATGCGCGGACAACGGCTGTTTTATCGGCTTTAGTACGGTTAACCTTGGCTTTGCGTCGAGAGGAGGTTTTGGCATAAGTTTTGCCTTTATGCTTAGTCTCGACTTTGGTAGGTGTTTTATCGAGCACTTCATCCTGAGCTGTTACCGCTTGGTTATTTTGGGTAGTTGAAGTTTGCGGCTGAACTGCCGAGTTCTGAATAATCTCTTGTGGAGTTTGGATTGCAGGTACAACAGGTTGAACAGCTGGTGTTTCATTAATAATAGCAAGGCCGTCTGAAACTGTTTTCTCGGTAGAAGCAGTAGGTTGGGCTTGTGCGGCAAGCATTACAGGAACAACACTGTTTTCTGTTTGGGTTGCACTAGACTGAGTTTGTACGACAGGAGTTGTATTGCGGACAGTAGTGTCGGCAACATAGTCTTCAGCTTTTATTGTGGGCGGCGCTTCCAGAGTAGGCGTATTGTTGGGAACGATTACGCTGTCTGCAATGGCTTTGTCGGCTGTAACGGTATGGGTTTGCGCGATGAGTACAGGAGGAACAATAGTGTTGTCCTCTTGAACGGCAGTCGTCTGAGTTTGTACGACAGGAGTTGTGTTGTGGACAGCAGCATCGACAACATAGTTTTCAGGTTTTGCAACGGCTGATGTTTCCAAAGCAGGCGTATTGTTGGAAACGATTGCGCTGTCTGCAATGGTTTTATTCGCTAGCATAGCTTGTCGAGTTTGTGCCATCGGAATGGAAATAGGTGCCGGAATACCGTATTCATTTCGAGCAACAACGACTGGGGTTTGTACCGCGGGCGTTGCTTGAGAAGCATTAATGTAGTCTGCGGCAGATGCTTTAAATTCTGTTGTTTGTACCGTTTTTAAAACCGGAGTGTCGCCCGGAATCGCAACGACGCTGTTTTCTGTTACATTGTTTGTTTCAACTATGCGACAGGCGTCATTGATCTGGTATGAAGCATAAACGGTGATGCCTTCAACATTGCAGACATACTCGGCAGCGTTGGCGGCGGCGGGGAGGGTCAGGCTGAGGGCAATGGCGGTTTTGCAGAAAAACGGTTTCATAAAGGCAATAGAATCAGGTTGTTTGTTCAAAGTGTAATTATACTATGTACACTGTCAGCATCCGCCAACTTATTTTTAGGCGGTGTAAAACTGTGGCTGAAAGGTTGAAAATTGGAATAAAAGGTCTTAGGCCGTCTGAAACTTGTCATATAAAGTTTCAGACGGCCTTTGCTGTCATGGCGGATTAAGCGTTCAACAGGCTTTCGTCCAATGTCAGCTCTTCGTTTTTATTGACGGCGACTTTGCGTGCCAAAACGTTTTGGGCGATTTCGTGTGCTTCGGCAAGCGAGTGCATCAGGTAAGTACCGCATTGGTATTCGTTCAGCTCGGGGATTTTGCTTTGGTCTTGAACGGTCAAAACATCCTGCATTGAAGCGAGCCATGCGTCGGCTACTTTTTGCTCGTCGGGCGTACCGATGAGGCTCATGTAGAAACCGGTACGGCAGCCCATCGGGGAAATGTCGATGATTTCGACGCCGTTGCCGTTTAAGTGGTCGCGCATAAAGCCTGCGAACAGGTGCTCCAGCGTGTGAATGCCTTTTTCAGGCAGGATTTCTTTGTTGGGAATGCAGAAACGCAGGTCAAACACGGTAATAGTGTCGCCTTTGGGCGTGGTCATGGTTTTTGCCACGCGTACGGCAGGGGCGTGCATACGGGTGTGGTCGACTTTGAAACTATCTAGTAGGGGCATTTGGGTATCCTTTGAGGTAAATAGATTTTTAGTTAGGGATATTTGAAGACTGAATCACAATTCCGCAATCTCAATTGCTTCGCCCGAAGCCGCGCTCAGGGCTTCGTTTAAAACGTCGTAGAAATCCCGTCCGTCACGCGTTGCCAGCCATTTGCCGTTTTGCTCGGCGAAATGGTAGCCGCCGCTTTTGGCGGCAATCCACAATTCTTGGTTGGGCGTGTGGCGGTTGACGATGATTTGCGTGCCGTCTTCGGCTTCGATGGTCAGTACGTTTCCGGCAAACTGGCAGTCGAAATCCCAGCCGTTTTCGTCGATTTGGTCTTCGATGTGTTCGAACAATTCTTCGCTCATGCGGATGAATTCGCTTTCGGTCATCATGGCTTTTTGTGTGGTTTTTGTTTAAGATACCGAATCTTGCCACATTCGTAATGATGAAGAAAGTTTTACTGATGAAATACGGCGTATTTTTTGCAGCGGCAACGGCTCTGCTGCTTTCTGCCTGCGGCTACAAAGGCGACCTCTACCTGCCCAAAGAAGGCGACAAGGCGCGCTTCGGCGTGATTCAGACTGGCTTGAAATTCGATACGGCCAAAGAACCGACCACTCAAACCAACGACTAAAAAAGATTCACAAACATGACCTTATTCTGCGAACAACTCCCTTATACACACCTTGCCGAAGAGTTTGGTACGCCGCTTTATGTGTACAGCAAATCTGCGCTGACCGAGGCATTTGAAAACTACCAAACCGCGTTTTCCGCTTTAAATCCGCTTGTCTGCTACGCGGTTAAAGCGAATGGCAACCTGAACATCATCAAACACTTTGCTTCTTTGGGGAGCGGTTTTGACATTGTGTCCGGCGGCGAGTTGGCGCGCGTTTTGGCGGCCGGCGGCGATGCGGCGAAAACGATTTTTTCCGGTGTGGGCAAGAGTGAGGCAGAAATTGAATTTGCGCTGAATGCCGGCGTGAAATGCTTTAATATGGAGAGCATTCCCGAAATCGACCGTATTCAAAAGGTTGCCGCGCGTTTGGGGAAAGTCGCTCCGGTCTCCCTGCGCGTCAATCCTGATGTCGATGCCAAAACTCATCCTTATATCTCCACCGGTTTGAAAGCCAATAAATTTGGTATTGCCTATGCCGATGCGCTTGAGGCCTATCGTCATGTTTCCCTACAAAGCCATTTGAAAATTGTCGGTATCGACTGCCATATCGGCTCGCAACTGACCGACCTCAGCCCGCTCATCGAAGCCTGCGAACGTATTTTGGCCTTGGTCGACCAACTGGCAGACGAAGGCATTGTGTTGGAACACTTGGACTTGGGCGGCGGTGTCGGCATTGTTTACCAAGACGAAAATGTGCCTGATTTGGGCGCGTATGCCCAAGCCGTTCAAAAACTGATCGGCACACGCCGTCTGAAACTGGTCCTCGAGCCAGGTCGTAGTTTGGTTGGCAATGCAGGCGCGTTATTGACGCGAGTCGAATTCGTAAAACATGGCGAAGAGAAAAACTTTGTGATGGTCGATGCGGCGATGAACGATTTGATGCGTCCGGCGCTTTATGATGCCTATCATCACATCGAAGCGGTCGAAACCAAAGACATTGAGCCTTTGACGGCCAATATCGTTGGCCCGATTTGCGAAACCGGCGACTTTCTCGGCAAAGACCGCACCATCGCCTGCGAAGAAGGGGATTTGCTGCTTATCCGCAGCGCCGGTGCGTATGGCTCAAGCATGGCGAGTAACTACAACACGCGCAACCGTGCGGCGGAAGTATTGGTTGACGGCAGCGGATACAAACTTATCCGCCAACGTGAAACCGTCGAGCAGCAAATGGCCAACGAATTGGCTTGTTTGTAAGGTTTGATTGTTTAAAAGGCCGTCTGAAAGCTTGATTGACTTTCAGACGGCCTTTGCTATGAAAGAAAAGGGCATGTATCAAACATGCCCTTTTTTAGTTTATCAATAATGCGGCGGAATCTCGTCGCGCAGGCTGTACGGTTCGCGTTCGCCGTTTGCGCCTTTGTCCTGCATCCGTTGATACAGAAGCCGCAACTGACCTTGTTGCAAATCCAAAGCCTGTTGCATCTTGGCGATGGTGTCGTTCAGGCTGCCGATTAAATCTTCCTGCAAGGCCGTCTGAATTTCCAGCTCGGTGACGCGGTGTTCCAATTCCTGAATATCGCTCATATTACAGCACCATCGCGGCAATCCAGCCTGCAACCATCAGCGGGATATTGTAGTGGATAAAGGTCGGGATAACCGAATCGCGGATGTGGTCGTGCTGACCGTCGGCATTCAAACCCATGGTCGGACCGAGTGTCGAGTCGGAAGCGGGGGAACCCGCATCGCCCAGCGCGCCTGCCGTGCCGACGATGGCCACGGTAGCCATTGGGGAGAAGCCCAAGCTGATGCACAAAGGCACATAAATCGCGGTAATAATCGGCAAGGTGGAGAAAGACGAGCCGATGCCCATGGTTACCAGCAGGCCGACAAACAGCATGGTAAAGGCGGCCATGCCTTTATTGCTTCCGAACAAAGCCATGCTGTGTTCGACCAAAGGCTGAATCTCGCCGGTCGCGTTCATGACGGCGGCAAAACCTTGCGCCGCAATCATAATAAAGCCGACCATCGCCATCATTTTGATGCCTTCGCCGAACACATCGCTGGCGGCGGAGCGGTTCATCACGCCCAACATCATAAACACGGCAAAGCCCAACATCGCGCCCAATACCAGCGAACCATCGTACGAAAGCTGAATGGCAAAACACACGGCAATCGCCACGGCCGCCACCAAGCTGCGATAGGTTGAAGGCTCTTGTTGTTGCACTGCTGCGCGGTTGTCTTCCGTGTCAGTGGTATTGTTTTGATAAATGCGCGGCTTGCGGTAGTGCAAAAAGGCCAGCAGCAAGCCGGACACCATGCCCAAAGCCGGAATCGCCATTGCATGCATCACATTGATGCCGCTGGTGTCCATGCCTGCCGAGCGGATATTGCCCAACATGATGTCGTTCAAGAAGATGGCGCCAAAACCGTAAGGCAGAAACATATAAGTCGTTACCAAACCAAACGTAATCACGCAGGCCACCAAGCGGCGGTCGAGTTTCAAACGGTTGAATACCAACAGCAGCGGCGGAATAATCATCGGGATAAACGCGATATGAATCGGCACAACGTTTTGGCTCATCACGCCCATGCACAAAATAATCGCCAGCAGCAGCCATTTGACCGCGCCTTCGCCTTTCGCATTGCCTTCACCGCCGTTGAGTTTGCGGATAATCACGCCGGCGAGCTGTTGCGGCAGGCCGGAATGCGTGATGGCCATGGCAAACGCGCCGAGCATGGCATAAGACAGCGCGATTTGCGCCCCGCCTTTCAGACCTTCGTTAAAAACAGGAATAATCCCTTGCTGCACCACATCGCCGGCCGCGTTGGTTACATTTTCCAAAGGCATACCGGCCACCAAGCCGCCGACAAACGCGCCGACAGCCAAGCTGAGCACCACATGCACGCGCGATAAAGACAGCACAAGCATGATGATGACCGCAATTACAACCGCATTCATATCGTTCTCCGTTGTTTCAGACGGCCTGTTATGTAAAAACAGGCAATCATCTGTTTACATATTACAAATAAACATCATAACCCAAGCATGAAGCCTTTGCAAAAAACGGCAGGCCGTCTGAAACCCGGAGCATCGGTTTCAGACGGCCTGCCGTTAACCCTTATTCAGAGTTTTAATAGGGCGTGCGGTTCTGGCGATAAAAATATCTAAAAAACACGCGCTTCCTATTCTTTGCATATGGTACCAATGTTAAAATCGATACAATGTCTTGGTTTTAGGTTTGTTACTGAAATTAAAGCATTTATTGATAAAACCCAATTCAATAATACGCAAACAAAGGAAAGAAACTATGGATATTCTGACACGGCTGCACAATCTGCCGCCTTCCCGATTTCATTACAAACTTCTGGTCTTGGTCGGCATAGGTTGGCTGTTGATGCCATGGATACAGGCTTGGTGTCGTTTGTATTGCCTGCTTTGGGCAAAGATTGGGCGTTGGCTCCGGCGCAGTTAGGCTGGATTGTCAGCATTGCCTTTGTCGGCATGGCTTTGGGCGCGGTATTTAGCGGCTGGCTGGCGGACAGGTTCGGACGGAAAACCGTTTTTGCCGGCACGATGGTGGTGTACAGCATTGCCACAGGTTTGTGCGCGCTTGCGCCTGATTTGACGGTTTTGCTGGTGTGCCGCTTTTTTGTCGGCGTCGGCTTGGGAGGTCAACTGCCCGTCGCCGTGTCGCTGGTCAGCGAATATGCGCCGCCGAAAGTACGCGGCCGTTTTATTGTTTTGCTGGAAAGCTTTTGGGGCTTGGGCTGGCTCTCAGCCGCGCTGGTGTCTTATTTCTTTATTCCGCAGACCGGCTGGCACAGCGCGTTTTTATTTGGCGCCTTGCCCCTGTTTTATGTGCCGTTGGTGTTGAAATTCGTTCCCGAATCCGTGCCTTACCTGCTTTCCCGCGGCAAAACCAACGAAGCGCACCATTTAGTATCCGCGCTGGAAATTCAATCGGGCATAACGCCTCCGATAGAAGCCGTTGCCGCACCGGCCGCCCCGCGTGAACGCATCCGCTTCTTCCAACTTTGGCAACATCCGTTTGCACGGCGCACGCTGATGCTGTGGCTGGTTTGGTTCGGCATCGTGTTTTCGTATTACGGCATTTTTACTTGGTTGCCCAAACTGCTGGTCGAGCAGGGCAATACCGTGGTCAAAACCTTTGAATATGTGTTGGTGATGATTGTTGCGCAACTGCCCGGCTATATAGCTGCCGCGGCTTTGGTGGAGAGAATCGGCCGCAAAGCAACGCTGGCAGGCTTCCTGGCCGCTTGCGCCGTGTGCGCATGGTTTTTCGGGCAAAGCACCACTGCGGCCGAAGTCATGGTTTGGGGTAGCCTGATGTCCTTCTTCAACTTGGGCGCATGGGGCGTTTTGTACACCTACACCCCCGAACTCTACCCCTTGCGCTTCCGTGCCTTCGCATCCGGCTGGGCAGGCGCCATCGGCCGTATCGGCGGCATACTCGCCCCCATGGTAGTAGCGGCGATGGTAGGCAATAGCGGCGGCTTCGGCAATATCTTTATGATGTTTGCCCTGGTTATGCTGCTGATTGTGGCGGTAATCTTGGTATTGGGTGAAGAAACCAAAGGCCGTACGCTGGAAGACATCAGCCAATAAAAGGCAAAGCAAAAAAGGCCGTCTGAAAAAATATTTTCAGACGGCCTTTTTATTTGCGTCTGTAATTTTAATACATCAATTTTCTGTTTTTATCTTAATTACTGAGGAAAGCGACGAAGAATAACCGTCTTTGTTTTCGTATAGATAAAAATATTATACTTCAAAGAATTAAAATGAATAAACGATAAAATGGCCGTCTGAAAAGTTCAATCATGGTTTGTGATTTAGGTCAAAGCAAAATGTAACTAAATTACCTATAGTTATCGTAGTGAAAATTTATTGACCTTATTGCCACCTTTTATTAAGGAGATACACCATGAACGCATCAGCCGACAACGTCGTCAGCCCAGCCGTAGCCGAGGTAAACAGCCTGGTTGACAAGGGTTTACGGGCATTGGACGAGTTTCTTAAGCTAGATCAGGAGCAGATTGACTTTATTGTTGCCAAAGCCTCTATCGCCGCGCTGGACAAACATGGTGTACTCGCCATGCACGCGGTCGAAGAAACGGGACGCGGCGTGTTTGAGGATAAGGCGACGAAAAACCTGTTTGCCTGCGAAAACGTCGTGCGCCGCCTGCGCGATTTGAAAACCGTGGGCGTCATCAGCGAAAACGATGTAACCAGTATTACCGAAATCGCCGATCCGGTCGGCGTGGTTTGCGGTATTGTGCCGACGACCAATCCGACTTCCACCACCATTTTCAAATCCCTGATTGCGCTGAAAACCCGCAATCCGATTATTTTCTCGTTCCACCCGTCCGCCCAACAGTGTTCCGCCCATGCCGCGCGTATTGTGCGCGATGCGGCAATTGCGGCCGGCGCGCCGGAAAACTGTATCCAGTGGATTGAAAAACCGTCTATGGAAGGCACTTCCGCGCTGATGAAGCATCCGGGCGTGGCAACGATTTTGGCGACCGGCGGCAATGCGATGGTGGAAGCGGCGTATTCTTGCGGCAAACCTGCGCTCGGCGTCGGGGCGGGCAACGTACCTGCTTATGTTGAAAAAACGGCGGACATCAAACAGGTGGCGCACGATATTGTGATGTCGAAATCTTTCGATAACGGCATGGTGTGCGCCAGCGAGCAAGCGGTGATTGCCGATAAAGAGATTTACAAAGAGTTGGCCGAAGAGTTCAAATCCTACGGCGTGTACTTCGCCAACAAAAAAGAAAAAGCCATGCTCGAAGAGTTTATCTTCGGCGTAACGGCGAATTGCGCCAGCTGCGGCGGGGCGAAACTCAATTCTGCGGTAGTGGGCAAACCGGCGGCATGGATTGCCGAGCAGGCTGGGTTTAAGGTACCTGAAAAAACCAACATCATCATCGCCGAATGCCGCGAAGTCGGCCCGAACGAGCCGCTGACCCGCGAGAAACTTTCGCCTGTTTTGGCCATGATTAAGGCGGATTCGACCGAACAAGGTTTGAAGTTCGCCGAAGAAATGGTCGCCTTTGACGGCTTGGGACACTCCGCCGCCATCCATACCGCCGACGAAGAATTGGTCAAAACGTTCGGCTCCCGCGTCAAAGCGCTGCGCGTGATTTGGAATTCGCCTTCCACCTTCGGCGGCATCGGCGACGTGTACAATGCCTTCCTGCCTTCTCTGACCCTCGGTTGCGGCTCTTACGGTAAAAACGCCGTCGGCGGCAACGTCAGCGCAGTCAATCTGTTAAACATCAAAAAAGTAGGCCGTCGGAGAAACAACATGCAATGGTTCAAAGTGCCCGCCAAAATCTATTTTGAACGCGATTCCATCCAATATCTGCAAGACATGAAAGACTGCGAAAAAGTCATGATTGTGACCGACCGTTCGATGGTTGACCTGGGCTTTGTCGATAAAATCACCCATCAACTGCATCAACGCAAAAACAAAGTGACCATCCAGCTGTTTACTGACGTTGAAGCCGATCCGAGCGTCCAAACCGTCTATAAAGGCACGGATTTGATGCGCAGCTTCCAGCCGGACACCATTATTGCGCTGGGCGGCGGCTCGCCGATGGACGCGGCCAAAGCCATGTGGCTCTTCTACGAGCAGCCGCAAGTCGATTTTGAAGACTTGGTGCAAAAATTCATGGACATCCGCAAACGCGCATTCCGTTTCCCTGAATTGGGCCGCAAAGCCAAATTTATCGGCATTCCTACCACGTCGGGTACAGGCTCCGAAGTGACGCCGTTTACCGTCATCAGCGACGGCGACAAAAAATATCCGATTGCCGACTACT
Source organism: Neisseria sp. P0021.S007 (assembly GCF_051956855.1). NCBI lineage: Bacteria > Pseudomonadati > Pseudomonadota > Betaproteobacteria > Neisseriales > Neisseriaceae > Neisseria > Neisseria sp. P0021.S007. The sequence continues at coordinate 309,416 of NZ_JBQCXA010000002.1, forward strand.
CACTGACACCGACCATTTCGATTGTCGATCCTGCTTTTACCATGACAGTTCCGGCAGGTGTAACCGCCGATACCGGTTTGGACGTACTGACCCACGCCGTAGAAGCATACGTTTCCGTACTGGCGAACGACTTTACAGACGGCCTCGCCCTGCAAGCCATTAAGCTCGTGTTCCAATATCTCGAACGCTCCTACAAACACGGTGCGGCCGATCCTGAAGCGCGCGAGCATATGCACAATGCCTCCACCATCGCAGGCATGGCGTTTGCCAATGCGTTCTTAGGCATCAACCACTCGATGGCACACAAAATCGGTGGCAAATATCATGTTCCGCACGGTCGTGCCAACGCCATCCTGCTGCCGCACGTCATCCGCTACAACGGCACGCGTCCGCAGAAAACCGCCACTTGGCCGAAGTACAACTACTACAAAGCCGACCTGAAATATCAGGAAATCGCCCGTACCTTAGGCCTGCCATGCAGCACACCGGCAGAAGGCGTAGAATCCTTCGCCCGCGCCTGCCACGAACTGGCGGTCAACGTCGGCATCAAAATGTCGTTTAAAGAGCAGGGCATCGATGAGAAAACCTTCCTCGATGGCAGAAAAGAGCTGGCCATGATGTCTTTTGAAGACCAATGCACCCCGGCCAACCCACGCCTCGCGATGGTGGCCGATATGGAAGAAATCCTGACCAAAGCCTACTACGGCGAATAAAATAGGGTAGTTAAAAAGGCCGTCTGAAACCTGAATATAGGGTTTCAGACGGCCTGAGACCTTTGCAAAATTCCCCAAAATCCCCTAAATTTCCACCAAGACATTTAGGGGATTTCTCATGAGTACTTTCTTCCAGTAAACTGCCCAAGCCATGATTGCCAAACACATCGACCGCTTCCCACTGTTGAAGGTTTCCCTCATGCCAAAATGGATACATTATTGGCAGAAAAAGGCTTGTTTGATCCCCAAGAATTTAAGTTAAGTGTGATGGCAGCATTTGGCTATCGCAAGTAAGAGCCTCACCCAAAAACGCGAAGTGGTGGAATTTATTAAATAATGTTCCACTTTAAACTATCAACGACAAGAAAGGCTGAGCATACCAACATTGGCGTTTTAAGCCCTAACAATGAATACAGGAAGCACTTTATCGATAATTTTGGCCTAATTTTTCCAAGATATACTTAGTCCTGTTAAAACAAGCACCAACTGTTTTATATTTTAATTTCACAAACACTACCATGAAAAATATTAAATTTACCTTATTTGCCTTTTTAGTCGGCATATCCGCTTTATGGCTGTTTGCCACGCCATTTCCAGACAAGTGGGGCGTATTTCCCGTACGTAACCTATTATTACAGTTCACCGGCAGCATCAGCATACTGGCCATGAGTGCTTGTATGATTCTTGCAGTACGTCCCAAAATGTTGGAAGGACTATTTGGCGGATTGGATAAAATGTACCGCCTGCATAAATGGTTGGGCATCATTGCCCTTTCAGGCAGTATCCTGCATTGGATCAGTAAGCAATTCCCCAAATGGCTGGTAAAGCTCGGTCTGTTTGACGGCAAAAAGCCACCGCGCCCACCGATGCAGGAAGTCTTGACTTTAAAAGATTGGTTAGTTACCCAGCGCCATTTTGCTGAAGAAGTGGGTGAGATTGCTTTTTACGTTGCAGTCGTCTTATTGGTTATCGCACTGATCAAACTTATTCCCTACCGTTGGTTTGCCAAACTTCACATCTTAATTGTCCCTGTCTATATTGCACTCGTATGGCACACCATCGTATTGGCAAACTTTGCTTACTGGGCTCAGCCACTTGGCTGGTTGCTGGCTACCGCCCTATTCTTCAGTAGTATTTGTTCCCTCCTCGCCCTCTTTAAACGCATTGGTAAACCGCAAACCGCAACAGTAACTGCCATGAACCAAAACGGCTCCCTGCTTTCACTTACCCTGAATGCGCCAAAATGGCAGGGACACCAAGCCGGTCAATTCCTCTTTTTACGTGCACATGGAGAAAGCCACCCATTTACCATCGCTTCAAACTGGAATCCTGAAAATCAACAAATCAATCTTATCATCAAAGACTTGGGCGACTACACCCATCGTCTGTCTCAACGTTTGAACATCGGTGATACCGTTAAAATTGATGGTGCATATGGCCGCTTCAATTTTTCAGATAAAAATGAACAAATTTGGGTGAGTAACGGTATTGGTTTTACGCCTTTCCTTGCAAGGCTCAAAGAATTAGCCAAACAACCATCCAATCAACAAATTGACTGGTTCCATGCCGATAGAAATTTATCTGCAGAAATAATCAACCAATGGAAAGATTTGGCTCAACAAGCGAATGTTACATTCCACTATATTCCTTCTGAAACCCAAAGATTATCAGCTGATCATATTGTACAAAGCGTTCAGAATAGTGAAACCCGCAGTCTATGGCTTTGTGGTAGTCGTAGCTTTACAAACAGTATTGCAGGAAAACTTAAGACACGCTCATTGCATCAAGAGCTGTTTGAATTCCGCTAAATGAACCTGATGAGACCTTTGTTTGGATTTAGGCTGTCGTGGGAAGGGCTTTTTTGCAAAGGTCTCAGCCTTTCTTTATTCGTCTAAACCTTAGTTTTTATCAAAGCTAAGGTCTTCATTTGAATACGATGGTTCAAAAAATATCTTCATAACTTTAATTTAATGGTAAACCTTACAATTCAAGGAAATAACGGTTTTAAAAATAAAAGGCCGTCTGAAAACCTGTTTCCAAGTTTCAGACGGCCTTTATCCGTGTGGCTAAACCTTAAAAGCGGTTTAGACGACAATATTCACCAAGCGTCCGGGAACGACGATGATTTTCTTCGCAGGCTTGCCTTCCATGAATTTCACTGCGCCTTCGTTAGCGAGTGCGGCGGCTTCGAGGTCGGCTTTGGAGGCGTCGGCGGCGACGGTGATTTTGCCGCGCAGTTTGCCGTTGACTTGAACCATCACTTCGATTTCGGATTTAACCAAGGCGGCTTCATCGACGGTCGGCCAGCCTGCTTCCCACAGTTTCGCGCCGTTTAATTCGCTCCACAGGGTTTCGCAGATGTGCGGCACAATCGGCCACAGCAGGCGTACGACGGCTTCCAATACTTCTTGGGCGACGGCTCGGCCTTGTTCGCTGCCGGTGTCGGTTTTGTCGTATTGGTTGAGCAGTTCCATCACGGCGGCGATGGCGGTGTTGAACTGCTGGCGGCGGCCGTAGTCATCGCTGACTTTGGCGGTGGTGGCGTGCAGTTTGTGGCGTAGGTCTTTGAGTTCTTTAGACAAACCATCTTGGCTGCCTGCAAACGCTTTGACCGCGCCGCCTTGTTTCAGGTATTCGTAAACAGTACGCCACAGACGGCGCAGGAAGCGGTGTGCGCCTTCGACGCCGCTGTCGCTCCATTCGAGGGACTGTTCGGGTGGTGCGGCGAACATCATGAACAGGCGGGCGGTATCCGCGCCGTAGGCGTTAATCAGCTCTTGCGGATCGACGCCGTTGTTTTTGGATTTGGACATTTTTTCCGTGCCGCTGATGACGACAGGCAGGCCGTCGGCTTTCAGAACAGCGGAAACAGGGCGGCCTTTGTCGTCGAAAGTCAGCTCGACATCGGCAGGGTTGATCCAGTCTTTGCTGCCGTTGGCGTTTTCGCGGTAGTAGGTTTCGCAGACGACCATACCTTGCGTGAGCAGGCGTTCGAACGGTTCGTCAACATTGACCAAGCCTTCGTCGCGCATCAGTTTGGTGAAGAAGCGCGCGTACAGGAGGTGCAGAATCGCGTGTTCGATACCGCCGATGTATTGGTCAACCGAGCCCCAGTATTTCGCGGCTTCTGCCGATACCATGCCTTCTGCGAATTGAGGAGACATGTAGCGGAAGAAATACCAGCTCGATTCCATGAAGGTGTCCATGGTGTCGGTTTCGCGTTTTGCCGCGCCGCCGCAGCATGGGCAGGTGGTTTCGTAAAACTCGGGCATTTTTGCCAGCGGCGAACCCATGCCGTCGGGTACGACGTTTTCGGGTAAAACGACGGGCAGTTGGTCGGCTGGGACGGGTACGTCACCGCATTTTTCGCAATGGACGATGGGAATCGGGCAGCCCCAGTAGCGTTGGCGTGAAATACCCCAGTCGCGCAGGCGGTATTGGGTTTTCGGTTCGCCAGCGTCTTGGCTTTGCAGCTTGGCGGTGATGGCGTCAAAGGCCATCTGAAAATTCATGCCGTCCAAGTCGCCGCTGTTGACCAATACGCCGTTTTCTTTGTCGCCGTACCATTCTTGCCATTGGTTTGCGTCGAATGCGTTGTCGCCGACGGCAATGACTTGTTTTTTCGGCAGATTGTATTTGGTGGCAAACTCGAAATCGCGTTCGTCGTGCGCCGGAACAGCCATCACCGCGCCGTCGCCGTAACCCCACAATACATAGTTGGCAATCCACACTTCCAGCTTGTCGCCGTTAAGCGGATTGACGACATAGCGGCCGGTCGGCACGCCTTTTTTCTCCATCGTCGCCATATCGGCTTCGGCAACCGAACCGGCTTTGCATTCGGCGATAAATGCCTGCAATTCGGGTTTGTCGGCGGCTGCGGCGGTTGCCAGCGGATGCTCGGCGGCAACGGCAACATAAGTCGCGCCCATCAGCGTGTCGGGACGGGTGGTATAAACTTGCAGGAATTTCGCGTAATCGCCTTCCAAGCCTTGTTTGCTGTCGTCTGAAACGGCGAAGCGCACGGTCATACCGCGAGATTTGCCGATCCAGTTGCGCTGCATGGTTTTGACTTGTTCCGGCCAGTGTTCCAGCTTGTCCAAATCGTTGAGCAGCTCTTCGGCGTAATCCGTGATTTTGAAGTAATACATCGGGATTTCGCGTTTTTCAATCAACGCGCCCGAACGCCAGCCGCGTCCATCGATAACTTGCTCGTTGGCCAATACGGTTTGGTCGACCGGGTCCCAGTTCACCGTGCCGTTTTTGCGATAGACGATGCCTTTTTCAAACAGCTTGGTAAACAGCCATTGTTCCCAGCGGTAGTATTCGGGTTTGCAGGTAGCGACTTCGCGCTCCCAGTCAATCGCAAAACCCAGGCTTTTGAGCTGGGTTTTCATGTATTCGATGTTGTCGTACGTCCAAGCGGCGGGGGCGACGTTGTTTTTCATCGCCGCGTTTTCCGCCGGCATGCCGAACGCGTCCCAACCCATAGGCTGCATGACGTTGAAGCCGTTTAAGCGTTTGAAGCGGCTCAATACGTCGCCGATGGTGTAGTTGCGCACATGCCCCATGTGCAGCTTGCCGCTGGGGTAGGGGAACATGGAGAGGCAGTAGTATTTGGGTTTGGAAGCGTCTTCGGAGACGTTGAAAATACGCTCGTCATCCCATTTTTTCTGCGCCGCAGGCTCGATGGCGGCGGGTTGGTAATGTTCTTGCATGATGTTTCGCTTTGTACAAAAGGCGTTGGGAAATAAAATCAAACGCAGATTATAGCGGATTCAGAAGCGGATTGCTTGTGTCGTAACATCATGTCAAACCGCTTTGGCATTGTTGTTTCCCGTTTGTTTTGACATGGAAGAACGCAAACAATCAAAAGGCCGTCTGAAAACAGGGTTTCAGACGGCCTAGATATGAAACGGTTAACGGTAAGTCTGGCAACGGCCGCCATCAGCATCAGGCATAAAAAGGAAGCAACTTTTTTATCAAGGAAGAAAATCTTTCTAATATAAAACAGCGGTATAGGGTCAAATATTCTTTCACTTTAAGGCCATTATCATGTTTTGACAAGGCGAGGGAGGCTGTCTGAAACAAAATTTTCAGCCGGCCTTAAAAATATCGACTTGAGTTTTTTACCTTCCGCCCACATATCCGACCCAGTTCAAATTTATTCAAAACACTATCAAACTATGAGTACCCAAGATTATTACGAAACCCTTGGTGTTGCCCGCAGCGCTAGCGACGATGAAATCAAAAAAGCCTACCGCAAGCTGGCAATGAAATACCATCCCGACCGCAACCCTGACAACAAAGAAGCGGAAGAAAAATTTAAAGAAGTCCAAAAAGCTTACGACACCTTGTCTGACAAGGAAAAACGTACCATGTACGACCAATACGGCCATGCCGCGTTCGAACAGGGCGCAGGTGCGGGCGGATTCGGTGGCTTTGGCGGTTTTGGCGGCCAAGGCGGATTCGGTGGTGCGCAAGGCTTCGATTTTTCCGATATTTTCAGCCAAATGTTCGGCGGTGGCGGCAGCTCAGGCGGCCGTCAGCCGGATTACAGCGGCGCAGACTTGCAGGTCGGCATAGAGATTTCGCTTGAAGAAGCCGCCAAAGGCGTGAAAAAACGCATCAACATTCCGACTTATGAAGAATGTGATGTCTGCCACGGCTCAGGTGCCAAACCGGGCACATCCGCATCGACTTGTTCGACCTGTCACGGCTCAGGTACGGTACACGTCCGCCAAGCCATTTTCCAAATGCAGCAGACTTGTCCGACTTGTCACGGTACAGGCAAAGAAATCAAAGATCCTTGCGTCAAATGCCGTGGCGAAGGCCGCACCAAAACCAGCAAAACGGTTGAAGTCAACATTCCGGCAGGCATCGACGACGGTCAACGCATCCGTTTGAGCGGCGAGGGCGAGCCGGGTCAACACGGCGCGCCGGCAGGCGATTTGTACGTCAATGTCCGCGTAAGACAGCACAAAATCTTCGAGCGCAACGGCTTAGACCTGCATTGTGAACTGCCGATCAGCTTTGCCATTGCCGCATTGGGCGGTGAAGTCGAAGTGCCGACTTTGGACGGCAAAGTCAAACTGCACATTCCGAAAGAAACGCAAACCGGCCGCCGTATGCGCGTGAAAGGCAAAGGCATCAAGTCTCTGCGTTCTAGCTCGACCGGCGATTTGTACTGCCACATTTTGGTTGAAACACCGGTTAACCTGACCGACCGTCAGAAAGAGTTGCTGGAAGAATTTGAAAAAATCTCCTCCGGCCTCAATCTCAGCCAAACCCCGCGCAAAAAATCGTTTTGGGAAAAAGTAGGCGAAAAAGTAGGCGATTTGTTCTCCGATAATTAATCGCTGTGAAAAAGGCCGTCTGAAACCTGTTTACATTGAGTTTCAGACGGCCTTTTTTATATTTTTCAGACTTTTATCATCTTTTGTTGTTTCAATATAATTTTCTGTGCCATTTCCAAAAACAGTTTCTGCTCGTCTGCAGACAGATCAGCCAAGGATTCTTGGTTGATGGCTTTGGCAATTTCGGTGGAGCTTGATTGTAAAGCACGCGCGTGTTCTGTCAGCATAATCAAACGGCTGCGTGCATCTTCAGGATTAGGCTCCCGTGTAATCAATCCGTCTCGCTCCATCCGTGCCAGAGTGTTGGCAATCGTTGCCTGCTTCAAATCGGCACGCTCAACTAATTCCTGTTGGCTCAAGCCGTCTTTATTCCATAGCTCGATCAAAATTGGAAATTGTGCAGGCGCAATCCCCAGTGGTTTTAAGCCTTCGCTCAATAAAATGGCAAATTGGCGGGCAATATGGTTCATCAAATAGCCTGCCGATTCAGTTTTGAAAACTTCGTTCACTTTGTTTCCTTTAAAATCAGATTATTGCGGATCATATCACAAATATAGCTTGCTATCTTAATTCATAGCACGCTATACTTATTTTAACTCGATAGCTTGCTATTTAAATGCTTTCAGACGACCTCTCTTAAATGTTCAAGGAAACCATAATGAACCGCAATACTTTACGCAAAATCCACGCCGCCGCAGGGGTGGGCGCATTTTTATTCATCGCTTCGTTTTGGAGCAGCACCGTGTTCAGCGAACTCTTCGGCTCGCACGAAACCGTCGCCGCCGTGAAGCAAACCATTGTTTATGCGCTGTTCGGGTTGATTGCCTGCATGGCAACCGTAGGCGCAACAGGCATGAAAATGGGTGGGAAAAGCAAACATACTGCGATTGCCGCCAAACGCCGCCGTATGCCCTTCATCGCCGCCAACGAAATGTTGATTTTGCTGCCTTGCGCGTTTTTCTTAAACAGCCGCGCCGCCGCAGGACAGTTTGACAGCGTGTTTTATATCGTTCAAATCGTAGAACTGATTGCTGGTGTGGCTAATCTGACGCTGTTGGGACTGAGCATGAAAGACGGATTTTCTATCCGTAAACCCAAATTGAAATCCATTTAATTGTTAATTTAAGAGAAAACATCATGAAACCTGATATTCCGCAACGTTACGGCACTACAACCCGCTTTCTGCATTGGACTATGGCGGCCTGCTATCTGTTTATGTTTGCAACCGCCATTGCTTGGAATATGGATGAAAGTCTGAAGTTTTTGACTAATCCTCATAAAGCGGTTGGCTTTCTTCTGCTGATATTGTCTGCTTGGCGTGTGATGCGGGCAATCCGCCAGTCCAGAAATCGACCGGTTGGCAGTATGGCTGCCAAATTTGGACATTGGGCAATGTATCTCCTGATGCTTGCCGTTCCAGTCACAGGTGTTATGAGACAAATTACTCAGGAAGGACAGATTCACGGAGCACTGGCATTTTCGTTGCTGTTCTTGTCTCTGGGACATATCGGCATGGTCGTTTACCACTACATCAAAGGCGAATCCGTAATGCCCCGAATGTTCGGAAGAGTTTAAATATCTCACATCAATTCAAACCTATAAGGAACTATCCATATGAATATCCGTAAAAAAACAGCTCTGATTGCCGCTGCCGCCACTGCCTTTGTCGCTGTCGGTTGTACTGCAAATGCCAAACAGTGGCAGGAAAAATGTGAAGCCTTTCAAAACAGTGTTGTCCTCATTAATACTTTTGAAGTGCCGCAGGGTAAAGAAGCCGAAGCTTTGGCTTCTTGGCAAAAAGCGCGTGATTTTTTGAAAACCCAGCCAGGCTATATAGCTACGCGCCTGCACCAAAATATAGATCCAAACGGTAAATATCATTTGGTCAACGTAGCCCGTTGGCGCAATATGGAAGATTTTAAAGCCGCTACTGCCAAGATGCGTCAGGCCCTGCCGGATAATATGCCTGAAGGGGTTGCAGCCAGCCCGGGTTTGTTTAAAGTGATTGAAAACGATATGCCGCATGGTTTTGGCAGATACAATGGCAAAGGATTCGGCCGTAAATTTGAAGTATGCGGCAAGTAATCGCAGGCCGTCTGAAACCTACTTGAATCAGGTTTCAGGCGGACTTTTGTTTTTCTTTCTGTTGCTTCAAGCCATGGTTTGCCTTACAATTCGCGCTTCACTCTTACGGGAGTAGCCATTCGGCGCAATGCCGAAACCGTTGTCAACATAATCGGCTTGTGCGGCCGTGGCAGCGGTATCTTCTCTGCTTTATCGGAAGACAGGCAAGACGTAAGCGTTGTCCATACCCTTGCGGGCGGTATGCACAGCGCTTTTTGTTTGCCCGCTTTTCGGTTGAGTATCTTAAATCATGGAAGCTTTTTTCTCCTCGACGCTGGGCGTTGCCATTGCCGAAATCGGCGATAAGACGCAATTGCTCGCACTCTTTTTAGCTGCACGTTTTGCCCACAAAAACGCGATTGTTGCCGGTATTTTTATTGCAACCCTGTTGAACCATCTTGTTTCAGCCGCACTCGGTGTCTGGCTGGCATCCGCTATTTCGCCCGAAGTCATGAAATGGGTGGTTGGCGGCAGTTTTATTGCGGTTGGATTGTGGCTGCTATTGCCGGACAAAGACGAAGATCCTGACGGTAAGTGGCTGAAATACGGCGCATTTACGGCGACGGTTGTCCTGTTTTTCTTGGCTGAAATCGGCGATAAAACGCAGATTGCAACAGTTCTTTTGGCAGCAAAATACCAATCTATCCTGCTGGTCGTGGTCGGCAGTATTGCCGGTTTGATGATTGCTTCTGTGCCTGCCGTGTATTTGGGCGAAATGCTGATGCGCAAGATTCCGGCCAAAGCAGTGCGCATTGCCGCATGTATCTTGTTCTGCCTGCTGGGTATTTTGACCCTGCTTGGCGACGGTATCGTGTTGAAGGCCGTCTGAAATGTGGGACATTGTTTTTGAACACAAAGATTTTGTGGTCATTAATAAGCCTTGCGGCGTATCGGTGCACAGCGAATCGGAAGGGGATGTTTGCCTGACCGCTTCGCTGGCGCAGCAGCTCGGTGTTGAACGCGTGTGGCTGGTTCACCGTTTGGACAAGGCCACCAGCGGCCTGTTGCTGTTTGCGCTCAACCGCGACAGCGCGGCGGCTTTGTCGGCACAGTTTGCCGAGAAAACTATGCGTAAAACGTATTTGGCACTCAGTACGCACAAGCCGGCGAAAAAGCAGGGCTGGGTGAAAGGCGGTATGGCGCGTTCGCGGCGCGGTACATGGAAGCTGACGCGAGACGAGGATAATTTTGCCGTTACCCGTTTCAGCAGCCAAAGCCTGAAGCCCGGTTTGCGCCTGTTTGTGTTGCAACCGTTTACCGGCAAAACCCATCAGCTGCGCGTGGCCATGAAAAGCATAGGCAGTCCGATTTTGGGCGATACGCTGTATGGCGGCGATGAGGCGGGACATCTGTTTTTGCACGCTTGGCGTTTGGTTTTCGACTATCGCGGCGAGCATTTCGATATTCGGGTTGCGCCCGATAAAACATGGCCGTCTGAAATCGATTTGTCGGCGTGTTTGGGTTCGGATGAATCCGAATAGAAGCAGTGAGATTTTTGTGTATATTAAAAAAGGCCGTCTGAAATTGTTCAGACGGCCTTTTGCTTGTTTTAAGTTTACATTTCCAATTCGCTCAAACCCGGCAAGTCGGCAAAACAGCGGTCGTGCGTGATTTGGCAGAAGTTGTCCAAATAGCCTTTGTTGGCATCTTCCGTACGAATGGCTGCATAAAGTTTGCTTTGCAGGCCGTCTGAAGTGATTTTGCGATGGACGACGTAGCCTTTTTCCAGATACGGCATGACCGTCCAATAGGGCAGGGCGGCGATGCCGCGTTTGCTGGCAACCAGTTGAATAATGGCAATGGTCAGCTCGCTGTGGCGGCGCGGCGGATTAATGCCTTTAGGCAGCAGCACTTTTTTAGGCAAATCCAGCATTTCGTCGGGGACGGGATAAGTAATCAGGGTTTCGTCGATAAAATCTTCCGCTTCCCAAACATCTTTGTCGGCAAGTGGGTGGTCTTCTGCACAGATGCCGACCATTTCATAGGCAAACAGAGGGCGGTAGCTGATGCCGTTGAGTGGCTCGGCTTCGGAAACGATGGCAAGGTCGGCACGGTGTTGTAGCAGCAGCCCGACCGGATCGGCTTGGAAACCGGAAACGATGTCCAATTCAACTTGCGGCCATAAGGGGCGGAACTCGCCCATGGCAGGCATCAGCCAGTCGAAGCAGGTGTGGCATTCGACGGCAAGCCTGAGTTCGCCCGCTTCGCCTTCGATAATCCGCACCAAATCACGTTCGGCGGCAGCAACCTGCGGCAACAGCTCGCGCGCCAGTTGCAATAGGCGCATACCGGCCGGAGTGAAGCGCAGTGGTGTGGATTTGCGTTCAAACAACGGCGTTTCGTAATAATTTTCCAAGGCGCGGATTTGGTGCGACAGGGCGGATTGGGTCAGGAAAACCCGTTTGGCGGCAAGGGAAACGCTGCCGGTTTCTTCTAAAGCCAGCAAGGTTTTGAGATGACGCAATTCGATAATAGAGTCCATGTGTTTTCAGACGGCCTGTGGGTAAGGTGGTGTATATTAAAATAATTCATGATGATGTGCAAATGATTAATGTTGGGAATGATTGCTGAAATCGGAATGTAAGAATTTGAGGCATAAACAGATTTTGCGGTTAGAATGCGAAGCTGTTTTTGAAGATAGATATAAGGAGCGGAATATGGCTTTACGCCGCGAAATTCTGGCCTGGTGCGATGAGACATTGCAGGTCTGGCTGTTTAAGGACTATGCGCCCAACGGTTTGCAGGTCGAAGGCAAAGAAGAAATTGCCAAAATCGCCACTTCGGTTACCGCCAGCAAAGCAGCAATCGATTTTGCCGTAGGGCAGGGGGCGGATATGCTTTTGGTTCACCACGGCATGTTTTGGAAAAGCGAGCCTGTCACGATTACCGGTTGGAAAAAAGCACGCATTGAAACCTTGCTGCAATACCAAATCAATATGGCGGGCTACCACCTGCCGCTGGACGCACACCCGCAATTAGGCAATAACGCACAGTTGGCTGAGAAACTCGATTGGGTGCTCGAAAAACAATTCGGCGAGCAAAACCTGTTGAATACAGGCCGTCTGAAAACCACGCAAACGTTGGCGCAGTTGTCTGAATGCATTGAGGCGGTATTTGACCGCAAGCCGACCGTTATCGGCGATCTTGAACGCGAAATCAAACGCATTGCCTGGTGCAGTGGCGGTGCGCAGGGATTTTTTCAGACGGCCGTAGACGAAGGTGTCGATGTGTATCTGACCGGTGAGATTTCCGAAGCGCAATATCATCTTGCCAATGAAACGGGTGTGGCATTTATCAGTGCCGGCCACCACGCGACAGAACGTTACGGCGTCCGCGCCTTAGGCGATGCTGTGGCAGAAAAATTCGGTATTGAAGTGGTTCACTTTGATGAAAACAACCCTGCCTGAGTATTGAGCAATATCATAAAAACTTTACCTTATTTTAAATAATGCTTTGAGTATTACAACAAACTAGGTAGAATTACGCTGTTTAATGGCTCGGTATTCCCAAAATTTTAGGACGACTGAATAATGGATAATCAAGAAATCAACAACGGTCGCCGCCGTTTTCTGACACTGGCTACTTGCGGTGCAGGCGGTGTGGCGGCTCTAGGCGTAGCTACGCCTTTCGTGGCCAGCTTCTTCCCATCGGAGAAAGCTAAGGCTGCCGGTGCTGCTGTCGAAGTGGATGTCAGCAAAATCGAAGCAGGCCAAATGCTGACTGCCGAATGGCAGGGTAAACCGATTTGGCTGGTCAACCGCACAGATCAACAGCTCAAAGACTTGAAAAGTTTGGATGGTGCAGTTACAGACCCTAATTCCGAAGTGGATCAGCAACCGGAATACGCTAAAAACGAGCACCGTTCGATCAAGCCGAACCTCCTCGTCGCTATCGGTATCTGTACCCACCTGGGTTGCTCTCCGACTTACCGTCCCGACGTTGCCCCTGCGGATTTGGGTGCAGACTGGAAAGGCGGTTTCTTCTGCCCTTGCCACGGTTCGAAATTCGACATGGCAGGCCGCGTATACAAAGGTGTTCCTGCACCGACCAATTTGGTTGTACCGCCTTACAAATATCTGAGCGATACGACTGTTTTGGTGGGCGAAGACTAAAAATAAGGAACGATAATTATGGCAAACCAAACCAATAGCAAAGCAAAAGCATTGTTAGGCTGGATGGACGCTCGCTTCCCTCTGTCTAAAATGTGGAATGAGCATTTGGCTCAATACTATGCGCCAAAGAACTTCAACTTCTGGTATTACTTCGGCTCTTTGGCTCTGCTCGTCCTTGTAATTCAAATCGTCAGCGGTATTTTCCTGACCATGAACTACAAACCGGACGGCAACCTTAACGCCTACCATCTGCCTGCTGCCTTTACTGCAGTAGAGTACATCATGCGCGACGTGTCCGGCGGCTGGATTATCCGCTACATGCACTCCACTGGCGCATCTTTCTTCTTCATCGTCGTTTATCTGCACATGTTCCGCGGTCTGATTTACGGTTCGTACAAAAAACCTCGTGAATTGGTGTGGATTTTCGGTTCCCTGATTTTCTTGGCATTGATGGCAGAAGCTTTTATGGGTTACCTGTTGCCTTGGGGTCAAATGTCCTTCTGGGGTGCGCAGGTAATTATTAACCTGTTCTCCGCCATCCCTGTTATCGGTCCTGATTTGTCCACTTGGATCCGCGGTGACTTCAACGTTTCCGACGTTACTTTAAACCGCTTCTTCGCCCTGCACGTTATCGCTGTACCTTTGGTATTGCTCGGCTTGGTTGTGGCTCACATCATCGCCCTGCATGAAGTGGGTTCTAACAACCCTGATGGCGTTGAAATCAAGAAAAACAAAGACGAAAACGGTATTCCACGCGATGGTATCCCATTCCATCCTTACTACACCGTTAAAGACATCTTGGGCGTCGTTGTATTCCTGATTGTCTTCTGTTCTGTGTTGTTCTTTGCACCTGAAGGCGGCGGCTACTTCCTCGAAGCGCCAAACTTCGATGCAGCGAATGCGCTGAAAACACCTCCGCACATTGCGCCGGTATGGTACTTCACTCCGTTCTACGCAATTCTGCGTGCGATTCCTTCCTTTGCCGGTACTCAGGTATGGGGCGTAATCGGTATGGGTGCAGCAGTTGTCCTGATTGCCTTGTTGCCTTGGTTGGATAAAGGCGAAGTTAAATCTGTCCGTTATCGCGGCCCAATCTTCAAAACTGCGTTGGTTCTGTTCATCATTGCCTTCATCGGTTTGGGTATTTTGGGTGCAATGGTAGCAACTGATACCCGTACTTTGGTTGCACGTATCCTGTCTTTCGTCTACTTTGCATTCTTCCTAGGTATGCCGTTCTATACCAAACTGGATACCAACAAACCAGTTCCTGAACGCGTAACCATGAGCACTACTAAACAAAAAATTATGTTCTTTGTTTATGTCGGTATTACCGTTGTTGGTGCTTACTTGTTTGCAACCAATATCTGATGAGGGCAGCGAAAATGAAACAAACTCTGAAAAACTGGTTTGCTGCCTTATTGCTGGCAGTGCCTATGAGTGCAGCCGTCGCCAGCGGCGGCCATGCAAACTATGAAAAAGTCGATATCGACCTGCGTGACCAAGTCAGCCTGCAGCACGGTGCGCAAATCTTTACAAACTACTGTTTGTCTTGCCACTCTGCCAGTGGTATGCGCTTCAACCGTCTGAAAGACATCGGTTTGACTGAAGATGAAATCAAGAAAAACCTGATGTTCACAACAGACAACGTTGGTGACGTGATGGTAGCGGCCATGGATCCGAAAGATGCTTCCAAATGGTTGGGTGCGCCTCCGCCGGATTTGACCCTGATTGCCCGTTCTAAAGGTGCGGACTACCTGTACGCTTATATGCGCGGCTTCTATAAAGACCCAACTCGTCCGACCGGTTGGAACAATACCGTTTTGGCCGGCGCGAGTATGCCTCACCCATTGTGGGAGCAACAAGGTGTTCAAGCCGTTGAATTGGATGCCAAAGGTCAGCCCGTTATGATTAAAGACGAGCATGGCAACCTGACTCCTAAACTGTATTGGGAATCTACCGGTCTGCATAGCCGTCGTCTGCCTAATGGTAAAGTAATCCAAAAAGAGTACGATGCTTATGTGCGCGATTTGGTGAACTACTTGGTATACATGGGCGAACCTGCTCAATTGCAACGCCACCGTATCGGTTACATGGTTTTGACATTCCTGTTTGCCGTAATGTTGCCGTTGGCGTACTTCCTGAAAAAAGAATTCTGGAAAGACGTTCATTAATTCTTTTGAATCAAAAAGGCAAACCTGTTTCAGGTTTGCCTTTTTTGTTTGCTTAATCAATTTATGTCGGATTAATGCAAATCTAAAAATTGCTTAATGTAAACAGTGTGTTATTTTAAATTTCTGGATTAAGTATTTGAAATTATGTATAATTCTTTCTGAATTTTTATAAGGCTTAAGGCCGTCTGAAAAGATTGATCAGGAGTAGAAGATTATGATGACTTTGTATTCGGGTATTACTTGTCCATTCAGCCAACGTTGCCGTTTTGTATTGTATGAAAAAGGCATGGATTTTGAAATCAAAGATGTGGACGTGTTCAATAAACCCGAAGACTTGGCTTTGATGAATCCGTATAACCAAGTACCGGTTCTGGTTGAGCGTGATTTGATTTTGCACGAATCAAACATCATCAACGAATACATTGACGAGCGTTTCCCTCATCCTCAGTTGATGCCGGGTGATCCTGTTATGCGCGGTCGCGGCCGTTTGGTACTGTACCGTATGGAAAAAGAATTGTTCAGCTTGGTGCAAGTGTTGGAAAACCCTGAATCTACCAATAAAGAACAAGCCAAAGCGCGTGAAGCCATTGGCAATGGTTTGACACTGTTGGCACCGTCTTTTACTAAAAACAAATACATCTTGGGCGATGACTTCTCCATGATTGATGTTGCCTTATCTCCACTGTTGTGGCGTTTGGACTATTACGACATCAAACTGGGTAAATCTGCTGCGCCTTTGCTGAAGTACGCCGAGCGTATTTTCCAACGCGAAGCCTTTATTGAAGCATTGACACCGGCTGAAAAAGCCATGCGCCGTTAAAGGACGGATCTATGGCAACTTCAACCAAACCGTATTTGTTGCGTGCTTTGTATGAATGGTGTTTGGATAATAACCAAACACCGCATATCGTGGCTTGGGTAAATGAACATACCCGTGTGCCGATGCAGTATGTACGCGACAATGAGATTGTTTTAAATATTGGCCCTACTGCCAGCCATAACTTGAATATCGACAACGAGTGGGTCAATTTTTCTGCACGCTTTTCCGGCGTAGCGCACGAGATTTGGATTCCGGTCGGTCATATTGTCAGTATATTTGGCCGCGAAAGTGGAGAGGGTATGGGGTTTGAGGTAGAACCATATCAGCCTGCTTCTATCGAAGCTGCAGTGGCCGAAGATAAAAAAGCTGAATCTGCGGAAGAAAAACCGAAAAAAGTATTGAAGCTTGTGAAGTAATTAAAGATAAAAGGCCGTCTGAAATGTTTCAGACGGCCTTTATTGATTGGGTATTGAAATGGCAAAATTAATGAGCAATCAGTTATTAATTAAGCCAAACAAAAAAGCTCTTGCGTTTAACAAGAGCTTTTTTGTTTAGTGGTGGAGGTAAGCGGGATCGAACCGCTGACCTCTTGCATGCCATGCAAGCGCTCTACCAACTGAGCTATACCCCCGAAATTTGGTGGCGAATCAGGGACTCGAACCCCGGACACAAGGATTATGATTCCTCTGCTCTAACCGACTGAGCTAATTCGCCGTTTCGTGAAGTCGCTATTATAGTTTTTTTTGAATATTTGGCAAGCGCTAATTTTGGTTTTTTTTATTTCTTATTGTTTTTAAAAAATAAAAAGTAGGTTGTCAGGCTATAGCTTATGGCAAATATCGCCGTGGCTAAAGCCTGCCCAGTCGATATCGATGTTTTTGCCAAAAGCGATCACTTTAAAAAGTTCGCCCATTTCATGCTGATGTATCAGTTTCTGTACTGCGGCGGCTGCTTGGATGTATTCAACTGAATCTGGGCTGCCGATTTGTGCCAGCAAATCGGTGATGCCGAGATTGAGCAGGAAATAAGATTGGGGCAGGTAGCCGATTAAGTCCAAACCTGATTCTATGCCGGCGCGTGCAATATCGGTGAAATTGACATGTGCAGTCAGATCGGTCAGGCCGATGTTGAAAAATGGGTCATGGATGGTGTGGTGGCGATAGTGGCCGATAAATGTGCCTTCTTTGCGTTGCGGATGGTAATACTGGGCGGCGTCGAAGCCGTAATCGATAAATATCATACCGCCGCGCTGCAATTTGGCGGCCAGGGTTTGGATAAAGGCATATTGTGCAGGATGTAGCTCGCTTGTGTATGAATGGAGGGGAGGGAGGTACAAGGAGGCTGTTTGTATCAGTTCGGCTTGGGTCAATGGTCTGATGGCTTCGATTAGCTCGTCATTCTCTAGGCTCACGCCGATTTGTTGAAACCCTTCATCTTGATAAATCAAGCGTTCCACCGGCATGGCATCCAATACTTCGTTGCCGATGATGATGCCGTCAAAGTGTTCGGGTAATGTGGTGAGGTGGATGACTTTTGTGGCTGCTTCGGGGGAAGTATGTTCAAGAATATGTTGGCGTTGTCTCTCTGCAAGCTCTGCTGATAGTTCGATAATATAGTAATGATTTAGGCCGTCTGAAAGGTTTTGCAAGAGTGTGGCAGCGAGATGACCTGTACCTGCACCAAATTCATAGATATTGCCTGCTGTTTGCGGCAGTAATTCGGCAAGTTGTTTGGCAAGGGTTTGTCCGAATAGGGGGGAGAGGGTGGGGGCGGTAATGAAGTCGCCGTCCGTACCGATTTTATGGCTGCCTCCGCTGTAATAGCCGTATTGAGGTGTGTAAAGGGCAAGCTCCATAAAACGGGAGAAGGGTATCCAGTTTTGATGTTGTTCAATTTCGTTTTTTATAAGCTTGGTCAGGTGTGCTGAAGAGGCTTGTGCATCAGGGGAAGGAAGGGGGAGTTGTGGCTTCATGACTGTTAGATAATGTAAAAAATTTGAATTTGTTTGTATATTATAGCCCCTTGTGAGAGGGGTGGTAATCGGGTGTAAAAATACTATATGTAGTATTTTAAAAACATAAACAATACTAGATATGGTGTTTTATGCCATATAAAATGGCTAGCATATTAATTTGTCATGCATTTTTGTATATATAAGCTATTGAATTTTAAGTGTTTAGTGTTTCATTTCAGATAAAGGGTTGATTTGACCTGATTGCCAAAATTTCTTATAGTGTCGGTTGGTGGGGCATAGTGGGTGAAAGTGGTTACTTTTTCCTAAAAAGTGTTCCGTAGAAGTGAAGACGAAATATTTTAGGAAGGTGGGATTTTTAATCCCACTCTAGTTTTATTTTAATCGAATTTGGGGTGTAATGTGTTTGGCGGTGCTCATGAATTGAGTATGGACAGTAAAGGGCGGTTGGCGATTCCTGCCAAATTCCGCGATATTTTGCTGCGCCGTTATACGCCTGCAATTGTGGTCACACTGGATTCCCGAAAAAAATTATTGATGTACCCCGAGCCCGTTTGGGAAGAAAAAGCCGAGCAGATTTTGAAGTTGAAAGTGGCCGGCAATGAAGCTTTGCAACGGTATCAGAATTTGCTGCTGCACAATGCGGAGATTTTGGAGTGGGATAGCGCCGGACGCGTTTTGATTCCGGCCAATCTGCGCAAACGCGTAGATTTTGAAAAAGAAGTTACTTTGGTTGGCCGTGCAAACCGTATGGAGTTGTGGGGCCGCGAACATTGGGAAGAGGAAATGAATCAGGCTTTGGATATCGATCCTGATGAATTGGCTTTCCAATTGAGTCAAACGGATTTGCAATTGTGAGTAAAGTTGAAAATTATCAGCATGTTACTGTCTTGTTGCATGAGGCGGTGGATGCGTTGGCAATCCGTGAAGATGGGATTTATGTGGACGGTACGTTCGGCAGGGGAGGGCATTCCCGGCTGATTTTGTCGCGTTTGGGCAAGCAGGGTCGTTTGGTTGTTTTTGACAAAGACCCTGAGGCGATTGCGGTAGCCAATGAGCTGGCGGTGCAAGATAAACGTGTCAGTGTCGTACACAATGGTTTTGAAACATTTCAGACGGCCTTGGATGAATTGGGCATCGATAAGATTGACGGTGCGCTTTTTGATTTGGGGATTTCGTCGCCGCAAATTGACGATGGCAGCCGCGGATTCAGTTTCCGCTTTGATGCGCCGTTGGATATGCGGATGGATCCGACTCGCGGGATGTCTGCGGCAGAATGGATTGCAACCGCATCCGAACAGGATTTACACGAGGTAATTAAGAATTATGGTGAAGAGCGGTTTAGTCGCCAGATTGCGCGCGCCATTGTTGCGCAACGCGAGGAGAGTCCCATCGATACAACCCGCAAGCTGGCGCAGCTTGTGGCGCAAAACGTCCGTACTCGTGAGCGCGGACAAGACCCTGCTACGCGCACCTTCCAAGCAGTTCGCATCTTTATTAACCGCGAGCTCGAAGAGGTAGAGGCAGTTTTGCCGCAGGTTGCAGGCCGTCTGAAAGAGGGTGGACGCTTGGCCGTCATTGCGTTCCATTCGCTGGAAGACAGAATTGTGAAGCAGTTTATTAAAAAATATTCGCAACATGCGCCTTTGCCCCGTTGGGCGGTGGTCAAGGAAGCGGATTTGCCTCAACCGCCTTTGAAGGCTGTGGGCAAAGCAATCAAACCGGGTTCGACAGAGACTGAAACCAATCCGCGTGCGCGCAGTGCAGTTTTGCGTGTGGCGGAGCGCAGCAGCGGCGAATTTTCGGTTGTTGACTAGGGAAAGCGTTTCGGCATTGTCGCAAGGGATGTTTCTGTTGACAGGCCGTCTGAAAGTTTGAAATGGGTAAGTTGAATATTTTATTACTGGTTTTGGTGACGGTTTCTGCCTTTGCCGTAGTGTTTAAGCAAAACCAGTCGCGCTTGCACTTTATCGAGTTGGATAAGGCGCAAAAGCGGGAAATTCAGTTGGAACAGGATTACGCGCGCTTGAAACTGGAGCAAGCAAGATTGGCAAACCACAAACTGATTAAAGTGGCGGCCGAAAAGCAACATCTGCTTCCGCCGGGTGCGCATAATACGGCTATGCTGGAACGCAAAAAATAAGAATATAGCCTTGTTTTCAAGGTGTTTACGGGAATTAATAGCTCACTGAGCAGCTAAGTCATGAGAAGTCCAACATGTTAATTAAGAACGAATATAAACCTCAAATGCTGTCTGGAACCACAAAAACAAAAAAACCGCTGACAAGTAACGGACGTATTGGTTTGGTGCTGGGTGCCGTTGCGCTGGCATTTACCGGTCTGTTGGTGCGCGGGGTTTATCTGCAAACCAGTCAGCATGAGTTTTTGAAAAATCAGGGCGACCAACGTTTTGTGCGCACACTTCCGCTGCCTGCATCACGCGGTATGATTACCGACCGCAATGGTGCTACATTGGCGTTGAGTGCGCCTACCGAATCATTGTATGCCATGCCTTCCGGCATGGAGGAAATGCCGACTGACGAGCAGTTAGAAAAACTGTCGGCCATTGCCGATGTGCCTGTTGAAGTTTTGAAAAATAAATTGTCT
Source organism: Neisseria sp. P0021.S007 (assembly GCF_051956855.1). Lineage (NCBI taxonomy): Bacteria > Pseudomonadati > Pseudomonadota > Betaproteobacteria > Neisseriales > Neisseriaceae > Neisseria > Neisseria sp. P0021.S007. Next base: position 330,288 of record NZ_JBQCXA010000002.1, read on the forward strand.
AAAAAAGACAAAGGCTTTATCTATCTGAAACGTCAACTCAGCTACGAGAAAGCAGAAGAAATCAAAGCATTGGGCATTAAAGGTATCGCATTCCAAAAAGAATTGAAACGCCATTACCCGATGGGCAATCTGTTTGCGCATGTTATCGGTTTTACCAATATCGACGGCAAAGGTCAAGAGGGCTTGGAGCTTTCCCGTGAAGACAGTCTGCGCGGTGAAGATGGTGCGAAAGTCGTATTGCGTGACAACAAAGGTAATATCGTTGACAGCCTCGACTCTCCACGCAACAGCGTGCCTAAAAATGGCCAAGACATGATTTTGTCTTTGGATCAGCGTATTCAAACGCTGGCTTATGACGAGTTGAACAAGGCTGTGGCTTATCACAAAGCCAAAGCGGGTACGGTTGTGGTATTGGATGCGCAAACCGGCGAAATTTTGGCTTTGGTCAACAGCCCTGCTTACGATCCGAATCAACCGGGTCAAGCCAATAGCGAACAGCGCCGTAACCGCGCCGTAACCGATATGATTGAACCCGGTTCTGCAATGAAACCGTTTACCATTGCCAAAGCATTGGATTCCGGTAAAGTGGATGCAACCGATACGTTCAATACCCTGCCTTACAAAATCGGTCCGGCTACCGTACAAGATACCCACGTTTATCCTACTTTGGATGTGCGCGGCATTATGCAAAAATCTTCCAACGTCGGTACCAGTAAACTTTCTGCCATGTTTACGCCTAAAGAAATGTACGATTTCTATCATGATTTAGGTGTGGGCGTGCGCATGCATTCAGGCTTTCCTGGCGAGACTGCAGGTTTGTTGAGAAGCTGGCGCAGATGGCAAAAAATCGAACAGGCAACCATGTCTTTCGGTTATGGCCTGCAATTAAGCCTGTTGCAATTGGCTCGTGCCTATACTGTCTTGACCCATGACGGCGAATTGTTGCCGGTCAGCTTTGAAAAACAAGCGGTTGCACCTAAAGGCAAGCGCGTCATCAAAGCCTCTACTGCGAAAAAAGTGCGCGAGTTGATGGTTTCCGTTACTGAAGCCGGCGGTACCGGTACTGCCGGTGCTGTTGATGGTTTCGATGTAGGTGCGAAAACCGGTACGGCGCGTAAACTGGTTAATGGCCGCTATGTGGACAACAAACACGTCGGTACGTTCATCGGTTTTGCTCCGGCTAAAAATCCACGCGTTATTGTGGCCGTTACCATTGACGAACCGACTGCCAACGGCTATTACGGCGGCGTGGTTGCCGGTCCCGTATTCAAAGAAGTCATGAGCGGAAGCTTGAACATCTTGGGTGTTTCCCCGACCAAGCCTTTAAGTAATACCGCTACCGTCAAAGTACCGTCATAATCCAAACAATCAAAGAGATATTGTTTATGTTCAGCAAGTTAACCCCCTTGGCTGAAACCAACTTTCCGCCTCTGCTGTGTGAAAACGCAGCAGGGCGTTTGTTGCATTCAGACAGCCGACAAATTAAACAGGGTGACATTTTCGTTGCCTGTCAGGGCGAATATACAGACGGCCGCAGCTATATTCCTGCCGCCATTGCCAACGGTGCAACCTTTGTTTTTTGGGATGATGACGGCAAATTTACATGGAATCCCGAATGGAACGTTCCTAATCAAGGCATTAAAGATCTGAAACATCGCGCCGGTATGTTGGCGGCGCAGGTTTACGGTAATGTTTCAGACAGCCTTAAAGTTTGGGGCGTAACCGGTACCAACGGCAAAACCTCTATCACACAATGGCTGGCGCAAGCTGCCGATCTGTTGGGCGAAAAAACCGCCATTATCGGCACAGTCGGCAACGGCTTTTGGGGCACATTGGAAGAAACCACACATACCACACCTGCTCCTGTCGATGTCCAAACCCTGCTCTACCGCTTCCGCCAGCAAGGCGCAACAGCCGCCGCGATGGAAGTTTCCAGCCACGGCCTTGACCAATCGCGCGTCAACGGCGTGCCGTTTCGCAGCGCAATCTTTACCAATCTCACCCGCGACCATCTCGACTATCACGGCACCATGGAAGCCTATGGTGCCATCAAATCGCGCCTGTTCTACTGGCATGGTCTGCAACACGCCATCATCAATGTCGATGATGAATACGGTGCAGAACTCGCAGGCCGTCTGAAAAAAGACTGTCCCGATTTAGCCGTTTATGGCTATGGTTTCAGCGAGCAAGCCGATATCCGCATTACCGATTTCACCGCTTCTTCAGACGGCATGGAAGCCGTATTCCAAACACCATGGGGCGAAGGAAAATGCCGTACCCGTCTGCTCGGACGATTCAACGCGCAAAACCTCGCTGCCTGCATCGCCTTGCTTTGTGCCAACGGTTATCCGATTGATAAAGTATTGGAAGTACTGGCAAAAATCCGTCCCGCTTCAGGCCGCATGGATTGCATTATGAACAGCGGCAAACCTTTGGTCGTTGTCGATTATGCCCACACGCCGGATGCACTGGAAAAAGCACTCTCCACTTTGCAGGAAATCAAACCGCAGGGCGCGGCTTTGTGGTGCGTATTCGGCTGCGGCGGCAACCGAGACTGCGGCAAACGCCCATTGATGGGTGCGGCAGCAGTTCAGGGTGCCGATAAAGTAGTGGTTACCAGCGATAACCCGCGCTTGGAAAATCCTCAAGACATCATCAACGATATTTTGCCTGCTGTATCTAATCCTGAACGTGTCGAAGTTGATCGTGCCGTTGCCATCCGTTATGCGGTTGAGCAGGCTGCCGCTAACGACATCATTCTGATTGCTGGTAAAGGGCATGAAAACTATCAGGATGTACAAGGCGTGAAGCATCATTTCTCCGATTTTGAAATCGCAGAAAAAGCATTGGCAGAGCGCGGTTAAGCCATATCGCAAATGTTCAGACGGCCCGAAACCTTAAGGCCGTCTGAAAAAGATTTAAACATATACAATAAAAGCAATACGACACACGCATTACGGCACGTCAGCCATTAAACCCATCACAGTTGTTTGTTTCGGAAGACTTTTTAATAAGGCCGTCTGAACAACAAGGAGACCGATTTGATGCTGAAAATGCCGACAAAAACCTTATTAATCAGTGCAGCCGTAGTTTTATTTGCAGGCTGTACAACCAAACAACTTCCGCGTCCTACTGCCGAAATCGAGCAGTTGAGGGCGCAACAGCCTCCGGTCGAGCAAAGCCTGCCGAATCCCGTTAAAGGCAAGCGTTTTGACGACACTTGGGGCGCAGCGCGCAGTCAGGGGCGAAGGCATGAAGGTGTGGATATTTTTGCTAAGAAAAACACGCCGATACGCAGTACCACGCCCGGTATCGTCACCAAAATCGGGCGCAACCGATTGGGCGGTAAAGTTATCGGTATTCAAGGGCCGGGTGCGTGGCATTACTATGCCCACCTCAATAAATTTGCCCGTATCCGCCTGTATGAACGAGTAAAAGAAGGACAGGTCATCGGCTATGTCGGTAAAACCGGCAATGCCAGAACCACACCGGCCCACCTGCATTACGGTGTATATCTGCCGAACGGCGCGGTGAATCCGTATCCGCTGATTAATCAGAACAGATAGGCCGTCTGAACAAGATTTGAGAGTATGAACGCAAAGAAATTGGTTAAGGCAACGAATATCGTCGGTATGGTGGCAGTTGTGCTGCTGGTGTACTGGGTATTTGTTCTGATTCTATCCAATGTTTTCGGGCTTAAGGTGTTCCGCGAATACATTACGGAAATTTTCCTGATGAGTATTTTGGGGATTTTTGCCGTGATGGCGGGTGCCTTGATACTGAACATCATGCTGAATTTGACCCGTATTGCCGAGCGAGGACAAGAGGAAGAAAGCAAAGGTGGCCGAAAAACCTTATATTTGTTGTTGGCAGTATTTCCCGTTTTAGCAGCCCTGTTATTTGGCGGAAATTATCTGACTGTTCAGAAAAAACGTCAGATTTTGACTCAATCTCTAGAGCGTATCGTCAAGGATAATCCATCGCAAATCAATGCATTGGCAGATTATCGTTTTGATTTTGCGTATATTAAAAAAGCAGCGTTAATCCTTGAGCTGATGTCGAAGGAAGATTCTGCCTTTAAAGCAGCTACAGTGATTGTGCCGGATACGATCGGTAATAAACAGGTTTATTTGGCTTTCTCAGCTGATTCCCAGTTAAGTGGGATTGATGAGCAGGCACCCAATGCTCGGGGAGTAGGCGATGATAATGGTTTTGTCGTTACTCGGAATGGCAATAAAGAAACAATCAGCAAAACGCAATATCTTTATGCCCCAAATCTGAGCGAGCGTGAATACTTGCAGAGGGTATTTGCTGGACAAACAAATGAAATACGTTATGAGGCAAAAGATGGCAATTACAGCCTTTGCCACCCCTACCGCCAAAACGGTGAAACCATTGTATTGTGTTTTTCCGATTACCAGCAGTACGGGAAAATCGGCAGTTGATAAGAGAAAGTGATTTGTAGTATGAAAAGTTGGTTTTCCAATACATTTCCTGAATATAAAAAATTGCCCAAAAGCGGCAAATTTATGGCATGGCTGACTTTTGTGCAGGGCGTGGTTTGGTTGATTCTGGCATCAATTCAGAGTGTGCAAGGACTGATTAACAGCATAGCATGGGCTGTGTTTTTTGGGATTTTACTTTTCATTTTGGGTATGTTGGCGTTGTCTGCAGCATGGAATGCGTTTAAATTCCGTGAAGTCGGTTTTAAGAGAATGACATATGTGTACATGCCATGCTTATTGCAAATTGCTTTTGCAAGCGATGTATTTTCTTTTGTATTTTATATAGATAGTGTATTGAAACTATGGTTCAGCCTTACGGTAAATAAGCTTTCTGTCGGTGTAAATTTTGCCGCTATTCTTTTTATTGTGCTGGCAGGACGTAATTATCGTCATTTAAAAATGGTTTCCCAAAATACGGATAAAAATGTGGAACCGTTAGAACAAGTAGAACAAGGACAAGAAACACAATCATGAAACCACTAGACCTAAATTTCATCTGTCAAACGCTCGGCCTTCCGGTGCCGTCTGAAAATCAACCCGTTTCGCGTATTGTTACAGACAGCCGCGATATTCAGGAAGGCGACGTATTTTTCGCGCTTGCCGGAGAGCGCTTTGACGCGCATGACTTTGTTGAAGATGTTTTGGCAGCAGGGGCAACGGCAGTTGTGGTTTCGCGCGAAGATTGTGCGGCTTTGAAAGGCGCATTGAAGGTTGACGATACGCTTGCGGCTTTGCAAAAACTGGCGAAGGCGTGGCGTGAAAATGTGAATCCGTTTGTCTTTGGCATTACCGGCTCTTCCGGTAAAACGACGGTTAAAGAGATGTTGGCCTGCGTATTGCGTCATCGATTCGGTAATGAAGCTGTGTTGGCGACTGCCGGCAATTTTAACAATCATATCGGCCTGCCGCTGACTTTGTTGAAACTGAACGAAAAACACCGCTACTCCGTCATTGAAATGGGTATGAACCATTTTGGCGAATTGTCTTTGCTGACCCAAATTGCCGGTCCGAATGTTGCTCTGGTTAATAACGCTTTGCGCGCGCATGTCGGTTGCGGTTTTGATGGCGTCGGCGATATTGCTAAAGCAAAAAGTGAAATCTACGAAGGTTTGCTTTCAGACGGCATTGCGCTGATTCCGTGCGAAGATGCCAATATCGCTACATTTGAAGCTGCTACTGCGCAATTGAATGCTCAGACTTTCGGCGTTGCCAGTGGCGATGTCCATGCAGAAAATATTGAGTTGAAACCGTTGTCCTGCGAATTTGATTTGGTGCGTGGCAATGAACGTGTTGCCGTGGTGTTGCCAGTCCCCGGCCGTCACAATGTGCATAATGCCGTAGCGGCGGCTGCTCTGGCTTTGGCGGCAGGTTTGAGCCTTGCCGAAGTTTCAGACGGCCTGAAAAATTTCAGTAATATCAAAGGTCGTCTGAATATCAAGCAAGGCATTAAAGGCGCGACTTTGATTGACGATACTTATAATGCCAACCCCGACAGTATGAAAGCCGCCATTGATGTGCTCGCTGCTATGCCTGCGCCGCGTATTTTTGTGATGGGCGACATGGGCGAATTGGGTGAGGACGAAGCCGCCGCCATGCACGCCGAAGTTGGCGCGTATGCACGGGATAAAGGCATCGAGGCCGCATATTTTGTCGGCGACAACAGCGTTGAAGCAGCGGAAACGTTTGGCGCGGAAGGTTTGTGGTTTGCTGACAAAGATCCGCTGATTCAAGTGTTGAGCCACGATTTGCCTGAACGCGCTACTGTATTGGTCAAGGGATCACGCTTTATGAAGATGGAAGAAGTGGTCGAGGCACTGACGGATAAAGAGGTTGTCTGAAAATGGAACAGAAAAGGAAACGGCCTATACTGTTGCAGGTTATCGTTGGGATGATGGTAGTGGCAGCAGTTTTATGGCCGGTTGCAGTGTGGCAGTACATCAAAGATGTAGGATTTGAGACAATAAGCGAAGCATACGAAAGCACAAGAGGACGTTGGGGTTGGTTTGAATTTTGGTTAGGAAATTTTCATTTGCTTGTGCAAGTGATATTGATGCTGGTTAGTGCTGTTGGATTATGGAGAGGTAAGGATTGGGCGCGTAGGTTATGGCTGTATACTGTATATCGTCTACAATATGGTCGGTTATTTGGTTTCCCCTAGAATCGGGTTTCCATTGTTGGATGTCATTATTCGCGCTGCAATTTGTTACAGCTTGTTTTGCTTACATCCCAAGGATTATTTTCAGACCCAAGAAAATAAAACTTAAGAAGGCCGTCTGAAATATGAAAAAGATTTTACTATTGACTGGTTTGCTGATTGCCGCGTTTTATGCCGGAATGAAAGTACAGGCATTTATCTATGAAGATACCTGCTTGGATTTAGGCGGCGGAAAGAATCCCGGAAACTATCCGATTTGCGTGGTAGAGAAATAATCTTACTCAATAAGGCCGTCTGAAATTTCAGACGGCATACCGATTTATTTTTAATTGGGCAATAAGCCCACTGTAACAACAAAAACAAAAAAGGAAGCCCCATGTTTTTATGGCTCGCACATTTCAGTAACTGGTTAACCGGCCTGAATATTTTTCAATACACCACATTCCGTGCCGTGATGGCTGCGCTGACTGCTTTGGCGTTTTCTCTATTGCTTGGTCCGTGGACCATCCGCAAGCTGACTGCGCTTAAAGTCGGCCAAGCCGTCCGTACTGACGGCCCTCAAACCCACCTGATCAAAAACGGTACGCCAACCATGGGCGGCTCGCTGATTTTGACCGCTATTACCGTGTCCACAATTTTGTGGGGCAACTGGGCAAATCCTTATATCTGGATTCTCTTAGGCGTCTTGCTTGCTACCGGCGCACTCGGTTTTTACGACGACTGGCGTAAAGTGGTTTATAAAGACCCTAACGGCGTGTCTGCCAAATTCAAAATGGTGTGGCAGTCCAGCGTTGCCATCATCGCCGGTTTGGCGTTGTTCTACCTTGCGACAAATTCTGCCAACAATATCCTGATTGTTCCCTTCTTCAAACAAGTTGCCTTGCCGCTTGGCGTAGTTGGCTTCTTGGTATTGTCCTACCTGACCATCGTCGGCACATCCAATGCCGTTAACCTGACCGACGGATTGGACGGCTTAGCCGCATTCCCCGTTGTACTTGTCGCCGCCGGTCTTGCTATCTTTGCCTATGCCAGCGGCCACTCCCAATTTGCCCAATACCTGCAATTGCCTTACGTTGCCGGCGCAAACGAAGTGGTGATTTTCTGTACCGCCATGTGTGGTGCGTGTCTCGGCTTTTTGTGGTTTAACGCCTATCCGGCACAAGTCTTTATGGGCGACGTCGGCGCGCTCGCGCTTGGTGCGGCGCTCGGTACCGTTGCCGTCATCATCCGCCAAGAATTTGTCCTCGTCATCATGGGCGGCCTGTTTGTTGTTGAAGCCATTTCCGTTATGTTGCAAGTCGGTTGGTACAAACGAACCAAAAAACGCATCTTTCTGATGGCGCCGATTCATCACCATTACGAACAAAAAGGCTGGAAAGAAACCCAAGTCGTTGTCCGCTTCTGGATTATCACCATCGTCTTGGTGCTGATTGGTTTAAGTACCCTCAAAATCCGCTAAATCTCCAAAGGCCGTCTGAAAGTTTCAGACGGCCATTATGTAAGGTAAGCATGCTTGCCTGAATCCTACGTCCCAAAATAAATCCCGCAATAATCCACACAGAAAGTCTCCAAACATGTACCAATCTTTCGGCGGCGCAACCGGCATCCGCACCCTGACCGACCGTTTCTACGACTTAATGGAACTTGAGCCGAAATACCAAGCCTTACGCCAAATGCACGGCGAAGACATGACCCTGATACGCGAAAAGCTCTACGAATTTTTCAGCGGCTGGCTCGGCGGTCCACAACTCTTTGTCGAAAAATACGGCCATCCCCAACTGCGTGCCCGCCATATGCCTTTTGCCGTCAACGTACAAGTCCGCAACGAATGGATCGCCTGCTTTGCCCAAGCCATGAGCGAACTGGACATCGATAAAGCACTTGCCGAGCCGGTTTTAATCCAAGTTTTTGCCATGGCAGATTGGTGTCGTAACCAAAACGAAGACGGTATCGAACCGCCTATGCCGCCAATGGCGGTTGACCCATGGGTGCGCACACCGGAATTGCAGCAGATTTTGAGTAGCTACGGTGTAAACAGATTTTTTGAGGAATTTTCAGATTAAGTCTGTTTGAAAATGCTGCTATGACATTAAAGAATATAAGAGAGAATGTAAAATGAAAAATTGGTTAAGAAAAATAGCAGTTGCTTTGTTTGGATTCGGACAGATGGCTAATACAAGTGATATCCCAAATTTTGCAGAAACAGAGCAAGAAGCCAAACAAGGGAATGCTGCATCCCAATTTAATTTAGGTTTGATGTATTACTTGGGGAAAGGGGCTACCAAAGATTATAAACAGGCAGAACATTGGTTCCGTAGAGCGGCAGAACAGGGGGATGTTGAAGCGCAGAGCAATCTAGGGGGATTATATTATAAGGGACAAGGTGTTGCTCAAGATTATGAGTAAGCCAAATATTGGTTTCAAAAAGCTGCTGCACAAGGCTTTGCTAAAGCTCAGTATGATTTAGGAACAATCTATTTTTTTGGTAAAGGCATTGAACAAGATTATGATCAAGCAGCTCAATGGTATGAAAAGGCGGCAGAACAAGGGTATCTTGATGCCCAATACAATTTAGCCATTATGTATGATAACGGATTAGGTGTCGGTAAAGCTCCTGAGAAGGCGTTCCAATGGTATCGAAAGGCGGCGGAGCAGGGAGATAATCAAGCACAATATACTGTGGCTACAAGGTATATGCATGGTTTAGGCGTGCAAAAAGATTTTAAACAGGCGGTGCTATGGCTACATCGTGCAGCAGATCAAGAAAATATCAAAGCTCAATCAGATCTTGGCGTGGCTTATCATAATGGATTCGGTGTTCGTCAAGATGATAAGCAGGCCTTATATTGGTATCGTAAAGCAGCGGAGCAAGGAAGTTCTGAGGCCCAATACAATTTAGGTGTAATGTATCTAAAAGGGCAAGGTGTACGTCAAAGTAAAATAGTTGCTAAAGAATGGTTTAAGAAGGCTTGTGCTAATGGAGACAAGCAAAGTTGTGATGCTTATCAAAAATTGGATTAGGCAGGATATTAAATTTTGCTAAGGGCCGTCTGAAAAACTAGGATAAAACAGAAATAATAATTTGAATGTAATGGATTTTAAAATGAAGGTTTCGGTGAAAAAAATAATAATGGGTGTGATGGCTTGCTTTGGGTTAGGGCAGGCAGCTTTAGCTGAAAGTATTCCGGATTTTAAGAATATGCTGAGAGCTGCGGAGCAAGGAGATCCAGAAGCTCAATTAAGTATTGGAGCAATGTATGCGAATGGACAGGGTATTAGTCAAGACAACAGGCTAGCAGTGCAGTGGTTTCGTAAGGCAGCAGAGCAAGAGAATGCTAAAGCTCAATTTAACTTGGGTGTAATGTATCAGCTGGGGCAAGGTGTTGGTCAAGATTATGTACAGGCGGCAGAATGGTATCGTAAGGCTGCCGAACAGGGTGATACTGGAGCTCAAAATAATTTGGGTATGTTGTATCAAAATGGGCAAGGTGTTAGTCAAGACTATGCTCAGGCTGCGGAATGGTTTTATAGGGCTGCGAATCAGGAAAATACAGATGCTCAGTTAAATTTGGGTATGCTGTATGCTAATGGGCAAGGTGTTGGCAAAGACTATGAGAAGGCGTTGAAATGGTTTCGTAGAGCGGCTGGTCATGGAGATGCCATAGGTCAGTATAATTTAGGTGTGGCATATGCTAACGGGGAAGGAGTGCATCAGGATTACATACAGGCTATAGGATGGTATCGTAAAGCTGCGGAACAAGGGAATGTAGATGCACAATATAATTTAGGCGATATGTATGCGAGTGGGGAAGGTGTACGTCAAGATTATGTAGAGGCGATTAAGTGGTACAGAAAGGCAGCAGAGCAGGGAGATGCTCAAGCTCAATTTAATTTGGGCATGATGTACCTTCAAGGGCAAGGAGTCCGTCAAGACAATGCACAGGCAGTGCAGTGGTTTGGCAGGGCGGCAGAACAAGGGCATGCTAAAGCCCAATATAATTTGGGTGTAATGTATGCCAATGGGCAAGGAATTCGTCAAGATGATGTACAGGCGGTGAGGTGGTATCACAAGGCTGCAGAACAAGGTGTTGCTCAAGCGCAATTCAATTTGGGTATAATGTATGATCAAGGGCAAGGAGTTCGTCAAGATGATGCACAGGCAGTGCATTGGTATCGTAAGGCGGCAGAGCAAGGATATGCAGAAGCCCAATATAATTTTGGTGTGATGTATGCCAACGGAGAAGGTGTTCGTCAGAATTATAAGATTGCCAAAGATTGGTTTGGTAAGGCTTGTGATAATGGATTGCAACGAGGTTGCGATGCTTACCGAGAATTGAATCAGAAAGGATATTGAATCCTTATTCAAAGGCCGTCTGAAAAACTTAGGACAAAACCAAAATGACTTTTCAAAATAAAAAAATCCTCGTCGCCGGACTAGGCGGCACGGGCATTTCTATGATTGCCTACCTGCGCAAAAACGGCGCGGAGGTTGCCGCGTATGATGCGGAGCTGAAACCGGAGCGCGTGTCGCAAATCGGTAAGATGTTTGACGGGCTGGTGTTTTATACGGGCCGTCTGAAAGATGCGTTGGATAATGGTTTCGATATTTTGGCGCTCAGTCCCGGCATCAGCGAGCGTCAGCCAGATATCGAGGCGTTCAAGCAAAACGGTGGGCGCGTGTTGGGCGATATCGAATTGCTGGCGGGCATTGTGAACCGCCGCGGCGACAAGGTGATTGCGATTACCGGCAGCAACGGCAAAACGACGGTAACGAGCTTGGTCGGCTATCTCTGCATCAAGTGCGGGCTGGATACTGTCATCGCGGGCAATATCGGCACGCCGGTTTTGGAAGCGGAATTGCAGCGCGAAGGCAAAAAGGCGGACGTGTGGGTGTTGGAGCTTTCCAGCTTCCAACTGGAAAACACTGAAAGCCTGCGCCCGACTGCGGCGACGGTGCTGAACATTTCCGAAGACCATCTCGACCGCTACGACGACTTGCTCGACTACGCGCATACCAAAGCCAAGATTTTCCGTGGCGATGGCGTGCAGGTTTTAAATTCAGACGACGTGTTCTGCCGCGCCATGAAGCGTGCCGGGCGCGAGGTGAAATGGTTTTCATTGGAGCACCAAGCCGATTTTTGGTTGGAACGCGAGACAGGCCGACTGAAACAAGGCAATGAAGATTTGATTGCCACGCAAGACATTCCGTTGCAAGGTTTGCACAACGCCGCCAATGTGATGGCTGCCGTAGCTTTGTGTGAGGCTATCGGTTTGCCGCGAAATGAATTGCTCGAACACGTTAAAACCTTCCAAGGCCTGCCGCACCGCGTGGAAAAAATCGGCGAGAAAAACGGCGTGGTGTTTATCGACGACAGCAAAGGCACGAATGTCGGCGCGACCGCCGCCGCGATTGCCGGTTTGCAAAATCCGCTCTTCGTGATTTTGGGCGGCATGGGCAAAGGGCAGGACTTCACGCCCCTGCGCGATGCGCTTGCCGGCAAGGCAAAAGGTGTGTTCTTGATTGGTGTCGATGCGCCGCAAATCCGCCGCGATTTGGACGGCTGCGGCTTGAATATGACCGACTGCGCCACTTTGGAAGAAGCCGTTCAAACGGCATACGCCCAAGCCGAAGCGGGCGATATCGTGTTGCTCAGCCCGGCTTGTGCGAGCTTTGATATGTTTAAAGGCTATGCGCACCGTTCGGAAGTGTTTATTGAAGCGTTTAAGGCTTTGTAAGGCCGTCTGAAAGATGAAAAGAGGGTTGGTTTTACCGTAAACCTTGTGTGTCATTGTCTCAAAGGTCGTCTGAAAACGTTAAGGCAGTTTCAGACGACCTTTTTGCAGCAACGGTAAACTTGTTCCTTGCCTTTATCCGGTGTTACTGTTTCTTAAAATTTGCCTATGCGGGCAAACGGCGAGGCGGCGGGCAGCTATGCCTGACCGACAAAACGTGTGTTTATCAATCCGAAAGGAAAACCCATGAATTTTCAAGACTACATCCGTTACGATGCCGTCGGTTTGGCAGAGCTGATCCGTAAAAAAGAAGTCTCCGCCGATGAAGTGTTGCAGGCTGCTTTAAACCGCTTGGATGAAGTCAATCCCAAGCTCAATCTGTTGGCGCACGATTTGCGCGAACGCGCGGCGGCGTGGCAGGGGTCGTCTGAAAATGCCGATACGCCGCTGGCGGGCGTACCGTTTTTGCTCAAAGACTTGCTGGCGGATTGGGAAGGCGCGCCGACATGGTCGGGTTCGCGTATGATGCAGCATTACATTGCCAAACAAAACAGCGATTTGACCCAAGCCTATCTCGATGCGGGGCTGCGCGTGTTCGGCAAAACCACTACGCCCGAATGGGGCGCGTATCCCGTTACCGAAACCGAAATTTACGGCATCACGCGCAATCCGTGGCATTTGGATTACACCGCGGGCGGCAGCAGCGGAGGCGCGGCGGCGGCAGTGGCTTCGGGCGTCGTACCCGCAGCGCACGGCAGCGACGGTGGCGGCTCCATTCGCTTACCCGCGCACAACTGCGGCGTGTTCGGGCTGAAACCCACGCGCGGCCGCAGCAGTTACGCGCCGAACGCATCGGAGGCATGGCAAGGTTTGGTATGCGACCATGTGTTGACCCGCAGTGTACGCGACAGCGCGGTTTTGCTGGACATCGCCGCCCAAACCCAAGCCCGCGCCCTGTATGCTTGCCCGCCGCTGCCCGAAAACGGTTTTGCAGGCAGCCTGAAACAAGAAACAGGTCGTCTGAAAATAGCTTTTTGGAAACAGGCATGGTTTGGCGGTGGCAACGACGAAGGCACGGAAGCCGCGTTCGCCCATAGTTTGAAACTGATGCAAGACGCGGGACACAAATTGGAAGAAGCCACGCCCGATTTTGCGCCGCCTGAACAGCTCAACCGAGCCGCCCGCATCATCGTCATGGGCGAAACGGCAAAACTGTTCTACCAATATCAATACGAAACCGGACAAAAACTGCCGCACTGCCTGCTTGAGCCGACAACGTGGGCAATGATTGTGCAGGGTCGGCAAATCAGTGCGGGCGAAATGGCATGGGCGCGCGACGTGATGCTGGCGCAGGAACGTGCCGCCAAAGCATTTTTCACACGCTACGACGTGTTGATGACGCCCGTCTGCCCGCGCACCACGCCGAAAATCGGCGAAATGATGCCGCCGCCCGCCGCACAAAAAGCCATGCGCCTGCTGTTCGGCACGCTGCGCTTGGGTTTTCTGTTGAAAAACAACCCGTTTTTAGAAAAAGAAGCCGCCACGACGCTGCAATACGTCGGTTATACGTCGCCGCTGAACATGAGCGGCAACCCCGCCATGAGCGTGCCGCTTTACCGGCATAACGGGCTGCCTGTCGGTACCCAGTTCGCCGCCGCACACGGGCGCGAAGACACGCTGCTTAGCCTCGCCGCGCAGTTGGAACAGATACAGCCGTGGGCGGAAATACCGCAGTTGGCGTAGGGTTTGCATGGGATAAAAAGTAGCCTATTTCCTGAAGAAAAGATTTATACAAGGCTATCTGAAAACATAAAAGCGATTTCAGACGACCTTTTGCCGATATCAAAGGGTAGGGGAGGGCGCAAAGAACGTCAGAATCCGACATCTTTAAAGAATCTGAATTGTTGGTTTGGAAATAAACCTTTAAAATAACGTTAATTCATTTTTTCAGACGGCCTCTTGCCCATTTGCAGGCCGTCTGAATATTTTATTCAAGCCGTTACGGATGTTTTCATGATTAGTCTTTCCAAAATGCTTGACCGGCCGATTGCGCGCGATGGTCGGAAGTTTGATGTTTCTCTCTTGTGGATGGTCGTCTTAATGACGGTCTTCAGCCTGATTATGATTTATTCGGCTTCTATTGCGTATGCAGCATCGGAAGGGGGCAGCCAGTTTTCTTTTGTGTCCAAACAGGCAATGTTTATCCTGTTTACAGTGGCTATATGCTTGCCGCTTTTCCTGCTGAAGATGAGTTTCTGGCGGCGGATTATTCCGTTTTATTTTGCTGTTTCAGGTTTGCTGTTGTTGCTGGTTTTGTTTGTCGGCCGTGAGATTAATGGCGCGACGCGCTGGATTCATATCGGGCCGCTCAACTTGCAACCGACTGAATTTTTCAAATTGGCAACGGTTTTGTATTTGTCCAGCCTGTTTACGCGCCGTGAAGAAATGTTGCGCGATTTGGATTCTTTGGGTTGGTCGTCTTTGTTTACCGGTATTGGCGATTTGGTGTGCAGCCCTTTTAAAAGTGACGCGTGGGTAAGGGTAAAGGAACGCTTCCGCAAGTTTAAGACTTTGATTCTGCCGATTATGTTGGTGGCGGTCGGTTTGGTTTTGATTATGGGTCAGCCGGACTTTGGCTCGTTTGTCGTGATTGTCGTGATTACCATGGGTATGCTGTTTTTGGCAGGTTTTCCGTGGAAGTATTTTGCCGTATTGGTGGCGACCGTTGTGAGCGGTATGGGCTTGTTGATTTTGGCCGCACCTTACCGTATGGCGCGTGTGGCGGCGTTTTTGGACCCTTGGAGCGATCCTTTGGGTAAAGGCTATCAGCTGACGCATTCCTTGATGGCGATTGCGCGCGGCGGCTGGTTTGGCGAGGGCTTGGGTGCAAGTTTGGAAAAACGTTTCTACCTGCCTGAAGCGCATACGGACTTTATTTTTGCCGTTATCGGTGAAGAATTTGGCTTTGTCGGGATGCTGGTTTTGGTGTTCTGCTACGGCTGGCTGGTGTGGCGCGCGTTTTCCATCGGCAAGCAGGCGCGTGATTCGGGCTTGATGTTCAGCGCGTATATTGCCAACGGTATCGGTATTTGGATTGGTATTCAAAGTTTCTTCAATATCGGTGTAAACATCGGTATCCTGCCTACTAAAGGTCTGACTTTGCCGTTTATGTCTTACGGCGGTTCGGCTGTCTTTATCATGCTGGTGTGCGTTACTTTGTTATTGCGCATTGATTATGAAAACCGCCAAAAAATGCGCGGTTATTCGGTGGAGTAAAACCATGAGCGGTAAAACTTTTATGCTGATGGCCGGCGGTACGGGCGGCCATATTTTCCCTGCATTGGCGGTTGCCGAGTCGCTGCAAAAGCACGGCCATCATGTGATTTGGCTGGGCAGTCAGGATTCGATGGAAGAGCGTATCGTGCCGCAATACGGCATACGCTTGGAAACGCTGGCCATTAAAGGTATTCGTGGCAACGGTATTAAGCGCAAGCTGATGTTGCCGTTTACGCTGTATAAAACCGTCCGTGCGGCGCAGCAGATTATTAAGAAACACCGTGTCGAGTGTGTTATCGGTTTTGGCGGTTTCGTTACCTTCCCCGGCGGTTTGGCGGCAAAACTGTGCGGTGTGCCGATTGTGATTCACGAGCAAAATGCCGTGGCAGGTTTGTCCAACCGCCAACTGTCGCGCTGGGCGAAACGGGTGTTATACGCTTTCCCGAAAGCGTTCAGTCACGAAGGCGGTTTGGTCGGCAACCCCGTCCGCGCGGATATTGCCAACCTGCCTGAGCCTGCCGAACGCTTCCAAGGGCGTGAAGGTCGTCTGAAAATCTTGGTGGTCGGCGGCAGTTTGGGTGCGGATGTGTTGAACAAAACCGTTCCGCAAGCTTTGGCATTATTGCCTGAGGCTGCCCGTCCGCAAATGTATCATCAGTCCGGCCGCAATAAATTGGGTAACCTGCAGGCGGATTATGATGCATTGGGTGTGCAAGCCGAGTGCGTTGAATTTATTACCGATATGGTATCTGCCTACCGCGATGCCGATTTGGTGATTTGCCGTGCCGGCGCGCTGACGATTGCCGAGTTGACGGCTGCAGGTTTGGGTGCATTGCTGGTGCCATATCCGCACGCAGTGGACGATCATCAAACAGCCAATGCGCGCTTTATGGTGCAGGCCGAAGCTGGTTTGCTGCTGCCGCAAACCCAACTGACGGCAGAAAAACTGGCCGAAATCCTCGGCGGATTAAACCGTGAAAAATGCCTGAAATGGGCGAAAAATGCCCGTACGCTGGCGTTGCCGCACAGCGCGGACGATGTGGTGGAAGTTGCCATCTCTTGTACCGAATAAGCAGGCAGACTTCGATTCAAGGCCGTCTGAAAAGTTGATTAACGGCGTTTCAGACGGCCTTTATTGCTTTTGTTAAAATTCCTTTACAATAAAAGCATAGCGCAGAAGCGGATAGCCCTTTAAAATAACGCCTTTACGCACTAAAAACCAACCGGAACGCAACGTTATGATGAAAAATCGAGTGACCAACATCCATTTTGTCGGAATCGGCGGCGTCGGCATGAGCGGTATTGCCGAAGTTTTACACAATTTGGGCTTTAAAGTTTCCGGTTCGGATCAGGCGCGTAATGCCGTTACCGAGCATTTGAGCGCTCTCGGCATCCAAGTTTACCCAGGTCATACTGCCGAACACGTCAATGGCGCCGACGTGGTTGTTACCTCTACTGCGGTCAAAAAAGACAATCCTGAGGTTGTTGCCGCATTGGAACAGCAGATTCCCGTGATTCCGCGCGCGCTGATGTTGGCAGAGTTGATGCGCTTCCGCGATGGTATCGCCATTGCCGGTACGCACGGCAAAACCACAACCACCAGCCTGACCGCTTCTATTCTCGGCGCGGCAGGACTTGACCCGACTTTCGTTATCGGCGGCAAGCTCAACGCCGCTGGTACCAACGCCCGTTTGGGTAAAGGCGAATACATTGTTGCCGAAGCCGACGAATCCGATGCCTCTTTCCTGTATCTGACGCCGATTATGTCCGTCGTGACCAATATCGACGAAGACCACATGGACACTTACGGCCACAGCGTTGAGAAACTGCATCAGGCGTTTGTCGATTTTATCCACCGTATGCCGTTCTACGGCAAAGCCTTTCTGTGTATCGACAGCGAACACGTCCGCGCGATTTTACCGAAAATTAGCAAACCTTACGCCACTTACGGCTTGGACGATACTGCCGATATCTATGCGACCAATATTGAAAACGTCGGCGCGCAAATGAAATTTACCGTTCATGTTCAAATGAAAGGACACGAGCAAGAGCCGTTTGAAGTTGTTTTGAATATGCCCGGCCGCCACAACGTCCTCAATGCGTTGGCGGCTATCGGCGTTGCGCTGGAAGTTGGCGCATCGGTTGAAGCCATTCAAAAAGGCTTGCTCGGCTTTGAAGGTGTCGGTCGCCGCTTCCAAAAATATGGCGACATTAAATTACCAAACGGCGGAACTGCTTTGCTGGTGGACGATTATGGCCATCATCCTGTTGAAATGGCAGCAACCCTTTCCGCTGCGCGCGGTGCATACCCTGAAAAACGTTTGGTCTTGGCTTTCCAACCACACCGCTATACCCGCACACGTGATTTGTTCGAAGATTTCACCAAAGTCCTCAATACCGTTGATGCGCTGGTGTTGACCGAAGTTTATGCCGCAGGCGAAGAGCCGATTGCCGCAGCCGATTCCCGCGCCTTGGCACGCGCCATCCGCATATTGGGCAAACTTGAGCCGATTTACTGCGAAAACGTTGCCGACTTGCCGCAAATGCTGCTGAATGTTTTGCAGGACGGCGATGTTGTGTTGAATATGGGTGCCGGCAGCATCAACCGCGTTCCGTCTGCATTGGTGGAATTGTCGAAACAATCATAATAAACGGGCATATTGGTCTTTGAGGGCAGATAGGTCGTCTGAACAATATTCAGACGGCCTGTATCAGTATTTAAGAAAGTGGAAATTATGCAGAATTTTGGCAAAGTGGCCGTGTTGATGGGCGGCTTCTCTAGCGAGCGCGAAGTTTCTCTGGACAGCGGCGCCGCTATTTTGGCTGCCTTGAAAAGCAAAGGCGTCGATGCCCATGCGTTCGACCCCAAAGAAACTCCGTTGTCTGAATTGAAAACACAAGGTTTTCAGACGGCCTTCAATATTCTGCACGGTACTTTCGGCGAAGATGGCGCGGTTCAAGGCGCGTTGGAACTGATGGGTATTCCTTACACCGGCAGTGGTGTGGCCGCTTCCGCGCTGGGTATGGACAAATACCGCTGCAAACTGATTTGGCAGGCCGTGGGTTTGCCTGTTCCTGAGTTTGCTGTATTGCATGACGACAGCGACTTTGATGCTGTTGAAGAAAAATTGGGCCTGCCGATGTTTGTGAAACCTGCCGCGGAAGGCAGCAGCGTCGGTGTGGTAAAAGTAAAAGAAAAAGGCCGTCTGAAAAGCGTTTACGAAGAATTGAAACATTTGCAGGGTGAAATTATTGCCGAACGCTTTATCGGAGGCGGCGAGTATTCTTGCCCGGTATTGAACGGCAAAGGCCTGCCGAGCATTCATATTATTCCAGCTACTGAGTTTTACGACTACGAGGCTAAATACAACCGCGACGATACGGTTTATCAATGCCCGTCGGAAGATTTGAGTGAGGATGAGGAAAACCTGATGCGCGAACTGGCCGTGCGTGGCGCGCAGGCGATTGGTGCGGACGGTTGTTCGCGCGTGGACTTCCTAAAAGATACGGACGGTAAGCTGTATCTTTTGGAAATCAATACCTTGCCCGGTATGACCAGCCACAGTTTGGTGCCAAAATCTGCAGCCCATACCGGCGTAGATTTTGCTGATTTATGTATTGAGATTTTGAAGACCGCTCATGTGGGATGATGCAGGCGCATTGGGTCGGCTGACCCGCCGGCTATTGGTGCTGATGACCTTTCTACTGATAGGTTCGGGCATAGCTTGGCTTTACAATTCCAAATATTTTCCTGTGAAACAGATTGCCATTCAGGGTAAGCTGAAATATGCTTCCAACAAAGAATTGCAAACCGTTGCACGAGAGCATATCAGGGGTAATATGTTCCGCGCCGATATTGATTCGGCGCAGGCCGCTTTTCAGGAATTGCCTTGGATTGACTCGGCAATGGTACGCCGCCGTTTTCCGGAAACCGTGGAAATTATCCTGACCGAGCGTGTGCCGGTTGCGCATTGGCGCGCTGGCGGCTTGGTGGACAGTAAGGGCAATGTGTTTGCCGCAAGTCTGAAACAGGACCTGCCTATATTTGAAGGGCAGCAGGGGACAGGCAAAGACATGGTCAAACATTATGCGGACTTTTCCGGTATTTTGAGTCCGTTGAAACTGACTATCAAAGAATTGATCTACACGCCGCGGTCGGCATGGTTGCTTGTATTGAACAACGGCATTACCGTGCGCTTGGGGCGTGAAAACGAAATCAAACGTTTGCAGCAGTTTGTCCAGATTTGGCCATCGCTGCTGCGTAAAAAACAAAGTCGTATCGAGTATGTCGATATGCGTTATAAGGATGGTTTTTCAGTCCGTTACAGGCCGTCTGAAAACCCTTCCGAGAGTGAATAGCCGATTAGACGTGAAGCAATCTTGTTTCAAAAATAATCAAACCGTCAGTCAGACAACATAGCGAACGAGCAATTATGGAACAACAACAAAATAAATATATCAGTGCCTTAGACATTGGTACGTCCAAGGTCATCGCCTTAATCGGCGAGATTCGGGAAGATAACGAAATCCACATTGTTGGCTTGGGTCAAAGCCCTTCACGCGGCCTGCGTGCAGGTATGGTGACCAATATCGACGCTACCGCGCAAGCCATTCGTCAGGCGGTAGAAGATGCCGAGCTGATGGCAGATACCAAAATTTCCCACGTTGTCACCGGTATTGCCGGTAACCATATCCGCAGCCTGAATTCACAAGGCGTGGTCAAAATTAAAGATGGCGAAGTATCGCAAGCCGACATCGATCGTGCCATCGAAACAGCCAAAGCCATCAATATTCCGCCTGATCACAATATCTTACATACCGTGGTTCAAGAGTACATCATCGACAACCAACCCGGTGTGAAAGAGCCTATCGGCATGAGCGGCGTGCGTTTGGATACCCGTGTACACATCATCACCGGTGCGAACACTGCTTTGCAAAATATCCAAAAATGTATCCAACGTTGCGGCCTGCAAATGGATCAAATCATGCTTCAGCCTTTGGCAAGCGGTCACGCCGTTTTGACTGAAGACGAAAAAGATTTGGGCGTGTGCGTCATCGATATCGGTGGCGGTACAACCGACATCGCGGTTTATACCAATGGCGCCATCCGTCATACTGCGGTTATTCCTGTTGCCGGCGATTTGATTACCAAAGACTTGGCTCAAGCCTTGCGTACGCCGCACAGTGCAGCCGAGTACATCAAAATCCATTACGGTGCTGCTATTCCGACTATGGACGGCTTGGATGAAATGATTGAAGTTCCTAGTGTTGGCGACCGTCAATCACGTCAAATTTCACGTCGTGTATTGGCTGAAATCATCGGCCCGCGTGTAGAAGAAATTTTGGAGTTGACGCTGAACGAATTGCGCCGCTCCGGTTTCCCAGAAGAAGTGCTGACTTCCGGTATCGTTTTGACCGGCGGTGCTTCTATGTTGACCGGTATTGTTGAGTTGGCGGAAGAAGTCTTCAACCTGCCGGCGCGTATCGGTGTTCCACAAGAAATGGGCGGCGTATCCGAGCGTATTCGTAATCCACGCTATTCAACAGCGATCGGCCTGCTTCAGACGGCCTATGCTGCCGAAGAGGGTGAGCAAACCAGCCGAACCGGTGCGATTGCACTGAATGATTCAGGCAAAAAAATGGGTCTGTGGGAAAAAATCCAAAGATTCTTCAGAGATAATTTCTGATAAAAGTTTTCAGGGCAGGCGGTGCAGCAACCGTTTGTCCTGAATATTTAAGTGGAATTAAACAGTTTTAAATAATTGCCAAGTGAATAATTTAAAACTTGTATATTTTCTGTTAAAAAATGTAGTAAAAATATAACGCCGACAGCCGAATGGTAAGAAGATTTTTGCCAGTATCTGAATACTTCTTATATAATACGGATAATGAGTTATTTTTGAACCGTCCTTATAAAGCGGGGCGCGGAGGATTATTGAATGGAATTTGTTTACGACGTAGCAGAATCAGCAACGAGCCCTGCTGTTATTAAAGTTATCGGTTTGGGTGGTGGCGGCTGTAATGCCATCAACAACATGGTTGCCAACACTATTCATGGTGTTGAGTTCATCAGTGCCAATACCGATGCGCAATCATTGGCTAAAAACAATGCGGCTAAACGCATTCAATTGGGTACAAACCTGACTCGCGGTTTAGGTGCCGGTGCAAATCCTGAAATTGGCCGCGCCGCTGCTCAAGAAGATCGTGAAGCCATCGAAGATGCTATCCGTGGTGCAAACATGCTGTTCATCACGACCGGTATGGGTGGCGGTACAGGTACCGGCTCTGCTCCTGTTGTGGCTGAAATCGCTAAAGAAATGGGTATCCTGACCGTTGCGGTTGTAACCCGTCCGTTTGCTTACGAAGGCAAACGCGTACATATCGCTCAAGCAGGTTTGGATCAGCTCAAAGAGCGTGTCGATTCCCTGATTATTATCCCTAACGACAAATTGATGACTGCCTTGGGCGAAGACGTGACCATGCGTGAAGCTTTCCGTGCGGCCGACAATGTACTGCGTGATGCTGTTGCCGGTATTTCCGAAGTGGTGACTTGCCCGAGCGACATGATCAACTTGGACTTCGCCGACGTGAAAACCGTGATGAGCAATCGCGGTATCGCCATGATGGGTTCAGGTTTCGCGCAAGGTATCGACCGTGCCCGTTTGGCTACCGATCAAGCTATCTCCAGCCCGCTCTTGGATAACGTTACTTTGGATGGCGCACGCGGTGTATTGGTAAACATTACCACTGCTCCTGGTTGCCTGAAAATGTCTGAGTTCAACGAGATTATGCGTATCGTCAACCAAAATGCACACCCTGAAGTGGAATGCAAATTTGGTGCTGCCGAAGACGAGAGCATGAGCGAAGATGCTATCCGTATTACCATTATTGCTACCGGCTTGAAAGAAAACGGTACTGACAACCAACTGCGTGCTGCTGCCCGTACCCAACAATTGGTACGCGGTGCGGAAGAAGCACCTCAAGCTCAAAGCCAAAGTAGTGCTGAAAGCCTGGTTCGTACCAACCGCAATATCCGTTCTATGAATCTGACTGCTGCTGATTTCAGCAACCAGTCTGTACTGGATGACTTTGAAATTCCAGCTATCTTGCGCCGTCAGCAACATACTTCTGATAAATAATCAGGATCATGTATGAAAAGACCTGCTTTTAAGGCAGGTCTTTTTTATGAGTAAAATAAACTTAAGGCCGTCTGAAAGTTTTCAGACGGCCTTAAGTTCAAATAAGGCAAATAACAAACTTACCCTTTATTGAGAATTTGCTTGTTTTCACCCTCACGACGCAACTCTTTGGGTAAGACAAATACAATGCTTTCTTCCGCACCTTCTCCTTCGCGTATGGTCTCGTGTCCCCAGTCTTGAATGGTTTGTAAGACTTCTCGAACCAAGACTTCGGGCGCAGATGCCCCGGCAGTGACACCGACCTTGGTTTTGTTTTCAAACCATTCTTTTTTCAGGTAGGAAGCATTATCGACCATATAGGCATCAACTCCTCGCAATGCGGCTACTTCACGTAAGCGGTTGCTGTTGGAAGAGTTGGGCGAGCCGACAACAATCACAATATCGCATTCTTCCGCCAATTCTTTAACGGCAGTTTGACGGTTGGTTGTGGCGTAGCAGATATCTTCTTTGTGCGGATTGCGGATATTGGGGAAGCGTTGGTTTAAAGCAGCAATAATGTCTTTGGTTTCGTCCACCGATAAAGTGGTTTGGCTGACGTAGGCAAGTTTGTCAGGATTTTTGATGTTCAGTCCGGCTACATCTTCCACTGTCTCAACCAAAAACATTTTACCCGGGGGCAACTGTCCCATTGTACCTTCTACTTCGACGTGGCCTTTGTGGCCGATCATGATGATTTCGTAATCTTGCTCATCGAGGCGGGCTACTTCTTTATGAACTTTGGTGACCAGAGGGCAGGTGGCATCAAAAACGCGGAAACCACGTTGTGCCGCTTCTTCCTGTACGGCTTTGGATACGCCGTGAGCAGAGTAAATCAGTGTGGCACCCTTTGGGACATCCGCCAAGTCATCGACAAAGACGGCACCTTTTGCCCGCAGATTGTCCACGACGAATTTGTTGTGAACGACTTCATGGCGGACGTAAATGGGCGCGCCGAATTCTTCGAGTGCACGTTCAACAATGCTGATGGCACGGTCAACACCGGCACAGAAGCCGCGGGGATTGGCAAGGATAATGGTTTTTTGAGTCATGTGCGTTCCGTTTTCAGACGGCCTTTGTGTCGTTTGAAGGTGTTTTTTTGTGCAGCAAACCGTCTATTACCAAGCAAACTGCGCCAACGCAGATAAAGCTGTCGGCAATGTTAAATGCGGGGTAGAACCAGTTTTGCCAATAGAAAAGCAGAAAATCGACAACGTGGCCGTGAATCAGACGGTCAACCACATTGCCAATTGCGCCGCCGATAATCATGGCTGCCCCCAGTTTGCCCCAGCGTCCAAACTCATCGCGCCAGATGGCACGGGCCAAATACAGGCTGATGACGACGGCCAGACCTAAAAAGAAGAATTTTTGCCAGCCGCCTTGGTCTGCCAAAAAGCTGAATGCCGCGCCTGGATTATAGGCAAGCGTCAGGTCAAAAAAGTCTGGAATGATATTGAGGCGTTCGCCTTCGGTAAAGTGTTTCAAGATTTCCCATTTGCTCAGTTGGTCAAGAATGATGGCAACGAGGGAAAGTAAGAAAAAGGGCGTTTTTGCAGAAGAGGATGAACTCATGTTTTCAGACGGTTTATGTAATAAAGGGCTTATTTTACCTGAAAGCAGGCAGGAAGTGTTTGCGATGGCATCGACGTTAAGGCCGTCTGAAAATAGAAACGCCGCCACTTGAATGTATCAAAGGGCGGCGTGGCATGTATGTGAGGGCTTATTGGTTTTTAAGTAATGGGAAGCCCAGTTTCTCGCGACTTTCAACGAATTTTTGCGCAACGATACGGCTCAGTGCACGAATGCGGCCGATGTAGGTTGCGCGCTCGGTAACGGAAATGGCGCCGCGTGCATCCAAGAGGTTGAACGTGTGGCCGGCTTTGAGTACAAGCTCGTAAGCAGGTAGGGCAAGACTGGTGTCTTCAACTGCAAGCAGGCGTTTAGCTTGTTCTTCGTAGTTGTTGAATTGGCGCAAGAGCCAATCGGCATCGCTGTATTCGAAGTTGTAGGTGGATTGTTCGACTTCGTTTTGATGATAAACGTCGCCGTAAGTGACGATGTTACCATCAAGGGTTTTTGCCCAAACGAGGTCGTACACGTTTTCTACGCCTTGCAAATACATGGCGAGACGCTCGATACCGTAGGTGATTTCACCAAGTACAGGGGAGCAGTCGATACCGCCGACTTGTTGGAAGTAGGTGAATTGGGTTACTTCCATACCGTTGAGCCAAACTTCCCAACCCAAACCCCAAGCGCCGAGAGTAGGGTTTTCCCAGTCGTCTTCGACAAAGCGGATGTCGTGTACTTTAGGGTCGATACCCAATTCGCGCAGGGAGTCGAGGTATAGGTCTTGAATATTGGCGGGAGCTGGTTTGAGCGCAACTTGGAATTGATAGTAGTGTTGCAGGCGGTTGGGGTTGTCGCCATAGCGGCCGTCTTTGGGGCGGCGGCTGGGTTGAACGTAAGCGGCAAACCAAGGCTCCGGGCCTAATGCGCGCAGGCAGGTGGCTGGATGCGAAGTACCGGCACCGACTTCCATATCGAAAGGTTGGATAACGGTGCAGCCTTTGTCTGCCCAGTAGTTTTGTAATTTGAAAATAATTTGTTGGAAGGTGAGCATGGTGGATGGAATAGATTGGAATAAAGAGGGTATTTTACTGTTTTGAGCTTGTTTTGGATAGGCTGAAGGAAGCGGCGTAGGTTATTTGCTGTTCAATAGGTCTGAAAAAGGGTCGTCTTCTGAAGAAACAGTGTATTTTTCTTGCGCCCATTCGCCTAAATCAATGAGTTTACACCGTTTGCTGCAGAAAGGGCGGTAGGGGCTGTCGGTGTTCCAAACGACTTTTTTGTGGCAGGTCGGACATTTTACAACAGGAGCGGTCATGCAGTTTCTTTCAGAGTTTTTGCAATGGATTGATAGTATTGATGCAAATGGGCAACCTTGATTTTTGCTTCTTCCATGCTATGGGTATTGTCCAATACATCGTCGGCATGCAGCAGTCTGTCACGTCGAGAAGCTTGGGTGGCCATGATTTGACGCGTTTGTTCTTCTGAAAAACCATTGCGCTGGTGTACGCGTTTGATTTGGACGGACTCTGGAACATCTACAACCAAAATACGGTCGGTCTCCGCTTTAAATGCCGGATTCTCAATCAAAAGCGGTACATCGACAATGCCGTAGGCGGATGAGGCAAGTTTTTGTTTCTGCTGTTGGATTTTGTTTAAGATTAATGGCAGAAGCAGGTTTTCCAGTTGTTTTTTAGATTGAGGCCGTCTGAAAACTTCTTCCCGTAAAGCCATACGATTCAGACGGCCTTTATGATCAAAAACCTCATCCCCGAAAAGCTGGCGGATGGCAGGAAGGGCTTCGCCGTTTTCAGCGGTCAGTGAGCGGCTGATGGCATCAGCATCGATAATGGGTACGCCAAGTTCGGCAAACATTTGGGCGATAGATGATTTGCCACTACCGATACCGCCGGTCAAGCCTATCCATAATGTCATTATCGGAATCCTGATTGTACGAGCCACCATTGTACCAGTTGGGTAATAGGTGCATTGGCAACCAAAATAATCCATCCTGCCACAGCAAGACTGGGACCAAAAGCAAAATATTGGCCTTTGCCGACACGGGCGATGAGTGCGCCCACCAGCCCGACTAAGGCAGCCATGAAGATCAGAACAGGCAAAATTCCTACGCCCAGCCATGCACCAAGCGCAGCCAAAAGTTTGAAGTCGCCATTGCCCATGCCGATTTTACCGGTCAGAAGTTTATAGACGGCGCATAAAGTATAAAGGCTCATATAGCCTGCGATTGCGCCTAAAACGGCTGAATGCAGGGGCACGAATGTATCATTCAGATTAAACAGCAGGCCGATCCAAATTAGGGGCTGAGTCAGGCTGTCGGGTAAATATTGAGTATTGGCATCGATAAAGGTCAGCGCAATCAATATGGCAGTCAGAATGAATCCGCCAATAGTTGCCCATGACCAGCCGTATTGCCATGCGACAATACCGAATAAGACACCTGTCAGCAGCTCAATCAGCGGATAGCGTATGCCGATAGCGGTTTTGCAGGAGTGGCATTTTCCTCCCAGGAAAACATAGCTGAGGATGGGGATGTTTTGCCAAAGTTTGATTGGGCTTTTGCATTTGGGGCAGCGTGAATCCGGTTTGCGCAGATTAAATGGCTGTTTTTCTTCGTCTTTCAGCTCGATGCCCAAATGCTCTTTAGAAAATTGTGTCCATTCGCGTTCCATCATTATCGGCGTGCGATAAATAACAACGTTCAGAAAGCTGCCAATCAGTAATCCCAAAATAACGGCTAAAGGAATAGCGAATGGCGCAAGAACGGAGAGGGCGTCGATGGCAGAGTAAATACTATCAAGCATATCAACCTACGACATTACCCAAGTTAAACAGAGGCAGATACATGGCAATCAGCAAGATACCGATGAGCGAACCCAATACCACCATGATGATAGGCTCCATCAAGGCAGATAAGCGGGAGACGGAGTTGTCTACTTCATCTTCGTAGAATTCGGCTGCTTTGTTCAGCATATCGTCCAAAGAGCCTGACTCTTCGCCGATGGCTGCCATTTGGATCACCATATTTGGGAACATATCTGTACTTTGCATACTGGATGTTAGCGACAGGCCTTGGGTTACCTTGGCTCGAATATCTTGAGTGGCTTCTTCATAGAGAATATTGCCGGATGCGCCTGCAACTGAATCTAATACTTCCACCAAAGGAACGCCGGCTGCGAAGAGGGTGGAAGTCGTACGCGCCCAACGGGCGATGGTCGCTTTTCGGACGATGGTGCCAAAAACAGGCAGTCTCAAAATCAAAGCATCGATTCGTTTTTGGAAAGTAGGCGATTTTTCATGGAGTTTGTACAGGCCGAAGGCCGAAACAATCAAAAGGATGATCATAATCCAGCCGTAGTCGACGAATAAATCAGACAAGTTCATGACAAGTTGGGTAAGGCTTGGTAACTCTGCACCCATATTGGCATAAACTTCTTTAAAGGCAGGTAGCACAAACATCATCATGATGAAGATAAGCGCAATCGCCACCACGATAATGGCAATCGGATAGGTCAGTGCGGTTTTGACTTTTTTCTTAATGGCTTGGGTTTTTTCTTTATAGACAGCCAGTTTGTCCAATAAGCTTTCCAATACGCCGCCGGACTCGCCTGCGCTGACCAGATTGCAATAGAAGCGGTCGAAATATTTTGGATATTTGGAGAATGATTTGCCTAATGCGCTACCTTGTTCGACATCGGAGCGAACCTGCATCAGCATTTCGGTCATGCTCGGATTGGAGTGGCCGCGAGCAACGATTTCAAAAGCCTGCATCAGCGGCAAGCCTGCCTTCATCATCGTTGCCAGTTGGCGCGTAAACACCGTGATGTCTTCTTGGGTAATACGGCGTTTGCGTGCGGTTTTAACTTTGCTGATACGCAAAGGGCGAATGCCTCTGCGTTGGAGTTTTTTGCGTGCTTCTTCTTCGTCTTTGGCAACTACTTCACCACGGACAAGACGTTCGGTCTCGGTATTTTTTCCTTCAAATGTAAAACGCTTGCCTTTGCTTCTTGAGCCGAACAGACTTCTTTTTTGCTCTGCTTGAGCCATGAGTTATCCCTTGTTTGTAAGAAATAAAGCGGACTGTTTCCCCGTACCGCTTTATTTTAATTTTCGAAAATATGGCAGTTTAGTCATTGGTATGAGCAGTCACTTCTTCCAACGAGGTCAGGCCTTGCATGACTTTCATGAGGCCGGCACGACGCAAGTCTACCATGCCTTCCTGATAGGCCATGTTCATGATATCAACTTCTGTACCGTTGTTCATAATGACTTTTTGCATTTCATCGCTGACCGGCATGACTTCATAAATACCGATGCGGCCTTTAAAGCCTTTGCCGCGGCAGCTGTCGCAGCCAACCGGGCGGTAGAGTTTCCAATCTTGAGCCAAGTCTGCATCGGTAAAGCCGGCTTTTTTCAATGCTGGAACCGGCGGGCGCTCAACTTCGCGTTTGCAGTTTGGACACAGTCTGCGCAACAACCTTTGCGCCATAATCAGGCTGACCGAGCTGGCGATGTTGAAAGGCGCAACACCCATGTTCAAAAGGCGGGACAGCGTGGCTGGTGCATTATTGGTATGCAGGGTAGAGAAAACCATGTGGCCGGTTTGGGCGGCTTTAATGGCGATGTCGGCGGTTTCCAAGTCACGAATCTCACCGACCATAATAATATCAGGATCTTGACGCAAGAAGGATCGGAGTGCGGCAGCAAACGTCAGGCCTTGTTTTTCATTGACGTTGACTTGGTTGACGCCTGGCAGGTTAATCTCGGCCGGATCTTCTGCCGTTGAAATATTCACATCTTCTGTGTTCAAAATACTCAGGCAGGTATAGAGCGAAACGGTTTTGCCCGAACCTGTCGGACCGGTAACCAATACCATGCCGTAAGGGCGGTTGATGGCTTCCAGCAGCATTTCTTTTTGGAAAGGCTCCAAACCGAGCTGGTCGATATTGAGCGATGTACCATCGGAATTTAGGATACGCATCACCACTTTTTCGCCAAACAATGTCGGCAAAGTGCTGACACGGAAGTCAATCGGACGGCCGTGTTTATGGAAGGCAATTTGAATTCTGCCGTCTTGCGGAATACGTTTTTCGGAAATATCCAAACGCGCCATCACTTTGATACGCGATGCCAACTGGCCGCGTACGGCGACAGGCGGCTGTACGACTTCACGCAATTGCCCGTCCACACGGAAACGGACGCGCGCCATTTGTTCGTAGAATTCAAAGTGGATGTCCGATGCGCCCGCGTTCAGGGCATCGGATAAGGTTTTGTGGATGAAACGGGGGATAGGGCCGTCTTCAGCTTCTTCATTGTCGATATAAAGCGATTGCGATTGCTGCGTTGCTTCATGTTCGTCGTTGATTTCTTTCAGAATGGTTGTCGAACGTTGACCCAGCCATTCCAGCAATGAGCTGAGCTGGTCGTCGGGAACTACGACCAAGTCGACACTTAAACCTGAAGCAAAAGCGATTTTTTGAAAGTTTTGGATTTGGGTTGGATCGGATACGGCGAAATAAACCTTGCGTCCGCGTTTGAAAATCGGAATGCAACGGTTTTGCACCATTTGCTCTTCCGTCAGAATGTCGCTGACTACATTATTGCGCGGGTAGTAGTGCAAATCCAAAAGGGGATAGCTGAATACGCGCGCAACTAACTCCCCCAAAGCTTTAGGGGAGATGATGCCGTCTGAAAACAGGTTGGGCAGGATTTCTTTGCCTGATTGTAAAAGGTTGTTGTAATGTTCCGCTTGTTGATTTGAGATGGTCTGGCTTTGAACCAAAACACGCAATAATCCGACACTCATTTTATTTTCCGTTTCTTGTGCAGTTTTCCCTTTAATTTAGAGGAAAGCCGTATTATTTTATCATTATTATGATTAAAGCATATATTTAATTATGCAAATCTGCTTAAGTTGCAAAGACATGCTTCTGCTTTAATTGTATTTTTATTTCAGACGGCCATTATAAAGCAAGGAGAATAGGCGTTAAACTCGATATTTTTGGATTATGATGAAAAAACAACAATTTTGTCGTATGAATCCAATCAATAACGAAATTATATTTCATGTTGCTATTGCTTGTTTGGAGATGGCAGAAAAGGTTGTTTTGATGGACAGACGGTTGGAATTTGAAATATGAAAAGGCCGTCTGAAACTGAGCAATCAGGTTTCAGACGGCCTTTTAGCTATTTAAATCCGATAGGATTGATTAGGCTTTGTTTTTCAGACGGCCATGCAATTCCTGTACGCTGTACACGCCCAAGTGTTCGCGGCTTTTTGCGCCTTCGCTCATGGCTTCGCCGCCGGCGATGGTGGTGTATTGCGGTACGCGTTGGGTGAGGGAGGTGCGGCGGATACTGTGGCTGTCGGTAACAGATTGTACTGTGCTGCCGACGGTGTTGACCACCAGTGCGATTTCGCCGTTTTTAATTGCGTCCACGATGTGTGGGCGGCCTTCCTGCACTTTGTTGACCGCTTGCACGATGATGCCGTGTTCTTTCAAGTATTCGGCGGTACCGCGAGTGGCGCAGACACCGTAGCCGAGTGCTTGGAAGTTTTGTGCGGTTTTGACGATGAGCGGTTTGTCTTCGTCGCGTACGGCGAGGAACACTTTGCCTGTTGTGCTCAAGCGTTCGCCTGCGCCGAGTTGGGCTTTGAAGTAGGCTTCGCCGAAGCTTGCGCCTACGCCCATGACTTCGCCGGTAGAGCGCATTTCAGGGCCGAGAATGGTGTCCACACCTGGGAATTTGATGAATGGGAACACGGCTTCTTTAACGGCGTAGAAGTCCGGGATGACTTCTTTTTCTACGCCTTGCTCTTTCAGCGAAATGCCTGCCATCACGCGTGCGCCGACTTTGGCGAGCGGTACACCGGTGGCTTTGGATACGAACGGTACGGTACGGCTGGCGCGTGGGTTTACTTCCAGTACGAAGACCACGCCGTCTTGTACGGCAAACTGTACGTTCATCAAGCCGACCACGCCCAGTGCGTATGCCATGGCTTTGGTTTGACGGCGGATTTCGTCTTGAATTTCTTCGTCCAAAGAGTATGGAGGCAATGAGCAGCCGGAGTCGCCGGAGTGGATACCTGCTTGTTCGACGTGTTGCATGATGCCGCCGATAACGACATCTTGGCCGTCTGAAACGCAGTCTACGTCCACTTCGATGGCGTTGTTCAAGAAGAAGTCGAGCAATACAGGGCTGTCTTCGGAAACTTGTACGGCTTCGCGCATGTATTTTTGCAACTCTTCGGCAGAGTGAACAATCTGCATGGCGCGGCCGCCGAGTACGTAAGAAGGACGGACAACCAACGGATAACCGATTTCTTCGGCTTTAACGAGGGCTTCTTCTTCGTTGTGGGCGATGCGGTTAGGCGGTTGACGCAGACCTAAGTCGTTCAACACTTTTTGGAAGCGTTCGCGGTCTTCGGCGGCGTCGATGCTGTCGGCAGATGTGCCGATGATGTTCACGCCGTTTGCCACCAATGCGTTGGCCAGTTTGAGCGGGGTTTGGCCGCCGTAATGCACAATCACGCCCCATGGGTTTTCGGTGCGGACGATTTCCAATACGTCTTCCAATGTCAGCGGCTCGAAGTATAGGCGGTCGCTGGTGTCGAAGTCGGTGGACACGGTTTCGGGGTTGCAGTTGACCATGATGGTTTCAAAACCGGATTCGCGCAGGGCGAGTGCAGCATGAACGCAGCAGTAGTCAAATTCAATACCTTGGCCGATACGGTTTGGACCACCGCCGAGAATCATCACTTTTTTACGATCGGAAGGACGGGATTCGCATTCTTCTTCGTAAGTGGAGTAGAGGTAGGCGGTTTCGGTGGCAAACTCGGCGGCACAGGTATCGACGCGTTTGTAAACCGGATGCAGTTTCAGCGAATAGCGGTGTTCGCGGACTTCTTTTTCACTTACGTTCAACAATTGTGCCAAACGTTTGTCAGAGAAGCCTTTGCGTTTCAGACGGCGTAAAGCGGCGTAATCCAAATCTTGCAACTGGCCGTCTGAAACCGATTTTTCTTCTTTCACCAAGTCTTCGATTTGCGCCAAGAACCAAGGATCGATGGCGCAGATTTCGTGGATTTCTTCCAGTGTGAAGCCTGCACGGAACGCATCTGCTACAAAAAGCATACGCTCAGGGCCCGGGTTGGCCAGTTCGCGGCGGATTTCCGCTTTGTCTTCGCTGCGCGGATTGAAGCCGCACAAGCCTGTTTCCAAGCCGCGCAGGGCTTTTTGGAAGCTTTCTTGAATGGTACGGCCCATCGCCATCACTTCGCCTACCGATTTCATCTGAGTGGTCAGGCGGTCGTCTGCGGCAGGGAATTTTTCAAATGCGAAACGCGGGATTTTGGTCACGACATAGTCGATGGAAGGCTCAAACGACGCGGGCGTGCGGCCGCCGGTAATGTCGTTGCGCAACTCGTCCAGCGTAAAGCCGACCGCCAGTTTGGCCGCTACTTTGGCAATCGGGAAGCCCGTTGCTTTAGATGCCAACGCGGAAGAACGGCTCACGCGCGGGTTCATCTCAATGACAATCATCTCGCCGTTTTCAGGGTTTACCGCAAACTGAACGTTTGAGCCGCCGGTATCCACGCCGATTTCTCGCAACACTGCCAACGAAGCATTACGCATGATTTGGTATTCTTTATCGGTCAATGTTTGTGCAGGCGCAACAGTGATGGAGTCGCCGGTATGCACGCCCATCGGGTCGAAGTTTTCAATCGAGCAGATAATGATGCAGTTGTCGTTTTTATCACGTACAACCTCCATCTCGTACTCTTTCCAGCCGAGAACGGATTGCTCAATCAGCAACTCATGCGTAGGCGAAGCATCAAAACCGCGTTCGCAAATTGCTAAGAACTCGTCTTTGTTGTAGGCAATACCGCCGCCCGAACCGCCCATCGTGAAAGAAGGACGAATCAGGGTAGGGAAGCCGACCTGTTCTTGCGCTGCCAAAGCTTCGTTCATGGTGTGGCAGACAAAAGATTTCGGGCAAGACAAACCGATTTTTTCCATCGCTTCTTTAAAGCGGCCTCGGTCTTCTGCTTTGTCAATCGCGTCTTCGGTCGCGCCAATCAGCTCGACGTTGTATTTCGCCAATACGCCGTTGCGCGCCAAATCCAGCGCACAGTTCAGCGCAGTCTGGCCGCCCATGGTAGGCAGAATCGCATCAGGTCGCTCCTTGGCGATAATTTTTTCCACCGTCTGCCACATAATCGGCTCGATGTAGGTAACATCCGCCATTTCAGGGTCGGTCATGATCGTGGCAGGGTTGGAATTCACCAGAATGACTTTATAGCCTTCTTCACGCAAAGCCTTGCAGGCCTGTGCGCCCGAATAGTCAAATTCGCAGGCCTGACCGATAACGATAGGGCCGGCGCCGATGATAAGGATGGATTTTAGGTCGGTACGTTTGGGCATGGGTGGGTCTCTTTGGGTTGGTTATTCAATATTTATAAGTGGTTTCAATCCGATAAATATATTCTTTGTCGTCAATCCAAACTGTAAACAATTCGTTTGGCTGTATTTTTTTCTCGCCTAAATTAGTATGCCAAATTTCAGTATCGAATGAACCAAAATTAAATTCACTGGCAGCTTTATCTAAAATGAAAGGATAAGTATTTTGTGCTTGTTTATGTTCTCCAAACCATCTTCCTTCAATAATTTTATTATTTTCTAATGCAGTCAGAATAATAAATTTATCTTCATTTTGAGGGCTGGCATTATCCAGCCAAACAGCAGTAATTCTTGAAAATTCCATTTCTCTATCCACAAAGATTGAATGACAGAAAGCAAGCGTAGGTTGGGTTGAAAACCCAACACAAACCGCTTAATTGTCTAAAGCATCGGGTTTGCTAACCCAGCAAGCTGTAGCCCACATGTAGGGTGTGTGCGGTACGCACGCACGCGTTCTCCATTTTTCCTGCAATTCCAACCTACCGCGTGCGTGCCTTGCGGCACATACCCTACCGATGGGTTCAAAGGTCGTCTGAAAAAATGCTCGCGGCGTTTGTTCCATCTGCCTTTCGATAAAAAGCTACCTGAAAAATTCCTGCCGTTGATATTTTGGTGACTCTTTTTCAGACGACCTTTTGCATTTTTATGTTGCACAGGCCGTCTGAAAACTTCCTTAAAAACTAGTGACAAACGTAATCAAGCCCAAAATGATGCCTGGGGCGTTCGCCAGCATGACGGGGTAGTCGCGTTTTTCTTTCAAAAAGCCGTAGGCAACCCATAATGTGCAGTTGATGGCGGCAACGAGGGGTTGCAACGGCGAGCCGGGGTTGCCGGCAAGGTTGTTTTGGATTTGTGGGATATAGGAAACGTACATACCGACGGCGGTTAGGGTGGCGACGACGGATAGAATGCGCATTTGCTTTTCTGTCATGGTTTTTCCTTTCTGATTAGAGGGTTGGGTTTCAGACTGTGTAGATGTTGAGAGAGTGTGTACCTGAATTTATATTTTTTGAGGTTTGGTTTTCAGACGGCCTGTTGTTGAGTTGAGTGTGGCCGTCTGAAACAATCAGCTTTATTGTTTTGCTGCTTTGATATTGTCAATGAATTTGTCGAACAGATAACCGACGTCTTGCGGACCCGGGCTGGCTTCGGGGTGGCCTTGGAAGCAGAACACGGGTTTGTCTGTCAGTTCGATGCCTTGTAAAGTGTTGTCAAACAAGGATTTGTGGGTAATGCGTGCGTTGGCAGGCAAAGTGTCAGCATCAACGGCGAAACCGTGGTTTTGGCTGGTAATGACGACTTTGCCGCTATCCAAATCTTGTACTGGATGGTTGGCACCGTGATGGCTGAAGCGCATTTTCAGGGTTTTTGCGCCGATGGCGAGGCTGATCAGCTGGTGTCCCAAACAAATGCCGAAAATCGGTTTGCCGCTTTCCATCAGTTTTTGTACGGCTTTGATGGCGTAGTCGCAAGGCTCAGGGTCGCCGGGGCCGTTGGACAGGAATATGCCGTCAGGATTGAGTGCCAACACGTCTTCCGCGCTAGTTTGCGCCGGAACGACGGTCAGGCGGCAGCCGCGTGAGGCGAGCATGCGCAGGATGTTAGTTTTGACACCGAAATCGTAGGCGACAACGTGGTAAGGCTGTTCGGAAGGGGTAATGAAACCTTTGCCCAATTCCCATTCGCCTTCGGTCCATTCGTAAGTTTCTGTGCAGGAAACTTCTTTTGCCAAGTCTTTGCCGACCATGCTGCCGAATGCGGCAATCAGTTCTTGTGCTTTTTCAACGGTGGCATCTGCACCGGTCAAGATTGCACCGCCTTGTGAACCTTTTTCACGCAACAGGGTGGTCAGGCGGCGAGTATCGATATCGGCGATGGCGACAGTTTTATTGCGTACCAAATAGTCGTGCAGGCTTTCGGATGCGCGGAAGTTGCTGTGCAAAAGCGGCAGGTCGCGGATAATCAAACCGGCGGCGTAAACGCTGCGGCTTTCTTCATCTTCAGCGTTGGTGCCAGTGTTGCCGATGTGTGGATAGGTAAGGGTAACGATTTGTTTGCAGTAGGAAGGGTCGGTCAGGATTTCCTGATAGCCGGTCATGGAAGTGTTGAACACGACTTCGCCGGAAGTCGAACCTTCGTAACCGATTGATGTGCCGTGAAATACGCTGCCGTCAGCGAGAACGAGAAGAGCCGGAGTGGTCATGATGGAATCCTGTTTGCCTGATGATGGTCGGTTCGAAAAAAATGGTCAGGCCGTCTGAAAAATAAAAATTGTTTACAAAAAAGACAGCCTTCGGAAATCTCGGCTAAAAAAAAACACGCTCCGCAGCATTGATTTTGCTGTGTAACGTGCTTTTTCAGACATAGCGGTCTATGCCGTAGAAGCAGTGTATTTTAAGTCAAAGTAATAGGAATTTCAAGCGTAGAGCCAATAATCGATAATTTAAAAACGTTTTATCTTTACGGTACAGTCCCTTGCTTTTGGAATGCCTGATGAATAAGGTTGAACTAAATATTCAGTCAGGCCGTCTTAAAACTGAGCAGGCAGATTGTTTCATTTTTGTTGTGTTTGAAATGCAGGTGTCGGGAAATTCAGCCGAATCAAACATGAAACAGGCTGTTTATGCTAGAATCGTAACCTTATAAAAAATAAAAACAACGTCATTTTTAGCTGAGATTATCCGATGAAAAAAGAACACATTATGCAAAACGCTCCATCAGGCCGCCATCGCCTCATTCATGCAAGCGTCGCTTCCGCTTTAGCGCTTATCAGCATTTCCGTTCAGGCAAATACGCAGCAATTTGCCCAAACTCCTTTTTACCTGCAAAACAAAACCGACGTCAGCGGCCAACCCAAAGTCAAACACAATATTATGTTTTTGATTGATGACTCGGGCAGTATGCAATGGAATGTACAAGGTAAGGAAACATCTGTACGGGCTGATAAAAGAATAACGATTACTAAGGAGGCCCTAAAATCGGTATTGAAAGAGTATGGCGAAAAACAACGATTCCAGTGGGGTTTGCAAACTCTGCATAACAATGGTCGTACTGATACTCCAGATGAGGGGGGCTTTACCGATGATTGGAAGGATGTTCAAAGGAGGGTAGATGGCATTGATCCTGGCCATGCTACGCCAATCACGCGCCGCTACTATGAAGTAGTCAAAAACTTTGTGATGCCCAATATCAAATACCGTTGTCAGAAGTCTTATGTGATTGTGATGTCGGACGGCGATGCCAATATGAGTTGTAGTAACCAGATTCCAGGTGAAGATCCTCGTTTATCTCGTAATACTAACTTCAACTACGATAGGGATTATTACTATTCAAACTATTACCGCGATATTGAACGTAGTGCGGGTACGTCTGCATACCAATATTTTGGTCCGTCTGAAGTGAAGGCTAATGATGATAGCTATGGGAAAGGTAAATTCTTTAATGGTGGAGGTCGTATCAAAGGATACTTTGATTTTCTACCTTATCAATATGATAATGATTTTGGCTTGCCTGAGAATGAAAAGAAATTGCTATGTCAATCTAGTAAATATAAGCATGAGTATGATCCTAATTATGGTAGGTATATGTGGGTAGCTGCAGGCGAAATTATTGTTCCTTATTGGGATAGGAACTATAAGGATGAAAAACGCGGTATGCGTTTCTTTAGCCAGACTTTGGCAGAAAAAGACATTAAAACAGCAAAAGACGGTTCAGATGCTGCGGGTAAGAGCTGGGATGGTGATCCAAGCGATCCCAAAGGCATAGATTACAGCAAGCAATTGGTTCAGACTTTTACTGTGGGTTTTGGTGAGGGGATCTCTGAAGTTGGGAGAGAGTATCTGGAAAAGGGTGCGAGCCGTCCAGACTGGTATTTTAATGCTGCGAAAAAAGAAGATTTGCTTGAAGCCTTTAAAACCATTGTCGACAATATTGAAAATGACAGCAAAAATACGAAATTTGAAGGAGTATCCTCTACTGCTCCGGCAACGACCAGTATGGGTATTCCCGATATGGCGGCAACGGTTCATTTGAATACCGGCTCTTGGAGTAGTCAATTGCGGTTTTATAAATTGAACCGTGATGGTACACCTATCAATACGACTGAGTTTGTTCAGCCATCATTTAATAACCGCCTTACTTTGGTTAATGACGGCAGTAAGACCTATTTCATCGATAGAGTTGCAGATAATGAGGCTTCAAATGCCGATTTTGGCATTTCAGACGGTAGTGCGAAAGATAAGTTGGAATGGAAAAATGCATTGCTGAAATGGACTGGCCGAGTAGGTAGTGATGAAACCATCAAAGCGGATGCAGAGACAAAAGGTTATAGCCAGTCTTATCGAATTCGTCCGACAGATTCTGCTGATTCAAGTAAAGATGAACGTAATTTAGGCGATATTTTAGATGGTTCGGTTGCAGCTATTGGCGATAAGCGCGACAACCGTCAAGAGTTTTTGGTCTCTGCTGCCAATGACGGCATGGTACATATTTTCCGTAATGGTACGCCTAGCAATCCTTATGACTTGAAACTCAGCTATATTCCGGCAGGCATGGAGCGCGAGGACGATCAAGGTCAAGCGACAACTTTGGGCAAGGTTCTGAAAGATATTGCACGCGATGGTTACGGCTCTGGCACGCCGCACCGTTATATGGTTAATGGTGGCTTTGTTCTCCGCCAAACACCTGATAAGCAAACCTTTATGTTTGGTGCGATGGGTCAAGGTGGACGCGGTGCGTATGCGTTGAATATTGGTGCGGTAGCTAACAGCGATCGTAGTGGTTGGAATACGACTGTGCCTTTGTTTGAAACAAAAAAAGGCTTTGACAATAAGCTGGGTTATACCATTGGTTCGACACAAATCGGCCGTGTTTCCATCAAACGCGATACCACTCCGGTCAATCTGGAATCGAATGTGCGTTATGCGGGCTTCTTGGCTAGCGGCTATCGTACTGAGGATGTGAACAGTGCCGACAATGAAACGGCTTTGTATGTTTATGATATGACAGGGAAAGAGGCAGGGACAAAAAATACTGGTACTAATGTTTCTTCTTCTAAAGCCGGCAAGCTCTTAGCTAGAATTCCTGCACCGAATGGCAAAGGCGGCCTCTCTACCCCTACTTTGGTAGACACCGATTTTGACGGTATTGTTGATATTGCTTATGCCGGTGACCGTTACGGCAATATGTTCCGCTTCGACTTGAGAGGTAAAACCGAGTCTGAATGGTCGGCGCAAATGATTTTCCAAGGTTCGGGGAATCAACCGATTACGTCTGCGCCTGCGGTATCACGTCGTGGTAAAGATAAGTATGTCGTTATTTTTGGTACGGGTAGCGAGATTTATCAGAATGAACTAGAAGGTACTAACGGACAAATCAATGCCGTTTACGGTATTTACGATGATGTATCTACTGATGCGGTTTTGGCAAAAAGTAGTGAGTTGGAACAGCAAACCAGAGAAAGTGACGACGAACATATTTATGTCAGCGACAATAAGGTTGGTGAAGGTAAAAAAGGCTGGAGTCTGACTTTAGATCCGAATGAACGTGTGACTGTCAAGCCGACGATGATTTTGCGTACAGCTGTTGTGACCATCCGCAAGTATGAAACCAAAACAATTCATACTGACTCTTCTAGTACCGATGTTTGTTTACCGGACAGTACATCCACACAAACGACAGCGAAAACGATTATTCTGGGTGTAAATGCTGAAAATGGCGGTCGTTTGGGCTTGCGTGATGCGCGTATCTCCAGCAAGGATCGTACATTTATCAAACGCGAGAATAATGGCCAGATTTATTACGCCAACGGTATGACTTTTGATGGTGTTATCAACTTTACTTATATAAATTCCAGCAAAGCCGATGATTCTCCGGTAACTGCCGATGGCGATAGCGGCGGCACGGGTACGGATAAGGAGTTGAACGCTACGCCGAGCGTGCCAAACAATAAATGTTTTGCAACCAAAGGCGATCGCAGTCTCTTGTCTAACCAGCTGGTTAGCCTGGAAGTACAAGGCCGTACATGCGGACTCAAACGCATCAGCTGGCGTGAATTGTTCTTTTAATTGGTAAGGATTAAGCATCGAGGCCGTCTGAATTTTTTCAGACGGCCTTTTCTGTTGAGTGGTAGTAATTGAGAGATGCTGGATTAAAAAATGGAAAACTTTGTTTGTGGATATAACAAGCTTTGATCAAATTGAGAGCTTGGATAAAGTTAAATGACAGACTTAGGCTATTCTTTTTTAATTTTCTACTATTTGGCTAAGAAGTTAAAAGGCCGTCTGAAAAATATCTTTTCAGACGGCCTTTGATTTAAAAAGAGCTAATCAAGGAGCGCATTGTTAGATGCTGTTTTTAATAATTTTCCGCAGAGTGGATAGTTGCCGGCGGCTGACGGGCAGCGGGGTCGGAATATCGAGAATTTTAGCGCCCCATGTGGATGCGTATTCGTCGTTTTCGTCGTCGTCCAGTCGAATCAGGCTGTCGAGGGTGTGGCGGAAGACGAGGGCATTGCGATGGATGCGGATGACTTTGTCGCCCAGCAATTCTTCCCAGTAAACCAAGGTCTTCGGTAATTCGTAGCTGTGGCCGTCGCCGGTAAACAGATAGACGGTTTTGTGTTCCGCCATCAGGTAACGCGCCTGTTGCCATGGGATTTCAACCATGCGTTCGCGGTTGTACACTTTGAAATGGGTGAAACTGTCTGCTTTTTCGCGGTTTTTCTCGATGATGCGGTCAAGCGCGGTTTGCAGGCGGGTCATTTTGATCGGTTTGAGCAGATAGTCTGCGGCGGCCAGCTCAAACGCGCGCAGGGCGTGTTCTTCGTAGGCTGTGGTGAATACAATTTCCGGCTGGCGTTTGGCGGTACGCTTAATGCGTTCGACAAACTCGAGACCGTCGATTTCCGGCATGCCGATGTCGGCAAATACGATGTCGACTTCGTGGACACTCAGCCACTCCAATGCTGGCATGGCATGGTGAAAGACGTTGAGCAGTACGACATTGCACTCTTCCAATAATACACGTAAGCGTTCTGCTGCTAATACTTCGTCTTCTACAATAATGGCACTTGGCATAGCGGTATTCTTTTTGTTGTATCGTGGGAGATCTGCCGCGCTTTGTCATCCTCAATAACGCGTCAGCCGTATGTTGTTACAACCTTGAAATTATCAGTTTGTGACAATTTTAGGAAATTTTTAAAATATACATGATTTTTCGCTTCTTGGGCATGGTTTGGGATGAGTCGGAAGATTACTTACATAATTTTATGAAATATTGTAATACCCAGAGTAATTTTGTTGTAATCATGCTAATTCAGTCCGTGATAATGGACGATTTTGGGATTTTGTCCATTTGCCAGTGTGCCACCGCCCAATCGAGCAATTCCTGCGGACGGTTCATAGCAGGTGCATCGGGCAGGTTGAGGTAGGTTAGGACTTGGCGGAGAAGTTGTTCTTTTTGATTCAAATCCAAAGCCGGGGCAAGGGTTTGTTTCGACCATTTTTGCCCTTGGCTGTTGGTCAATAGGGGAAGGTGTGCGTAGGCCGGTGTGGGAACGCCGAGGCATTGTTGCAGATAGATTTGGCGTGGCGTGGAAACAAGCAAATCTTGACCGCGGACAATATGGGTTATGCCTTGGTCGGCATCGTCAGCAACCACGGCAAGCTGATATGCCCAATAGCCGTCGGCACGGAGCAGGACGAAATCGCCGATATCGTGTGCCAGATTTTGTGCGTAATGTCCGACAATGCCGTCTGAAAAACCGATCACGCGATCGGGAACTTGAATGCGCCATGCCGGAGTTTTGTTTTGCGTATCGGGTCTTTGCTGAGGATTGCGGCAACGGCCGTTATATACAAATCCGTCTGCGCCATGTGTTGCCGCCGCCTGCCAGTCTTTGCGGCTGCAATAGCAGGGATACACCAGCTCGGCTGCTTTGAGGTGGTCGAGGGTGTCTTGATATAGGTCGTAACGGCGGCTTTGATAGACGACTTCGCCATCCCACTCAAAGCCGAAGGCTTCAAGCGTGCGCAAAATGTCGGCGGCGGCGCCGGGCATTTCGCGCGGGGGGTCAAGGTCTTCAATGCGGACCAGCCATTTGCCCTGATGAGCGCGCGCGTCGGTATAGGAGGCGACGGCGGTCAGTAGGGAGCCGATATGAAGCAGGCCGGTAGGGCTGGGGGCGAAACGTCCTATATACATGGCAGGGTGGTTTTGTAGGGCAGGGGAAGTATGCCTGCACGGTATTCAAATCGTGATAGAAAAGGGCGTGCCGTACACGTCCGAATTTGGGTTTCAGACGGCCTGAGACTTTTCAAAATGATTTAAGTTTCTCGGCCGTCCGTTCAATCCGCTTAAGCCAAGGGAGCCAGTAGTTTGGCGAAAGCGTCTTCAAATTGTTTCAAACCGTCTTCCTGCAAACGAGTTGCCAAAGTTTCGACATCAATGCCGAGTTTCGCGGTTTCGGCAAGCTGCGCTTTGGCTTCGTCCACACCTTCGGTCAAAGTAGCTTTGGCGGTGCCGTGGTCGATAAAGGCTTTGAGTGTGGCATCGGGAACGGTGTTGACGGTATGGGCGCCAATCAGGCTATCAACGTACAACGTGTCAGGATAGGCAGGGTTTTTCACGCCGGTAGATGCCCATAAAAGTTGGACGCGGTTGGCACCTTTTTCGGCAAGTGCGGCAAATTCGCTGCTGCCGAAGTATTGCGCCCAATCTTGATAGGCGGCTTTGGCCAGTGCAATGGCGACTTTGCCTTTGAGGTGGTCGGGCAGGGTGGCGTCCAATGCGGCATCGACACGGGAAATAAAGAAGCTGGCGACAACTTGGATATGGGAAACGTCGTGTCCTGCTTCCAAACGTTTGGCAATGCCGCGCGTGTAGGCCGCATAGGCTTTGAGGGTTTGGGCGCGGGAGAAGAGCAGGGTCAGGTTGACGCTGATGCCGTCTGAAACGAGGATTTCAAGCGCTTCGATGCCTTCGTCGGTTGCCGGTACTTTAATCATGACATTTTTACGGCCGATGGCGGCGTGCAGGCGGCGCGCTTCTTCAACCGTGCCTTGTGCGTCTTTGGATAATTCAGGCGAAACTTCGAGGCTGACGAAGCCGGTTTTGCCGCCGGTGGATTCATGTTCGGCAAGACATACGTCGCAAGCGGCTTGTACGTCGGCAACCGCCATGGTTTCGTAGCGTTGTTTCGGGGTCAGGTTTTGCTGTTTGAGTGCGGCTACTTTATCGGCGTACAGGGCATCTCCGGCAAAGGCTTTTTGGAAAATGGCAGGATTGGAAGTTACGCCACACACACCTTGCTTCAGCATTTCTGCCAATTCGCCGCTTTGTACCAGCGAACGGGAGAGATTGTCCAACCAGATTTGTTGTCCTAATGCTTTAACGTCCGATAAAATAGTCATCTCTGATTCCTTTTACATAATAGGTTTGTTTGTGAAGTGGCGGTAATGCTACGCCGATTCGATGAATTTGAACAGTTTACAGCCGATTAATTTGGGCAAAACAAACCTAAATTCAAGCACGAAAGGTGGCTTTGATGGCGGAAAACACACTTTATCTCGACTGGGCGCGCGATGTATTGGATACGGAAGCCGAAGGTTTGCGCGAAATTGCGGCGGCTTTGGACCATGATTTTATCCGTGCGGCGGAAGCATTGTTGCACTGCAAGGGCAGGGTCGTCATTACCGGCATGGGTAAGTCCGGACACATCGGCCGCAAAATGGCGGCAACCATGGCTTCTACCGGCACACCTGCGTTTTTCGTCCATCCTGCCGAAGCGGCACACGGCGACTTGGGCATGATTGTGGACCACGATGTCGTGGTTGCCATTTCTAATTCCGGCGAAAGCGATGAAATTGCGGCGATTATTCCGGCGTTGAAACGTAAAAACATCACGCTTATTTGTATCACTGCCCATCCGACTTCGACCATGGCGCGTCATGCCGATATCCATATTACCGCGGCGGTTTCCAAAGAAGCTTGTCCGCTCGGCCTTGCACCGACTTCCAGTACGACCGCCGTGATGGCCTTGGGCGATGCGCTGGCGGTGGTATTGCTGCAGGCGCGAGCGTTTACGCCGGATGATTTTGCTTTGAGCCATCCGGCCGGAAGCTTGGGCAAACGCCTGTTGCTGCGCGTGGCGGATATCATGCACAAAGACGAAGCCCTGCCAGCCGTTTTGTTGGGCACGCCGTTAAAAGAAGCCATTGTCCGCATGAGTGAAAAAGGCTTGGGTATGTTGGCGGTAACCGATGCCGAAGGCCGTCTGAAAGGCGTATTTACCGATGGCGACTTGCGCCGTCTGTTTCAAGAACGCGACAGCTTTGCCGGTTTGAAAGTGGACGACATCATGCACGCCTCTCCGAAAACCATCTCTGCCGATCGTCTCGCCACCGAAGCTTTGAAAGCCATGCAAAGCGGCCATGTGAACGGTTTGCTGGTGGTCGAAGAAAACGGCGTGCTGATTGGCGCGCTGAACATGCACGATTTATTGATGGCACGAATTGTCTGAATCGACGGCAAAAACGTTTTCAGATGGCCTTATGCTAGAATAGGCCGTCTGAAACAAGGAAACCTTATGCAAAACCTCTCTTCCGACCTGCAACAACGCGCTTCAGGCATCAAACTGCTGATACTGGATGTGGACGGTGTTTTGACCGACGG
Organism: Neisseria sp. P0021.S007; assembly: GCF_051956855.1. NCBI lineage: Bacteria > Pseudomonadati > Pseudomonadota > Betaproteobacteria > Neisseriales > Neisseriaceae > Neisseria > Neisseria sp. P0021.S007. Next base: position 374,848 of record NZ_JBQCXA010000002.1, read on the forward strand.
CCGCATTTTTATTCGCGACAACGGCGAAGAAATCAAATCGTTCCACACTTTGGACGGACATGGTTTGAAAATGCTTCAGGCCAGCGGCGTGCAAACGGCGATTATTACCGGCCGCGATGCGCCTTCCGTCGGTATCCGCGTGAAGCAGCTCGGTATCAACTATTACTTCAAAGGCATTCATGACAAACGTGTCGCCTACGCCCAATTACGCGAACAGGCCGGTGTGGAGGAGCATGAGTGCGCCTTTGTCGGCGACGATGTTGTCGATTTGCCCGTGATGGTGCGTTGCGGATTGGCGGTCGCCGTCCCGGAAGCGCATTGGTTTACTTTGCAATACGCCCATTATGTAACCCGACGTTCCGGCGGCGCAGGCGCGGTGCGTGAAGTGTGCGATTTGATTATGCAGGCGCAAGGTACGCTTGAACCTGCTTTGAAAGAGTATGTACGATGAAAATCAGATGGCGTTACGGAATCGCCTTTCCGCTGGTGTTGGCCGTTTCACTCGGCGCACTGGCGGCGTGGCTCGGCCGCATCAGCGAAGTGCAGGTCGAAGAAGTCGTCCTCAATCCGAATGAGCCGCAATATTCGATGAAAGGCATCAACGGCAAACGTTTTGACCAAGAAGGCCGTCTGAAAGAAAACCTGAGCGCGGTCGATGCCGTCCAATATCCGAATAGCGCAGACGTGCATTTGGACAAACCACATCTTTCGTTTTACCGCGACGGCAGCCTGCTGTACGAAGTCGGCAGTGACAAAGCAGCGTACAATATTCAAAACAAGAAAGTCGTTTTTGAACAGAATGTTGTCTTAAACAAAGCGGCAGATGCCAAGCGTTTGGCCGGCATCGTCAAAACCGAACGCTTGAATGTCGATACCGAGGCGCAATACGCCCATACCGACAGCCCCGTTACTTTCCAATACGGACAGTCCAGCGGTCAGGCAAACGGCATGACTTATGATCACAAAACCGGTTTGCTGAATTTCCCTTCCAAAGTGAAAGCCACAATTTATGATACAAAAAATTTGTAAAACTTTAGCCCTTGTTGCCGTTTTTGCCGCCAGCCCGGCCTTTGCCCTGCAAAGCGACAGCAAGCAGCCGATTCAAATCGAAGCCGACCAAGGCTCGCTTGACCAAAACAACCAAAGCACCACCTTTTCCGGCAACGTCATCATCAAACAAGGCACGCTCAATATCCGTGCCGGCAGCGTGACCGTTTCGCGCAACGACAAAAGCGAGCAGTTGATGAAAGCCACCGGCTCGCCCGTCAAATTCAGCCAAGAGTTGGACGGCGGCAAAGGCGTAGTCAACGGCCAAGCCAATACCGTCATGTATTCTTCCGCAGCCAACCTCGTTACTCTGTCCGGCAATGCCAAAGTACAGCGCGGCGGCGATGTGGCCGAAGGTGCGGTCATCACTTACAACACCAAAACCGAGGTTTACACCATCAACGGCAGCGCCAAATCCGGTGTGAAATCCGCCGCCAAATCCGGCCGCGTCAGCGTTGTTATCCAGCCGTCCAGTACGCAGAAAAACAAATAAGAAAACACACAAAAAGGCCGTCTGAAAAAGTTTCAGACGGCCTGAGGTCAATATCGAAAGTCAACAGAATATGAGCGCAAACAACAGCCGTCTTGTGGTTCAAAACCTGCAAAAAAGTTTCAAAAAACGCCAAGTCGTCAAAAGCTTCTCCCTTGAAATCGAAAGCGGCGAAGTCATCGGCCTGCTCGGCCCCAACGGCGCGGGTAAGACCACCAGCTTTTACATGATAGTCGGCCTGATTGCCGCCGATGCAGGCAGCGTAATGTTGGACGGCCAAGAATTGCGCCACCTGCCCATTCACGAACGCGCCCGCCTCGGCGTTGGCTATCTGCCGCAGGAGGCCTCGATTTTCCGCAAAATGACCGTGGAACAAAATATCCGCGCCATTTTGGAAATCAGCATGAAGGACAAAAGCCGCATCGATGCCGAACTTGAAAAACTGTTGGCAGATTTGAATATTGAGCGCCTGCGCAACAACCCTGCGCCGTCCTTGTCCGGTGGCGAACGCCGCCGTGTCGAAATCGCGCGCGTGTTGGCCATGCAGCCGCGTTTCATTTTGTTGGACGAACCTTTTGCCGGCGTTGACCCGATTGCCGTCATCGATATTCAGAAAATCATCGAGTTCCTCAAATCACGCGGTATCGGCGTATTGATTACCGACCACAACGTGCGCGAAACCCTCAGCATCTGCGACCGTGCCTACATCATCAGCGACGGTACGGTATTGGCTTCAGGCAAGCCGGATGATTTAGTCAACAATGAACAAGTCCGTTCGGTTTATTTGGGTGAAAATTTCAAATATTGAATGCATATTTGACGGTATATGAGACCCTCATTTCAATTGAGGGCGGCTATAAATATTGGAATAATCACTAAAAATACAAATATAATACCGATAAACTAATCTTTCAGACGGCCTGCCGTATAAAGGCCGTCTGAAAAACTATCCATACATTTCGAATTAAACACTATGTCTTCACTCGTCCTTAAACTCAAACAGACCCAGCAGCTCAACCAGCGGCTGCAACAGTCTCTGCGCATCTTGCAGATGTCGGGTCTTGAGCTTGAGCGCGAAGTGGAAGACTGGTTGTCAGACAATCCTCTGCTTGAGCGTCCGGAAAGCGATGAATTTGCCGATAGCGGGCTCAACCGTGCGGTAACCATGCCGCGCGCAGGTCAGCAGTTGAGCGGCGACGATGCCGAAGATATTTGGAGCAACATCGCCGAAGAAGAGGATTTCAAACACTATCTGCATGCCCAAGTGTGCGAGCATCCGCTCTCGCAAGTGGAAGCGGCCTATGTTCACGTCTTGATTGATTTTTTGGACGAACAAGGCTACCTCACCGACAGCCTCGAAGAAATTATCGACCACACGCCGTTGGAATGGATGCTGGACGAAGAAGCCCTGCAAAACGCGCTGGATGTATTGCAAACCTTTGAGCCGCCCGGCGTGGCGGCGGCGGATTTGACCGAGTCGCTTATGTTGCAGTTAATGCGTTTGCCGGCTTCTCCTGCCCGACAAATGGCCGCGCATTTGGTGCAAAGTTCGCTTCAAGACTTAGGCAAAAACCGCAAACAAAACGTTCTGCGTTTCCGCAAACTTTATCCCGATACCGACAGCAAAACCATAGAAGCCGCGCTCGATATGATTGCCGGGCTCAATCCCTATCCAGCCTACGGCTTCGCCTCTGCCACGCCTACGCCTTATATTCAGCCTGACGTTTGGGTCAAAGAGGGCAAGGACGGCTGGGAAGTCATCAGCAACGAAGCGGCTTGGCCGAAGCTGCAGCTCAATCAGGAATATTGCGACCTGATGAAATCAGAGGAAGAGGGCGCACCGGAGTGGAAGGAAAAAATCAACGAAGCCAAGCAGCGCATTGATTCTTTGGAGCTGCGTAAAAGCACTGTCCTCCGCCTTGCCGAGTATATCGTCAAAAATCAGGAAGATTTTTTCATCTTCGGAGAAATCGGCCTGTCTCCCATGCTGATGAAAGATGCCGCCGCCGAATTGGGTTTGGCGGAAAGTACCATCTCGCGTGCCGCCAATCAGAAATATTTGTCTTGCCCGCGCGGCCTGTTTGCGTTACGCTATTTCTTCACACAGGCAGTCAATGCCGATGATGATGGCGAAGGGTTCAGCCAAGGCGCAATCAAAGCCGTATTGAGCCAGTTGATTGAAAGTGAAGACAGCAGCAAACCCTATTCGGACGAGACCCTCGTCAAATTATTAAAACAACGCGGCATTGAAATTGCCAGACGTACAGTTGCTAAATATAGAGAATCATTAGACATCCCACCGGCACACAAACGAAAATTTACCGAGTAGATATATTCCGATCCGTTTTGACGGACTAACCAACCGAAGGAGCTGTATCATGAATCTGAAAATCACCGGTCTGAATTTTGATGTTACCGAAGCCATCAAAAACTACGTTTCCGACAAGTTGGCACGAATCAGTCGCCACGCCGACAACATCATTTCCGTGACCATCACGCTCTCGGTGGAAAAAGTCAGCCAGAAAGCCGAAGCCGATGTGCATTTGGCAGGCAAAGATTTGCACGTTGAAGCGATTGAACAGGATATGTATGCCGCGATTGATGTTTTGATGGACAAACTCGACCGCGCTGTTTTGAAACATAAAGAAAAAAGCGGCGATGTCCGCAGTACTGTCAAACCTGCTGCCGAATAAAGTTTTTGTATGATAAAGGCCGTCTGAATATTCAGACGGCCTTTTGTTTTGCTAGATGTTTTAGACTGGCAATCTAGTTACTCACTTTTTCACCATTCCACGGTGCCACTTTAAACAGCAGCAACATGCCCGGTATGCCCAAAGCGAAACACAGCCAGTAGAAATTGAAGTAGCCCATCGCTTCAATCAGATAGCCTGCCGAAGCATTGATAAATGTACGTGGAACGGCTGACAGGCTGGTAAAGAGGGCTAATTGTGTGGCCGTAAATGCAGGATTGGTTTCACGAGCCATGTAGGCAACAAACGCCGCTGTACCCAGACCTACGCCCGCTGCTTCTGCCCCAATCACGGCCGCAAGCATCATTTGCTCTGTCAGTGTGATGGTTTCAAACTTGCCAAAATTTGCCAACCAAGCAAAGCCTAGAATAGTAACCCATTGCGCCACGCCGAAAATCCACAAAGCTCTATTGATACCGAGCTTTATCATCCAAATACCGCCTACAATACCGGCAATGACAGCAGGCCATAAACCGGCATTTTTGGCGATGAGGCCGATGTCGGTTTTGCTGAAGCCTATGTCCAGATAAAAAGGTGTAGCCAAAGAAGTGGCCATGCTGTCGCCCAGTTTGTAGAGAAAGATAAACAGCAATACCAATATGGCCTGTTTGATTCCTTTGCGGGAGAAGAACTCACTGAAAGGGTCAGAGACTGTTTGGGCAAATGTACGCGACACAGATGGTGGAATGTCAGGCTCTTTAGCTAAAAACAAGGTCATCAGCAGACCGGGCAGCATAAATAGTGCAGTAATGATGAATACGTTGTGCCAAGGCATCAAGTCGGCCAAAATCAAGCTGAGCGATCCGGGTACCAAAGCGGCGATACGGTAGGCGTTGACGTGGATAGAGTTGCCTAAGCCTAATTCTTCATCTGACAAAATTTCGCGGCGAAATGCATCCAATACAATATCTTGGCTGGCAGAGAAAAAAGCGACCACCAACGATAAGCCCATAATTACATATAAATGCTGAGCAGGATTTAGGAAGGCATAAATGAGCAAGGTCAGCAGCAAACCAATTTGCGTAACCAGCATCCAACCGCGTCGCCGTCCTAAAAAAGGTAATCTGACCAAATCAATGACGGGAGACCAGATAAATTTCCAAGTGAAAGGCAGCCCGATAAGTGCCATCAGGCCGATGGTTTTCAAATCGACATGTTCGCTGCGCAACCATGCCGGAATCAGGTTGATCAGAAAATAAAGCGGCAACCCCGAAGTGAAGCCTGTGAAAATGCAGATCAGCATTTTGCGCGAGAAAATTCGCTGCATAGTGCTGGTTTGGGGTGCGTTGGTCATAGTGGAATCAATAAAAAAGAAAAGGGATATTGTAGCAAAGATGGGGGATATGGCGAATGAACTTCTGCTATCTTTATTGAATAATAAAAGGCCGTCTGAAACTTTGACAAATTAAGTTTCAGACGGCCTTTTGTTGGAACAAGCCGATAGGTTTTTGAAATGTCCGTAAGACAGGCAGATATGTTTGTTTTACGGATATTTTATTTTCAGACGGCCTTCGATGCTGCGTTGCAGTTGCGGTAGAAGGCAATCAGACCGTTGGTGGAGCTGTCGTGTGCCGGGGTGCCGCGTTCGAGTTCGGGTTCGATGGTTTTGGCCAGCTCTTTACCGTATTCCACGCCCCATTGGTCGAAGGGGTTGATACGCCAAATTACGCCCTGAACGAAGGTGCGGTGTTCGTAGGCTGCCATCAGCATGCCGAGGTTGAAAGGTGTCAGGCTGTCGATGAGCAAGCTGTTACTCGGACGGTTGCCGGGGAATTCTTTTTGCGGCGCAAGACGGTCGCGTTCGTCTTGGGGCAGTGCGGCCAATTCGACTTGTACTTCGTCTAAGGTCTTGCCTTTCATCAGCGCTTCGGCTTGGGCGAAGGCATTGGCAACAGTAAAGCGGTGTTGGCGGTGGTTGCCGTAGATTGTGGTCATGGGGACGATGAAATCAACGGGAATCAGACGCGTACCTTGGTGCAGAAGCTGGAAGTAGGCATGTTGGCAGTTGACGCCTTCATCGCCGAAGACAATGCCGCCGGTGGTGCAGGAAACGGGTTGGCCGTCTGAAGTACGCTGTTTGCCGAGGCTTTCCATATCGAGCTGGTTGAGCCATGGGGTAAAGAGGCGCATATTGTGGCTGTATGGGACAACGGTTTGGCCGTCTGAATGTTGGAAGTTGTTGTACCAAACATTGATGAGTGCCATCAGGACGGGAATGTTGCGGCGGAATGGGGCCTCGAAGAAATGGGTGTCCATCGCGTGTGCACCGGCCAGCATTTTGCGGAATGCTTTTTCGCCGACTGCAACCATCAGCGGCAGGCCGATAGGCGACCAGACGGAATAGCGGCCGCCGACCCAGTCGGACATAGCAAAGACTTTGTCGGGGGAGATACCGAAATTTTGGGCTGCGGCCACATCGGCGGAAATGGCGCAGAAGTGGCGGTAGATGCCGGAATCAGGCAAACCTGCATCACGGTACCAAGTACGCGCCGCATAGGCATTGAGCAGGGTTTCTGGTGTGCGGAATGATTTACTGGCAATGCTGAATACGGTGGTTTCGGGGTTGAGACCGAGAAGGGTTTGGGTCAGGTCGGCATCATCGGAGTTGCTGACAAAGTGGACGCGGATGTTCTGCCAATAGGGTTGCAGCGCCTGTGTGGCCATGCGCGGGCCTAAATCGGAGCCGCCGATGCCGATGTGAACCAGGTCGGTAATCGGTTTGCCGGTAATGCCTGCGTGGGTGCCGTCTAAAAGTTGGCGTGCGAACTCGAGTGCGCGGTTGAGTTCGTGATGAACATTGGGCACGATGTTTTCGCCGTCAACGTAAACAGGTTTGGCATTGGCAGGCAGGCGCAGAGCAGTGTGGAGAACGGCGCGGTGTTCGCTGGTGTTGATTTTTTCACCGCTGCTCATGGCCTGCATATATTGTGGCAAATCGGCTGCTTCGGCCAGTTGGCACAATAAATCAAGGGTATTTTCATCCAGACGGTTTTTGCTGTAATCAAATAACAAACCGTGCAGAATTTCGTGCATATTGTTGAAACGTTCGGCATCTGCAGCGAAACGTTCGCGCAGGGTAACGTGTTGCGTATCGGCATGATGGGCTTCCAAGGCCTGCCATGCGTCTGAGTATGCGGTCATCTCGTTTCCTTAGTATGTAACGGTAAAATAAGCAGGATAGATAGGTATTTCCTGCTTTTTTGTAGTGGCTTGTAGTTTAACAAATTTGAACAGGTTTTGGGAGGTGGCGGGGGTGTTTTTGTTTAAGAAATGTATGCAAAATGAAAAAGAAATGATTGATTATCATCAAGTTTCTGTAAAAAAAAGGGGTATGACACCGATGTCTGCTGTGTTATCCTATGTAACATTATTGAAATCTTGTCGGGACGGGTCCGTAAGATGGCTACAATTTATGATGTCGCTGCTTATGCCGGGGTATCTCCCAAGACGGTCAGCCGGGTGATTAACGGCGATGCGCCGGTCAGTGATAAAACCCGTTCTAAAGTAGAAACAGCGATTGCTGCTTTGGGCTATATCCCGTCTTCTGCGGCGCGGATTATGCGGTCACACCGTTCCGGCTTGGTCGGTCTGATTACCGGCGCCATTTCGCGGACAGGCGAGAATACGGGCGGACACGGCATACCGGATATGTTCTTGATTAAGGGCATTCAGCAGCAGATTCGTGCACAAGGCAAGATTTTGATGATTGCCGACATCGACAACAAGCCAGGGCAGCCCGGTCAGATGGAGCCGCTGATCCGTACCTTTATGGAGCATCGTGCCGAGGGGATTTTATATGTGGCCGGTTTCCATCAGGAAGTATTGCTGCCGGAAGTGCCCAACCGTTGCCCGATGGTGTTGGTCAACTGTTTCGATTTGGCAGGTACGCCGTCGGTTTTGCCGGACGATGAAGCAGGGCAGTATGGCTTGGTGCGCCGGATTATCCAAAGCGGACACAAACGGATTGCTTATGTGACTTTGCAGCCGGGCGTAGAAGCAACGAGATTGAGATTGGCCGGATACCGCCGGGCTTTGGCGGATGCGGATATTGTCTTCGATCCTGATTTGGTGCAAACTGGTTATCCTGACTTCAGCAATGACAGCGGATCTTTGATTTCGGCTATTTTGAAACTGTTGTCTTTGACGCTTCCGCCGACGGTCATTTGCTGCGGTAACGATGAAATGGCAGTACGCGTGTACGGGATTTTGAGGACGCGCGGCGTGCGGGTTCCCGAGCAAGTTTCGGTTGCCGGCTATGATAACCACAGCGCGATTGCGGAGACGCTGTTTCCGCCGTTGACCAGTACCGAGCTGCCTTATCTGCGCATGGGCGCGATGGCGGCGGATTTGCTGTTTCAATACATTGAACACCCGACCGGCTCGGTTCAGTCAGTCAAGGTCGTTGGGGAAACCATCTGGCGTCAGTCTGTGATTAATAAATAGTTTCAGACGGCCTGAAAATAAGCTTTAAACAACGCAAACACACATCAAAATAAGATTATGTAAACGGTCAAAATAAAGGCCGTCTGAAAACAGGATTGCCTCATTAAAAAGGCGGCCCAATACAATAAAAGCGTCATACCGCTGAAATTGGAGTTTGTTGTTTCCATAGTTTATTATCCAGGAGTAGCCTTACTATGAAAATCTCCCCACAAGTGGCGATGACACTTCGCCAGATTATGCTGATGAACTTCGGTTTCTTCGGTATTCAATATAGCTTCGGGTTGCAGCAAACTGCGATTAACCCGATTTTCAGCTTTCTTCATGCCGATCCGAGCCAATTGCCGATTTTGAATATGGCAGGCCCGATTACCGGTTTGCTGGTGCAGCCGATGATTGGTGCGATGAGTGACCGCACTTGGGTGCCCGGATTGGGCCGCCGCCGTCCGTATTTCTTGATTGGCGCCATTGGTTGCAGTCTCTGTCTCTTTATCTATCCGCACGTTACCGCCTTGTGGGTGGCCGTATTGCTGCTGTGGCTCTTGGACATCAGTAATAATACTGCAATGGAACCTTTCCGTGCCTTCATTGCCGATACCGTTCCTGAACACCAGCAATCCACCGGTTTCTTGATGCAGTCTGTGTTTACCGGCTTGGGCATTACCCTGGCCAACGTTTCCCTCTATATCTTCCAACAAATCGGCTGGTTGCAACAAACTTCCGAAGCAGGCATTCCGTATTGGGTATTCGGTTCGTTTTATATTGGTGCGGTCTGCTCCATCGGTTCGGTTTTGATTACCGTTTTATCAACGGCCGAACGCGAGCCCAGCCCTGAAGAAATGGCGGCCATTAAAGCCCAGCCGAGCGGTCCGGCCCATGCTGTTAAAGATATTGTCGTTGCCGTGCGCGAAATGCCGACTGCCCTGTGGCAACTGGCCTTGGTGTATCTCTTCCAATGGTACGCGCTCTTCATCTACTGGCAATATATTTCCCACAGTATCGTCCAATCCGTCTGGGATTCGACCGTTGAAAATACCGAAGCGTATAGCCAAGCGGTTGCATGGACCGGCCTGGTAAACGGTTTTTACAACGTGATAACCTTTATCTCCGCCTTTGGCCTGATGTGGATGGCGCGCAAATACGCCGCCAAATATGTTCACGCCTTTGCCGTAACCCTTGCCGCACTAGCCTTGCTCACCATTCCGCACATCGGCAACAAATACCTGATGTTTGCGCCGATGATTGGTTTCGGTGTCGGTTGGGCAAGTATGATGGGCGTGCCGTTTATGATTGTGGTCGGTTCTATTCCGAAAGAACGTTACGGCGTGTACATGGGTATTGTGAACATGATGATTGTGATTCCAATGCTGATTGAAACCGTATCTTTCGGCTGGGTGTACAGAACTTTCTTGGGTTCAAACCCTGCCAACGCGATGACTTTTGCCGGTGTTTCCCTGGCCATTGCCGCAGCGGTGACCTTAACCATTAAAACTGCGGCCAAACCGGCTACTGCAGAATAACGAAGTTTTGATTTAAAACCAAAATGAAAAGGCCGTCTGAAACATGAAAGGGTTTCAGACGGCCTTTTTTGTCGAAACGGATTCCATTTGCTGACCTGATTCGGAAAGCCTTATTGTCGCTGCGCTACCGTTCATCACTCAAATTGGCTATGACTACCGATTTTGCTTTACAATATCCTTCTTTAATTTATTTCGTTTTACCATCCTGATGACAGAACACATTTCCGCTCCAAGTCCATCTCCTGTCGGTGAAGACTACCTGCTGTTAGGTCAATACGCCGAACGCGCCTATCTCGAATACGCCATGAGCGTGGTCAAAGGCCGCGCGCTGCCTGAAGTTTCAGACGGCCAAAAGCCTGTACAACGGCGTATTTTGTTTGCCATGCGCGATATGGGTTTGACGGCGGGGGCGAAGCCGGTGAAATCGGCACGCGTGGTCGGCGAGATTTTGGGTAAATACCATCCGCACGGCGACAGTTCTGCCTATGAAGCGATGGTTCGCATGGCGCAGGATTTTACCTTGCGCTATCCCTTAATCGACGGCATCGGCAACTTTGGTTCGCGCGACGGCGACGGGGCGGCGGCGATGCGTTACACCGAAGCGCGGCTGACGCCGATTGCGGAATTGCTGTTGTCCGAAATCAATCAGGGGACGGTGGATTTTGTGCCGAACTACGACGGCGCGTTTGACGAACCTGTACACCTGCCCGCCCGTCTGCCTATGGTGTTGCTCAACGGTGCGTCGGGCATTGCGGTGGGTATGGCGACCGAAATCCCATCGCACAATTTAAACGAAGTCACACAGGCGGCGATTGCGTTGTTGAAGAAACCGACGCTGGAAACCGCCGACCTGATGCAGTATATCCCTGCGCCCGATTTTGCCGGCGGCGGTCAAATCATCACGCCGGCAGACGAATTGCGTCGGATTTACGAAACCGGCAAAGGCAGCGTGCGCGTGCGTGCGCGTTATGAAATCGAGAAGCTGGCGCGCGGACAATGGCGCGTGATTGTGACCGAGCTGCCGCCGAACGCCAATTCCGCCAAAATCCTTGCCGAAATCGAAGAACAAACCAACCCGAAACCGAAAGCGGGAAAAAAGCAGCTCAACCAAGACCAGCTCAACACCAAAAAGCTGATGCTGGATTTAATCGACCGCGTGCGCGACGAGTCAGACGGCGAACATCCTGTGCGTCTTGTATTTGAACCAAAATCCAGCCGCATCGATACGGATACTTTCATCAACACGCTGATGGCGCAGACTTCTCTGGAAGGCAATGTGTCCATGAACTTGGTAATGATGGGTTTGGACAACCGCCCTGCGCAGAAAAACCTGAAAACGATTTTGCAGGAATGGTTGGATTTCCGCGTCGTTACCGTAACACGCCGTCTGAAATTCCGTTTGAGTCAAGTGGAAAAACGGTTGCACATCCTCGAAGGCCGTCTGAAAGTCTTTCTGCACATTGACGAAGTGATTAAAGTCATTCGTGAATCAGATGATCCGAAAGCCGATTTAATGGCGGCGTTCGGGCTGACCGAAATCCAAGCCGAAGACATTTTGGAAATCCGCCTGCGTCAGTTGGCGCGATTGGAAGGGTTCAAACTCGAAAAAGAATTGAACGAGTTGCGCGAAGAACAAGGTCGTCTGAATATTCTTTTGGGCGACGAAAACGAAAAACGTAAGCTAATTATCAAAGAGATGCAGGCGGACATGAAGCAGTTTGGTGACGCGCGCCGCACGCTGGTGGAAGAGGCCGGACGCGCCGTGCTGACACAAACCACCGCCGACGAACCCATCACGCTGATTCTGTCGGAAAAAGGCTGGATACGCAGCCGTGCCGGACACAACCTTGATTTGAGCCAAACCGCGTTCAAAGAAGGCGACCGCCTCAAGCAAACCATCGAAGGCCGCACGGTTTTACCCGTCGTCATCCTGGATTCATTGGGCAGAACCTATACGCTTGATGCCGCCGAAATCCCCGGCGGACGCGGCGACGGCGTGCCGGTTTCATCCTTAATCGAGCTGCAAAACGGCGCGAAACCCGTCGCCATGCTCACTGGTCAGCCCGAACAGCATTACTTGCTTTCAGGCAGCGGCGGCTACGGCTTTATCACCAAGTTGGCCGATATGATCGGACGCGTGAAAGCGGGTAAAGTGATCATGACCGTGGACAGCGGCGAAACCGTCCTGCCGCCGGTTGCCGTCTATGCTTCTTCGCTGATCAATCCCGACTGCAAAGTCGTACTGGCCAGCAGCGACCACCGTCTCTTGGCGTTTTCCATCGGCGAACTCAAAGTCATGCCTAAAGGCCGCGGTTTGCAGCTGATGTCGTTGGCTGAGGGTGCATCTTTGGAACACATTATGGTGACGACCTCTCCTGAGTTTACCGTTGTATCGGTCGGCCGACGCGGCGCAGAACATCAGGAAAAACTGCGTATTGCCGATATTGACGGCAAACGCGGTAAAAAAGGCAAGGTATTGGAAATATCAGGCCGTCTGAAAAGTTTGTCCTGAAACAAGAACAAATATATCTAAATAAATTAAATTTATACGACATTGCATGATAATAAAAAAGGTTCACTTATGAACAGAGCCAATCTTCAAGAACTGGGTAATCTGAGGGAGCGGATTCCCGGTGTAATCAACATTGCCCGAATAGCCATCGTCTTGCCGCTTTTGGTTTTGCACGCGTTCGGCAGCTACACGGGTGGCAACCTGATTGGCGTTTCGTTGCCGGCCGTTGAGTTTTATATCTGGGTAACGCTGTATTTCTTCCTGATTATGCTCTCCGTGCTCCGCCCGGGCTGGCAGTGGCAGTCTTTGGATTTGCCCAATGCCAGTGCCGTGGTCGACATCACCATGATGATGGTTTTGGTGTATATCTCCGGCGGTACGGCTTCTGGTTTCGGAATTTTGGTTTTGCCGTTTGTCGCCACGTCGTGTCTGCTCAGTTATGGCCACTATCCTATGCTGTATGCAGGCTATACGGCAATGTTGTTTATTTTGAACCTGTTTTTAGACGGCAGTATGCGTTTCGATTCATTTAATTGGGATGCAAAATCAGTGGCGAATTCTTTGATGCTGATCGGCGCCAGCTATCTGGTGGCGATGCTGACCTCGTTTGCCGCCCGTTATCTGGAGCAGGCCACAGAGTCCGCCAGCCGCCATCAACTGGCCTACCGCCGTATCAGCGGCTTGAACCATTTGGTTTTGAACCGCGTACAGGAAGCGGTTGTGGTGATTGATGCGACCCAACGCGTGTGGCTGTTTAACAAACAGGCAAAAATCTATTTCCCCAGCCTGATTATCGATCAGCAGGAAATCGTGTTCGGCGAACTGGTGGCTCGCTGGCAGCGTCAACCCGACAAACCTTTTGAAACCGATATCCATATTTTCCAACACGCCATGCACGTCCGAGCCGTTCCGCTGATTCAGGAGCAAACCGAGCTGCTGATGTTGTACGTCCGCTCATTGCGTGAAGTGGCTGCGGAGGCCATGTCCACCAAGCTGACTTCGCTCGGACAGTTGACTGCCAACCTCGCCCACGAAATCCGCAACCCGATGTCCGCCATCCGTCATGCCAGCGATTTGTTGCAGGAAGGCGATGAGGCAGATCCGCTCAAGGCCAAGCTCTACAACATCATCGACAGCAATATCCAACGTATCGACAAGATGTTGGAAGACGTATCCCTGCTTAACAAACGAGACAACATCAGCCGCCAGCCGATTAATCTGATGAAATTCTGGTTAGAGTTCAAGCAGGAATTTACCTTGAATAATCCCGATGCCATCGGTTGTCTGCGTATGAATATGGACGGCAACAATCTGACCGTATTGGTTGACCCCATGCATTTGCAGCAAGTGATGTGGAACTTGTGCAACAACGCTTGGAGACACAGCCGTCAGGACGAAAACGCCATTACCGTCCTTATCCGTTCAAGCGGCAGGATGCATATTTCCATCGTCGTGGCGGACAACGGCAAAGGCGTGCCGCCCGATGTACGAAATCATTTGTTCGAGCCGTTTTACACCACCGAAAAACAAGGCACCGGCTTGGGGCTTTACGTCGCACGCGAGTTGGCACACGCCAATATGGGGCAGCTGCATTATCACCCTGAAATGAACGGGTTTGAATTGATTTTACCGAAGGAGCAAGCGCAGGATGAATAAATTGCAAGAGCCGGTTTTGGTTGTCGATGACGAGGCAGACATCCGCGACCTGATGGAAATGACCCTGATGAAAATGGGTCTGCACGTCGATACTGCGGCTGGTGTTGAAGAGGCTAAAGACAAGCTGGACAACAACGATTATTCGCTGGTGTTGACCGATATGCGTATGCCTGACGGCTCCGGCCTCGAGGTTGTCCAATACATCGATGAACTGATGCTCGATACGCCCGTCGCCGTGATTACGGCTTTCGGCAATGCCGACCAAGCTGTTGAAGCCTTGAAAGCAGGGGCGTTTGATTATCTGCAAAAACCGATTACGCTGTCGCAGTTGCGTTCATTGGTTAAATCGGCAGTGTCGGTTTCAGACAATACTGCCGAACCCACGCCGTCTGAAAAAGTCAAATCGCAGCCTGCGCCTGTTTCTGCCGCCCTGTATAAACCCGAACCTCAGCCGGCTAAGCCTGTCGTTACGCCTCCTAAGAGCGTACAGAGTGAATTTAACCGGCCTTTGACTGTTCCGGAAGGGCTCAATTCCTTAAAAGAGCGTTTTTCGGCCGGCAGCATCAATCCTGCTTTGCAACAAGACGCACCTGTATTGGAAGGCGAGGACGATATGCCGCGCCTGTTGGGTACTTCGCCGCAAATGGTCGAAGTACGCCACCTGATTCGCAGATTGGCCCGCAGCCTTGTTCCTGTTTATATCTCCGGTGAATCCGGTACGGGTAAAGAGCAGGCGGCGCGCACGATTCACGAGCTGTCCGACCGCGCCGACAAACCATTTATTGCCGTCAACTGCGGTGCCATTCCTGAAAACCTGATGGAAAGCGAATTTTTCGGCTACAAAAAAGGCAGCTTTACCGGTGCGGATCAAGACCGTTTAGGTTTTTTCCAACACGCTGACGGCGGCACTTTGTTCCTTGATGAAGTTGCCGATTTGCCACTTGCCATGCAGGTCAAACTCCTGCGCGCCATTCAAGAAAAAGCCGTGCGTCGTATCGGCGATGCGCGGGAAACCTTTGTGGATGTGCGCATTATTTGTGCGACCCATAAAAACCTCGAAGCTTTGGTTGAAAGCGGCGCATTCCGTCAGGACTTGTATTACCGCCTCAACGTAGTCTCTCTGCATATGCCGCCTTTACGCGAAATGCGCGAAGACTTGGGCGCGCTGATTCTGTATCTGCTGTATAAACACCGTCACGGCAATCAAACCTACAAACTCAGCCCGAAAGCCCAAGAAGCCCTGTTGCATTACAGCTATCCCGGCAACTTCCGTGAGTTGGAAAACATCCTCGAACGCGCCGTTGCGCTAACGGTAGGCCAAGTGATACAAGTGGACGACTTGCAGATTCAAAATGCTCCGCAGGTTAAGGCAGAACGCAGCGGCTTCTCTTTTGACGATATTGCCGAACCCGACGCGCGTGAAACTACGCTCAATCACAGTCCCATTCCACCGTTTGATCCACGCACCATGCAGATACAGGATTACCTCGACCAAGTGGAACGCAGCATCATCGAGCAGGCTTTGCAGCAAACCCGTTACAACCGTACCCAAGCCGCCAAGCTTTTGGGCATCAGCTTCCGCTCTATGCGCTACCGTATGGAACGCTTGGACATCAATTAAAACGTTCAGACGGCCTGAGTTTTCAAGGCCGTCTGAAACATAAGCCTTATGTACAAGATTTATTTTGACGAAACCGCATCTACCGAACTTCGCAGCCTTGCTGCACCTTTCGGGCTGACCGTTATTGATCGGCAGCCTGAAGAAGGCAGTTTCCTTATCGCTGACGAAAGCGGCATCAGTTTGTGCCGCGCCGGTGAAAAAGGCCGTGTTCGCGTTGATTTTGATGGCGGTGCCGCCCATTATCGGCGCACTAAAGGTGGAGGCGAGTTGATTGCCAAAGCCGTCAACCATACTGCGCAACCGACTGTCTGGGACGCTACCGGCGGACTGGGGCGCGACAGTTTTGTGCTTGCCTCGTTGGGCTTGAATGTACAAACTTTTGAACAAAATCCTGCTGTTGCCTGTCTACTTTCAGACGGCCTCAACAGGGCAGGGCAAAGTGAAGAGACACGGGAGATTGCCCAGCGAATTATTTTGCACTTCGGCAATGCCGTTGATTTAATGCAGGAATTGTCCACGCAAAACGGCAGCCCCGATGTGGTGTACCTCGACCCGATGTATCCGGAGCGTCGCAAAACCGCCGCTGTGAAAAAAGAAATGGCTTACTTTCACGATTTGGTCGGTGCGGCACAAGACGAAGCCGAGCTTCTGAACGTTGCATTGAATACCGCCAAAAAGCGCATTGTCGTCAAACGCCCGCGCTTGGGTGAATTTCTCGATAGGCGCAAACCTGCTTATCAATATACAGGCAAAAGCACGCGTTTTGACGTTTACCTTCCGACAAGGCCGTCTGAAGACTAAAAGCAAACTTGCAACATATCAAAAGAAACCGCCGGCGTTATCAGCGCGGCGGCAAAGTGTGATATAAATACCCTTTCCCAAACTTCATTGGAGCAAACTATCATGGAATTAGTATTCATCCGTCACGGACAAAGCGAATGGAACGCGAAAAACCTTTTCACCGGCTGGCGCGACGTCAAGCTGAGCGAGCAAGGTTTGGCAGAAGCCGCAGCAGCAGGTAAAAAGCTGAAAGAGAAAGGCTACGAGTTTGACATCGCCTTTACCTCCGTTCTGACCCGTGCCATCAAAACCTGTAACATCGTTTTGGAAGAATCCGACCAACTGTTTGTTCCACAAATCAAATCATGGCGTTTGAACGAACGCCACTACGGTCAGCTGCAAGGTATGGATAAAAAACAAACCGCAGAAAAATACGGCGACGAGCAAGTCCACATTTGGCGCCGCAGCTACGACACCCTGCCTCCGCTGCTCGATCCTAAAGATCCTAACTCCGCCCACAACGACCGCCGCTATGCCAACCTGCCTAGCGATGTCGTACCTGATGGCGAAAACCTCAAAGTTACCCTCGAGCGCGTCCTGCCTTTCTGGGAAGACCAAATCGCTCCGGCCATCTTGAGCGGCAAACGTGTATTGGTTGCGGCACACGGCAACTCCCTGCGTGCGTTGGCAAAACACATCGAAGGCATTTCCGACGAAGACATCATGGGCTTGGAAATCCCAACCGGTCAGCCGCTGGTGTACAAATTGGATGAAAACCTGAAAGTGATTGAAAAATTCTACCTGTAAGGTAAAGAGAAAAAAGGACGTGTTGGACACGTCCTTTTTTGTACTTGTCAGTATCGAGGCCGTCTGAAGGCAGTTGATGGCGGGTGACATGAAAAAAGGACGCGTAAAGCGTCCTTTATGGAGATTAAACCCTGTATTACTGGTTTTTCTCGATAATTTCTTTGAGGTGAGGCATAGGGCTGTAACCGCTTTGGCTGCGGCCGTTAGGGAAGACCACGGTCGGTGTGCCGTTGAAGCCGAATTGTTCGCCCAATGAAGTGGTTTCTGCAACAGGGTTTTCGCAGTTTGCTTTGCCGCTTGGGAGTTTGCCTTTGCGCATCCAGTCGATCCATGCCTGGGTCGGATTAGGTTGACACCACAACAGCTCGGCTTTGCGCGCGGCATCAGGGTGCAGGCTCGGAATCGGCATCATGAATGTATAAATCGTGATGTCGGTCATTTTTTCAAACTCATGCTCCAAGCGTTTGCAGTACGGGCAGTCCGGATCGGAGAAAACAGCGACTTTCAGTTTGCCGTTGCCGCGTACTTCTTTGATGGCTTTATCCAAAGGCAGGGAAGCGAAGTCGATTTTGTTCAAATCGGCGGCGCGTTCTTCAGTCATGCTTTGGCGCGTATTGACGTTGATGAGGTCGCCAACGAGCATATAGTCGCCTTTAGCATCGGTATAGATGATTTGTTTGCCGCTGACGACAACTTCATAAATGCCTTTAATCGGTGTTTCACTGACGCTCAAAACTTTCAAATCTTGGGCGGCATAGACTTTTTCCAGACGCGCTTTCAAAGAAGCGGCAACGGATTTGTCGGCAGGCGCTTCCGCTTTGGCGGCCGGAGCAGGCGCCGCATTGGCGTTGGATACGGCAGGTTGACCGCATGCCAACAAAGGAAGGACGGCAAACGGCGTTAAGATTTTGATTAACTTGGTTTTCATGCGAGAGACTTGCGTGTGTTGAAAGTAAGGCATTGTATCAAACCTCTGTCATGTCTGCATTGTACTAAGGCTCAAATTATCGTCTGAAAATAGCTTTCGGCTGTTAAAATACGAAAAAATGATTTGATTGTTTGTATGATCTACCACCGTATTGCCGTAAACGTGCCGCTTTCAGACGGCCTTTTGACGTATTCCTATTCCGAGCCGCTTCCTCCGGGAACGCGGGTGCTTGTGCCTTTCCGCAATAAAACCGTTGTTGGGGTTGTGTGGGAAACGGATATTGCGCCGGATATGGATACGGCGCGGATTTTGAGTGTTCAGACGGCCTTTATGGAAGAAAAGCCGTTGCCTCAAAGCTGGCGTGATTTGTTGGCATTTACGTCGCGTTATTACCACTATCCGACCGGGCAGGCGGTGTTTGCCGCATTGCCGCAAGGTTTGAAGGAAACGCGCGTGGTGGAAATGCCGCAGCCGCCGTTGTTTTACGCTTTGAACGAAGCGGGTAGGGCGCAAACGCCGCCGCCGTCTCGGTTCAACAAAAAAGCGGCTTTGTGGGACGCGCTGCTGTCGGGCGGGATGACGATGGCGGCGTTGAAGCAGGTGAACGCGCAGGCGGCGAAATTAATTGAAGATTGGGCGGAACAGGGTTGGATTGAAACTATGGAAGCGGCGAAACCCGTTTTAAGGTCGTGCAATGGGCAGGCTTCGCACTCTGAATTTGTATTAAATGCTGACCAGCAGAAGGCTTCCGATGAAATTCAGACGGCCTTCGGTAAATTTCAGCCGTTTTTGCTGTACGGCATCACCGGCAGCGGCAAGACCGAGGTATATTTCGATGCGATGGCGAAAGTGTTGGCGCAGGGGCGGCAGGTGTTGTTTCTGTTGCCCGAAATCAACCTCACGCCGCAGCTTTTGAAGCGGGTGGAAGACCGTTTTGCCGATGTGCCGACCGCTGTGTTGCACAGCCAAATGGCGGCAGGCAAACGCACGCAGGATTATCTGCGCGCGATGTTGGGACAGGCGAAATTGGTCATCGGCACGCGGCTGGCGGTGTTCACACCGATGGATGATGTCGGGCTGATTGTGGTCGATGAGGAACACGACGGCTCGTTCAAACAGGACAACGAATTACGCTACCACGCCCGCGATTTGGCGGTGTGGCGGGCGAAGCAGAGCGGCTGTCCCGTCGTCTTGGGCAGCGCCACGCCCAGCTTGGAGAGCTGGCACAAGGCGCAAAGCGGCGCGTACCGCCTGCTGCAACTGACCGAACGCGCCCATACCACTGCGCAACTGCCGCAAGTAGACATCCTCAACGTAGGTCGTCTGAAACTCGACAACGGCTTCTCGCCGCAAGCCTTGCAGCTTTTGAAACAGAACTTTGAAGCAGGCGGCATGTCGCTGGTGTACCTCAACCGGCGCGGCTTCGCGCCCGCGCTGTTTTGCGGCGACTGCGGCCATACCTTCGGCTGCCCGAACTGCTCCGCCAAGATGGTGCTGCACCAACGCGCCCGCCAACTGCGCTGCCACCACTGCGACCACCGCGAACCCATCCCATTCAAATGCCCCGACTGCGGCAACCAAGACCTGACCGCCGTCGGCCACGGCACGCAGCGCGTCGAAGAAACCCTGCGCGCCTTCCTGCCCAAGGCCGCCGTCGTCCGCGTCGACAGGGACAGCACCGCGCACAAAAATGACTGGGCGGATTTGTACCGCCGCATCGCCGACAACGAAATCGATATTCTGGTCGGCACGCAGATGCTCGCCAAAGGTCATGATTTCGCGCGACTCAACCTTGTTATCGTGTTAAACGCCGACGGCAGTCTATACAGCGCGGATTTCCGCGCGCCGGAAAGGCTGTTCGCCGAGCTGATGCAGGTGTCCGGCAGGGCGGGGCGCGCCGACAAACCCGGCAAGGTGTTGATACAGACCCAACTGCCCGAACATCCCGTCTTCGCCGCCGTCAAAGCGCAGGACTACGCCGTGTTTGCCGAAAACGAATTGAACGAGCGACAAATGTTCGCCATGCCGCCCTTCGGTTTCCAGACTGCCGTCCGCGCCGACGCGCCGCGCGTTGCCGATGCGATGGAGTTTCTCAACGCCGCCAAAGAAACCATTGCTCCGCTTTTGCCTGAAAGCGTCTCCCAGTTCGGCGCCGCCCCCATGCTGATGGTGCGCCTTGCCGAACGCGAACGTGCGCAAGTTTTCCTCGAATCGACATCTCGACAAGATTTGCATCGCGCCGTGAGTTTGTGGGTACAAGTGTTACAGCAAAACAGGGACGGCAAAATCCGATGGTCGGTGGACGTTGATGTGCAAGAGGCTTGATTGAAATGATTCAATCAATATAGAAATAAAAGGCCGTCTGAAAATCTGTTTTTCAGACGGCCTTAAGTTTTGGAATCAGTTTAGAAGAATTTTGCAGCGATATAGCCGAGTGCAAGCAGACTCAAAACGGCGAATACGATAGCCATTGTAAGCAGAAACTGTGTTTTCTTCCTTGCTGCAAGTGCGGCCAGCTCAGGATTTTGGCCTAACTCTTCGCGTAGTTGGGATTCCAATTCAGCACGGATTTTCTTGCGCAGCTTTTTCTCTTCCTGCTCGCGTTCATATTTGAGCTTGTGGGCAATTTCGGTTTGTTTTTTATGCTCGAAAGAGATTTTTTCCTGCCATTCAATGCGCTTGCGCTGGATGGCCAGCTCATTTTTTTCTGTCAAATCAAAGTGGCAGGTTTTACATTCCTGTGCGTCGAGTTCGTCGATAATCGTCATGCAGACTGGGCATTGGATAGGGTCGGGCGTGTTGACTGCCAACACGGGTTCTTCTTCAACCGCTTCCAACTCCATAGCCTGACGGACGATTACGTCCAAACCTAAATAGCTGAAGTAATGCTGCGCATTTTCGCGCTCGTCTTGGGTGCATTTCTCGGCCACAATAGCTTGCGGACGCTCGGCCAAAGCTTGAATCAGACTCTCGACTTCGTTTTCAGGCAGGTTGTCATACAGGCAGGCATGGATGCGCTCCCTATCCGTGTTCGGCGGATAGGAAACGTATACGTCGAAAAATTTTTCTTGTTTGCTCATTGATATCCCATGAATATTTCGACTGCATCAACCAAATGGGTTGGGTCTGAGGTTTTGTTATTGTGTTTGAGCTGTTTTGGCTTGCGATGCAGGCAAAAACAGAGGCCGCAGTCTTAGGCAGACCGGATAGGGGGTGCCTTTGTGTCGTTAATCGGCTGGACAATGATTTTTTATTTATATGGCAATATGCATGTCCAATGTTATGTCTATTGTAGAGTAAATATTCACGCCCGATATTATTATTATAAGATAAATCCAATATTGTTTAAAATAAATTCACACAAAAGGCCGTCTGAAGATACAGACGGCCTGTTTTTCATGAAGAAACGGATTATTTATACGGAGAAGGACGAGCCGCAACCGCAAGTTGTTTCGGCATTCGGATTGCGGATGACGAATTGAGAACCTTGCAGGCTTTCGGTGTAGTCGATTTCTGCACCAACCAGATATTGGTAGCTCATCGGGTCGACCAAGAACGTCAGGCCGTTTTTTTGGATTTCGAAATCGTCGTCGTTTTTGATTTCATCAAAGGTAAAACCATATTGGAAGCCGGAGCAACCGCCGCCGTTGACGAATACGCGCAATTTCAAATCGGGATTGTTCTCTTCGGCGATCAGGTCGGCAACTTTGGTGCAGCAGCTGTCAGTAAAGATAATAGGGCTTTCGTCTGACATGATGTGATTCCTTTTATATGAATATTTTTACTATTGTCGCTCAAACCGTTAGCCAAGGCAAGTTTGTGCAGACAGGGTCTGCCAGCTTACATGGAGGGCATGGCAGAAATTTCAAGCACCAGTATGTCAGATTTAGATGCTTCTGCCAAACCATTCTACACGGCCGATGATGGCAACGTCGTCGGTCGGGTTTTTCAAGTCGATTTCAAAAGTAGGGTAGGCTTCGTTGGCAGAAATGACGTTGACGATGCCACCGGGTATCAGTTGCAGGCGTTTGACCAAAAGGTTTTCATTGAGGCGTAAAACATAGAGGCCGTCGCGCGGCGTGGTTTGGCCGTGGTTGATGAGGATGGTGTCGCCATCATTCAGCACGCCTTCCATCGAGTCGCCTTTGACTGAGATAACGGAAAGGTTTTTGATGTCTCGCGTTACATAATTTTCAATCCAATAGCGTCGGAACGCCATGGCGAATATGGGTTGCTCATCGCCGACGAGCTGGCCGTGTCCGGCCGCGGCCTGGATGTCGTAACGCGGTACGAAGACAAATTCGTCTATATCGACAGGGTTGCCTAGTGTGTCGGTTGCTGTGGCCTTTGGGGCTTCGGAATCAGGGAAGGGAGAACCTTCGCCTGTTAAAAGCCAGTCTATGCTGCAGCCTTTAAGTTGTTTGATTTTTTTTAGCGTTTCCGATTTCGGCAGGCCTCCTTCGTTCCAGATACGGCTGAATCCGGCGATGGTCATATCGATGTCGGCGGCAATTTTGGCTTGGCGGGCTTCATCTTTCCATAAGAAAGCCAGGCGGTCTTTAAAGGTATCCATGTTTATGCCTTTGTGGAGGTATGTTTTTTATATGGTTTGGACGATTTGAGTGTATTTTACCTTAGTTTTTATAAAATTGTAAGAAAAAAATTACTTCATCTAAGAAAAAGTATTGCATATTCTATTTTTTCTTAGTATTATTCGTTTTGTCTTAGATAAATCGATATTTCTAAATTTCTGTTCGATTTTTCTTAGTTTAATTTTATTTGGTTTAGTTTTTCTGATTTAAACCTGCTATATGATTATGATGAGAGGTGTGAAATGACTCGTTCGCGTAAAAATACTTTTTGGGTGCTGCTGGCGTTGGTACTGGGTTTTTTTGCTCTGCCTTTCGGATCTTCGGAGGCGCATGAGGCGGACGGTAATCTGACGGCTTCGGAATGCGAACGCTTGGGCAGCTTGAGTCTGGATCAGATGGACGGCAGGCTGCTGGCTTTTGCCAAAGAATGCGATATGGTGGAGGCTACCCACGATTGGGAGCAACAGTACGGCAACTTGAATGAAGAAGAAATGCTTGCCGGCGTAGTGTATGAGTGATGTTTGTGAATGAATCGATAAAGGCCGTCTGAATGATCAAAGTTTCAGACGGCCTTGTGTTTTTAATAATGATGGCTTAAGGCATCAATGGTGCATTAGTCAGGCCGGTGGTTTCGGGTAGGCCGAACATGATGTTCATATTCTGCACGGCTTGACCGGCTGCGCCTTTGACCAAGTTGTCGATGACGGAAAGAACAATCCACACATCGTCTTGTTCGGGCGCTTTTTGAACGCTGATACGACAAAGGTTGGCGCCGCGCACGCTGCGGGTTTCAGGTGTCGAACCTGAAGGCAGGATATCGACAAAAGGACTGTCGCGGTAGTATTCGCGCAGTAAGGCTTCAGGATCGGTATGTTCTTGCAGGTGCAGATACAGGGTGGCGTGCATACCGCGTATCATTGGAACAAGGTGTGGCACGAAAATCAGGCCGTCTGAAACATGGTCTTGCAGCCCGGACAGGGTTTGTCGGATTTCAGGCAGATGGCGGTGGCCGCCGACGCCGTAGGCTTTGAAGTTGTCGCCTGCTTCGCACAATAGGGCGTGGGTGCTGGCTTTGCGGCCTGCACCGGAAACACCGGATTTACAGTCGGCAATCAGCGGCGCATTGGCTTTCAGACGGCCAGCCTGAAGCAGTGGCAATAAGGGCAGGGAAACGCAGGTGGGGTAGCAGCCCGGATTGGCCACCAGCATGGCTTTGGCGATGTCGTCTTTGTGAAGTTCGCACAAACCGTACACTGCTTGGGAAACGAGTTGCGGCGCGGCATGGGTCATTTTGTACCATTGTTCCCATGTTGAGATGTCGCGGATGCGGAAGTCGGCAGACAGGTCAATCACGCGTACGCCTTTTTCGACAAGGGACGGTGCTTCTTTCATGGCCACGCCGTTGGGTGTGGCGAAGAACACGAGGTCGCAACGGTCAAGCCCGGCATCTTCGGGCGTTTGGAATGCAAGGTCGTAAATGCCGCGCAGGCTGGGAAAGTAGTCGGCAACCGCAATACCGGCTTCGCTTCGGCTGGTGACGGCAGTGACTTCTGCGTTGGGGTGGCTGCTGAGCAGGCGTAACAATTCAACGCCTGTGTAACCGGTTGCACCGACGATACCAATTTTAATTTTTGTGGTCATGGTGTGGCTCCTTTGTAGGGATGATGATGCGTTTGATTATATAGTAATTAATTGCCGTCGGTCAGAGGTGCTTGTGCCAAGCTTTGCAATAGAGGGTTAAACAGGCTGTCTGAAATATGGCATGAATAATATTCGAGAGCGGGTTTCAGACGGCCTGAGCGTTTGGAAAACGCAGTTTGCGGTTCGATTTGTTTGTTGATTTGTGGTGGGTGTTTCGTCTTTATCCTATCCATACGAACACAAAATAAAAATGTAAAAAAATGCCCCCGGGTTGGAGGACCGGAGGCAAGTATCCAAGGAGTATCTCTCATCAATAAGAACTAGTTATTTAGTACTATATCTCTTGTTAGGATTGAAAGCAAGCGTTTTGCACATTTTAACATTTAAATAATTTTTTCATTCAAATTCAGTGAGTTATCAGATAGGGATTGAATCTTGAGATGATGGTAATAGAGGATAGGCTAAGGACAATTAAAACGGCAGGCATCAGTGATTGGGAGCAGCCATACTCTGAGCATTACTCTGATGTGTGTGTACATGGCCATATTGATTGAGTCGGTCGGGGGGGGAAAGCTGAAATCTCCTGACTAACCGAATTGAGTTAAAGTGAGGGCTTCTTCAAACTGTTAGATAAAATAGCTGCAAGGCATGAAATGCGTGCGCAGATGAGGAAGGGTTTGTTTTTAAATATAGATCCCTGAATCATTTTATTTCATTTAAATTTGATATTGTCAAACCATCGAGCCAAAAAAAAGGTTGCCACCGGAAAGGAAGTCGTTGGCAACGAATGGAGGTGGTAATGCAATGAAAGCTAGATATAAGGAGTAGTGCCAAACTAGCTATAAGTAACTATATCGAAACTGTAAGAAAAATCAACACAAGTTGCCTGTTACTGGCAAAAATTTTTAGTCGGCTTGCCTAAAATCAAATTTTTGAGTAATTACTTGGTTGATGCAGGGGTTGGTAGCTCTAGCTGAATTTGTTTCCAGGCCGTCTAAAAATTTTCGGGGTGGTTGGCTATAATGCTGTTTTGGTTTTTTAAGGTCTTCGCAAAAATACGGTTTCGGGGTTTTAGGCTGAATGTGTACCCGATCTGTTTGCAAAGGTTTTGGGGTATGAGGAGAATGAGATGAAGAAAGTTTTGGTGTTGCAACATGGGGATTTGGGCGCGTGCGACTGGTCGGCGTTTGGCGGTTTGGTGTCTGCGCCATCAGGGAAGTCGGTGTTGCGTGTGCCGGTTTCGGATGATTTTGAATTGACGGACGAGATGCGTGCGGCGTTGATTGCGCAGCAGATAGATGGCGCGATGTTGCCGGATATGGCTTTTGCTGATTTGAGGCTGATTGTCAGCGATATGGATTCGACGCTGATTACGATTGAGTGCGTGGATGAGATTGCGGCCGGTGTCGGGCTGAAAGATGAGGTGGCCAAGATTACGGAGCAGTCGATGCGCGGCGAGCTGGACTTTGAGCAGTCTTTGCGCAAGCGTGTGGCTTTGCTGGCCGGTTTGGACGAGCGCGTGTTGGAAGAGGTGTACGAGAATGTGTTGCAGCTGTCGCCGGGCGCGGAATTTTTGTTGGAAGAGTGTAAACGGAATGATGTGAAGTTTATGCTGGTGTCGGGCGGATTTACGTTCTTTACGGAACGCCTACAACGGCGTTTGGGCTTGGATTTCCATTTTGCGAATGTGTTGGAAGTGGAAAACGGCAAGCTGACAGGCCGTCTGAAAGGGCGGATTATCGATGCACAGGCTAAGACGGATTTGTTGCGTGAATACCGTGAGCGTCTGGGTTTGGCTCCGTGGCAGGTGGTGGCGATGGGTGATGGTGCGAACGATATTCCGATGATAAGGGAGGCGGGATTCGGCATTGCTTATCGGGCGAAACCGAAAACTGAGGCGAATGCGGATGCGTGTGTGCGCTTTGGTGGTTTGGAGCGGATACGCGGTTGGTTTGCGTAAACCGGTTGAGGATATTTGTCAGTCAGGCTGTCTGAACAATCGGGAAACCGGTTTTCAGACGGCCTGATGTTTTATAAGGCGATAAAACGGTAGCCTTCGGCATCGACTTCGAGAATGGAGGCGTAATTGTCGCGCCAGTCGCCAAGTACGATGCGGGTGTAATCGGCGTTGCGATGGATGTTTTCGCGGTGGGTATGGCCGTGGATGAGCAGGGGCGTGTGGAAGCGTTGGACGGTTTCGTGGGTAAAGGCCGGATTGACATCCATGATGTCGGCGGTTTTGTGTTGCTTGTCCTGTTTGCTCTGTTTGCGGATTTTGGTGGCGATGTTCAGTCGGAGTGTGAGCGGCAGGAGCAGAAACAGGCGTTGCAGCCATTTTTGATGGACGGTACGGCGGAATTTTTGATAAGAATGGTCGTCGGTGCAGAGGGTGTCGCCGTGACAGAGCAGGGTGGGTGTGCCGAACAAGTCGATAACGGCGTACTCGGGCAGTAAGGTCATGCCGGTATCGCGGGCGAAGGTTTTGCCGATGAGGAAGTCGCGGTTGCCGTGGATGAAATAGCAGGCGACACCACGCTCGGTCAGGCTGCGGATGGTTTGCTTGATGATTTGAACCAAAGGGCTGTTTTCGTCATCGCCGATCCAAAAATCGAAAAGGTCGCCAAGAATGTATACGGCTTGGGCATGAACGGCTTTTTCTTGGATAAATTTCTGGAAGAGTGCGGTCAGTTGAGGATGGGATTCGCTCAGGTGCAAATCGGCGATGAAGTAAATCGGCATGATGATGTGGGACGTGTGGGAAGGGTTTTATTATAACTTGGGTTGTCGCGTTTGGTTGGGTTTGGTGTTTTTCGTTTGTAATGTAGTGATTTTATTGTTTTGATTTGGTGTGATAAAGGCCGTCTGAAACATCTTTTCAGACGGCCTTTGTGGTTTATAGGGCTTTGCCCTGATAAGTGATTTGTTTCAGCGTATCTTCTTGGTACAAGTCGCTGATGGGGACGGTATAGAAGAATTCGTTGCTGCGGACAAAGCGGTTGACCAAGTCTTTGTCGAGATGGAGGACATGGTGTCGCAGTTTGTTTAGGCCTTTGAATATCATGGTACTCCAACGCATATAGCCGTCTGAATTAGGACGGATGTCGTTCATGGCGTCAAGGGCGAGAAGTTTGCGGTTTTGCTCTTCTCTATCCAAAGGATGGGAATAGATGCTTTGGAAGTAAAACGGTTGCTCGGAGGATGGCGGCAGGCTGAGGGAAGAGCCTACTTTGCCGATAGGGAAGTCGTCGCTCAGATAATGTATGGTGTGCAAAAACAGATTGCCGCGGCGGTAATCGATTTTGCGCAGGGCTTCGATGGCGGCCAGCGCAGTATGTTGGTGGTCGGGATGCGCATCAATATTGGGGGACGGCGACACGATAATATCCGGCTGGAACGTTTCTATCAGATAGCCAAGGTTGTCTACCAAGCTGTTCCAAGTTGAGCCGGGTTTGAGGTGTTTCGCCAATGGGGATGTATTGGCACGACGGAAAATATAGACGTCGGTCGTATCGATCTTGGTCGATTTAATCTCTTTTTCCGGATTTTGGCGCATGGCGGTCAATGTGCTGTCGAAGTAGCCCAGTTGCAGGATGTTTTCAGACGGCACACCGGCCAAAAGGGGAACGGTCAGGCTGTTCCAAACGCGCATCCGGCCTTTTTGCAGATATTGTGCCTGGGTGTCGCAGTCGCACGTGCTATAAAGGTTGCCATAGTGGAAGCTGCCGCCTTCGCTAGCGGTTAAGGTGCAGATCATTGAATTGGCGGCGTGTTTTTCGTACAAACCGTATGCGCTGAGTTCAGCATCGTCGGCATGGGGCGCGAGGACAAGGATTTTTTTGCCGTCGAGGTTTTCACGCGGATAAACGGAGAGTTCGATTTCTTGATCGGGCAAGGACAGGTATTTGCCTTCCAAACGGATGGTTTTGTCACTGTCGGAGAAGGTGTCGCTCAGATTGATATAGCGCACGCCTTTTGCGCCGTATTCGAAATATTGCTTCCATTTGCCTTTGGATGAAATGGTTTCGATAAAAGGCAAGAACAGCAGTCCCATCCAGTTGGACTTGATACGGATTTTGGCAATGACGGTATCCTGTCCGCTGACAGTGGCGGGCAAGGTTAGGCTGCCGCCTTTGAGGGTAGCATGCGCGGTAGAGGGAAGGGAGGGATAGTTATAGTCTTGGTGTGTGTTATAGGCAAACTGTTTTTTGTGAATAATTGAAGTAATAATAAACAACAAAATAAAAAAAGTCAGTATCAGCCCCGTCAGTATCAGAAACATTGTTTGGTTCCTTTATTGTTGTAACAGTCATGATAGTGCTTGTGGAGCTTATTTGTTTGTTTTTCTTACAAACGGTTGTTTTTCATACTCTAACGTCATTAAAGTGAACATTTAAAATAAAACAGTTTGCGGGTTGATTATATATAAACGACCAAAATGTAGAAAGGCCGTCTGAAAAATTTGAAAGAAATTTCAAAAATTTCAGACGGCCTTGATATTTTAAAGGTTAAGCCGGTAAATTATGCTTCTTTTGTTTCAACTGCTTTCTGACGCAGACGTAGGCTTAACTCGCGAAGTTGTTTGTCGTCGACCACATTAGGTGCATTGGTCAGCAGACATTGTGCACGTTGTGTTTTTGGGAAGGCAATCACGTCGCGGATAGATTCTGCACCGGTCATCAGGGTAACCAGACGGTCGAGGCCGAATGCAAGGCCGCCGTGCGGAGGCGCGCCGAATTTCAGGTTGTCCAAGAGGAAGCCGAATTTCTCTTGTTGCTCTTCAGGGCTGATTTTCAGCGCGGCAAACACTTTCTCTTGTACGTCTGCGCGGTGGATACGGATAGAGCCGCCGCCGATTTCCCAGCCGTTCAATACCATGTCGTAGGCACGGGCCAGGCAGTTTGCAGGGTCGGAAACCATCAGGTCTTCATGACCTTCTTTAGGCGCTGTAAACGGATGGTGTACGGCTACGTAGCGGTTGGCTTCTTCGTCGTATTCGAACATTGGGAAATCGACAACCCACAAAGGTTTCCATTCGTCTACGAAGTAGCCGTTGTCTTTACCGTGTTCCAAGCCGACTTTAATACGCAATGCGCCGATGGCTTCGTTCACAACTTTGGTTTTGTCTGCGCCAAAGAAGATGATGTCGCCGTTTTGCGCGCCGGTACGCTCGATGATTTCTTTCAGGGCGTTTTCGGACAGGAATTTCACGATTGGAGATTGCAGGCCGCTGTTTTCGCCGTTGGAGAGGTTGCTGACATCGTTTACTTTGATGTATGCCAGACCTTTCGCGCCGTAGATGCCGACAAATTTAGTATATTCGTCGATCTCTTTGCGGCTGAATTTCGCACCGTTAGGCACGCGCAGAGCGACTACGCGGCCGCCTTTCATGTCGGCTGCACCACGGAAGACTTTGAATTCTTCGGTCTTCATTAGGTCGGTCAACTCGGTGAATTTCAAGTTGATGCGCATATCCGGTTTGTCAGAGCCGTAGTAGAACATGGCTTCAGAGTAAGGCATGCGAGGAAAGTCGCCCAAATCTACGTTTAAAGCATCTTTGAAGACTTGTTTGGCCATGCCTTCAGTGATGTCCATGATTTCATCCTCGTTCAAGAACGAGGTTTCTAAGTCGATTTGAGTAAATTCAGGTTGGCGATCGGCACGCAAGTCTTCGTCACGGAAACATTTGGTGATTTGGTAGTAACGGTCGAAACCGGCAACCATCAGCAATTGTTTGAACAATTGTGGAGATTGCGGCAGCGCGAAGAATTCGCCCGGATGAACGCGGCTTGGTACGAGGTAGTCGCGCGCGCCTTCCGGAGTGGAGCGGGTCAGCATCGGTGTTTCGATGTCGATGAAGCCTTGTGCGTCCAAGTAGCGGCGAACGCCCATGGCCACTTGGTAACGCAGGCGCAGGTTGCGTTGCATGGCAGGACGGCGCAAGTCGATAACGCGGTTGGTCAGGCGAACGTTTTCGCTGATGTTTTCATCGTCGATTTGGAACGGAGGCGTAGCGGCAGCGTTCAAGACTTCGATTTCTTTGGCAAGGATTTCGATTTTGCCGGAAATCATTTTGTCGTTGGTTGTACCTTCTGGACGGTTGCGTACGCGGCCGGTAATGCTTAAAACGTATTCGTTGCGGGAAGAGTCGGCAGCGGCAAATGCTTCCGGAGTATCAGGGTCGATAACGACTTGAACGATGCCTTCGCGGTCGCGCAGGTCGATAAAAATCACACCGCCGTGGTCGCGTCGGCGGTGTACCCAGCCTTTGACGGTAACGGTTTGGTCTAAGTATTGCTCGCTGATAAGGCCGCAATAGTTGGTACGCATAAAATCACCTTTTTATATTGTTCAATTTGAAAAGAAGGAAAGGCCGTCTGAAAAAAAGAAGACCTTAATTGTTGTGTTCGGTATCACCGTCTTCAGACGGCTTTTGGGCAGGTAGGGCTTTAACTGGTAAGTCGTCCGGCATCACCATGCCCAGTGAAATTACATATTTCAATGCCTGATCCACACTCATGTCCAGCTCGCGAACGTCGCTTTTTTTAACCATGATGTAGTAGCCGCCGGTCGGGTTGGGCGTGGTTGGGACGTAAACGGAAATATAGTCGTCATCTTGCGGCAGGCTGCCTTTGAGTTTGTCGGGGATATGGCCGGAAACAAAGGCTATCGTCCAAATGCCCGGTTGCGGAAAGGGAACCAGTACGGGGGTTTTGAACGAGCGGCTACTGTCGGAGAGCAGGGATTCGGAAACTTTTTTAACGCTGGAGTAGATGGATTTGACGACGGGAATGCGTCCTAAAAGGCTGTCCCATGCGCCGAGAATCCGTCTGCCCAATACGTTGGCGGCGAATACACCGGTAACGAACAAGACGACTGTGGCGGCGACGATGCCCAAGCCGGGAATGTTGAACCCCCAGAAATGCTGGGGCTGCCAGCTTTCCGGTAATAGGTTGATCAGTTTGTCGGCGGCGGAGATGATATAGCTCATCGCCCAGATGGTTACGGCAATCGGCAACCAAACCAGCACGCCTGTAATCAGGTATTTCTTTAAAGCCTTGGCGATTTTTCCGCTTTCGGCTGCGGCTTCTGTCATCTTTGTTTCATTCCGGCAAGTTTTGCCCAAACTTTGCATTATACGCGTTTGGACGCTAGGAAACGAGTATTTTAAACGAATGGCTTGTTTTGTTTCATTGTTTCAGACGGCTGCCTTGATTGCAAAGGCCGTCTGAAATAATATGGGGTCATTTAGATGCCGTCCCAGTCGTTGAACATCAGGCCGAAGCCGATGCCGTTTTGTTTGTGGTTGTAGTCAATCAGACTTTCGCCGTAGCCGTGGAAGCCGCGGACAACGCCTTTGAGTTTGCCTTTGATGGGGAAAGTATAGGCCGCTTCAACGGCACCGCGTCCGCTTTTCGGGTTGTAACGCAGGACGGAATAAACATTTTGCTTATCGTTGAAACGGTATTGGACTTTTAAGTCGCCGTAGCCCATGTATTTGTTGATGTCCGGATTGTCATCGTCATCCCCTTTTTGGTCGAAGGCACGCACCCAAACTCTAGGAATAACGGTCAGCTTGCCCCATTCCATACCGGCCATGGCGTAAACGCGGTTCCATGAGCGTGATTCGGGGCGGCTTTGACCGTTGGATTGGTGAACAAAACCTGCGCCAACCATGCGCAGTTTGCCGCCGAAAGGCAGGTCTGCTTTAACGGGTTGGGTAATGAAGATTTCAGGCTCGTAGTCGGTATTGCGGAACGGAGCGGATTTGCGGCCTTGGTTAAAGATTTGCCAGTCGGATTTTTGGGTGTAGCCAAACCATACGTCGGCACGGGTCTTGAATAAATCTTCGGCAATCTTGCTTTTGAAGGAAACCTGCATTTTGGTTTCGAGGCGTTTTTGCTCGCTGAATTTTTCCTGTGTGGTTACGCCGCGGCTGGGGGATTCCGGGTAATAGTTGGGGCTGCTGTTGTACCAAACGGGCATGAGGTACATAGGGTTGTGCTCGCGTACGCTCAACAGGCCGCGTGTGTCGTTTTTATCCAAATCGTACATCAGGCTTAAAGGTGTGTAGCTGTCGGTAGTTTCGCTTAATACGTCGTCTGAAATATTCGGATGGGTAGGGTTGTCGAATACGATGGCCGCTTCTTTTTTCTCGATGCTCTTGCGGACGCTTTGTTCGAGGTCAACTGGTGTTTTGGCGGTTTCGGTTTGCGCTTGCGGCAGTGGGAATTGAGGGGGGAGTTGCGCCGAGTAGATGTTGTCGTAACACGCCAAACGGGTGGCGTTGTCTTGAATGGTGGTGCAGTGTAGGGCGGTATCGGCGGCGGCCAGCGGGGCGGCGGCAATGAATCCGATACTTAGGGAATGTTTCAACATCTTGTTCATGAGAGTTTCCGTTGTTTTCCAGACGGCCTGATGAAAGGGTAAATGGTTTTATTTAGTTGGTTTGGACTGTGAATACGGCAATGCCCCTGAAAGGCAAGACCTCAGGGGCATCGTATCAGCTCGATTATCCTGCTTTGGTTATCAGGACTTCCAGCATCTGCATCAGTATTAAGCCAAAGCTTTTACTTTAGCAGACAGACGGCTTTTGTGACGGGCTGCTTTGTTTTTGTGGAATACGCCTTTGTCAGCGATACGGTCGATGACTTTAACGGATTCTTGGTAAACTGCTTGAGCAGCAGCTTTGTCGCCGGCTTCAACTGCTTTCAACACTTTTTTCACAGCGGTACGGAATGCAGTACGCAGGCTGGCGTTGTGGGCGCGTTGTTTAACCGACTGGCGGGCACGTTTGCGGGCTTGTGCGCTGTTTGCCATATTGAATATCTCCTGAAAAATAAATTCTGTAAACGCGCAATTTTAAAGACAGATTTCCTTATATGCAAGCTTTTTCTCTATAACGCGCGCAAATCAGCCGTATTTTGCCCAAAAACTACAGCCGGTGCAACGCTTTTGGTAAAAAGATGGTGTTGCTTTGCCTTATTTCAATAAAAATCAGATGGATATTGCTTTGCGTTTGCTTACGTTTCCATTACAATAACCTAACTCTGCGCCGGGGTGTTTATGGGGTGCAGGGTTTCTTATTTATTGACATTAACCACTCTTTCATCAGGAATCTGCCCGTATGAAAAAATCCGTATTAGCCGTATTGGCCGCATTGTCTTTGGCCGCGTGCGGCGGTGGCGAGAAAAAAGCCGAGCAACCTCAAGCAGGCAGCGCGCCTGCTGCCAATACCGAAGCAGCCGCCACCGATACTTTGAATATCTACAACTGGTCAAACTACGTTGACGAAAGTACAGTCGAAGACTTCAAAAAAACCAACAATTTGAAGCTGACTTACGATTTGTATGAAAACAACGAAACGTTGGAAGCCAAAATGCTGACCGGCAAATCCGGCTATGACTTGGTTGTACCCGGTATTGCCTTCCTGCCGCGCCAAATTGAGGCAGGTGCATACCAAAAAATCAATAAGGATCTGATTCCGAACTACAAAAACATCGACCCTGAATTGCTGAAGATGTTGGAAACCGCCGACCCTGGCAATCAATACGCCGTTCCATACTTCTCAGGTGTGAATACGATTGCGATTACGGCGAAGGGCAAAGAGCTTTTGGGCGGAAAATTGCCTGAAAACGGCTGGGATTTGCTGTTCAAACCCGAATACACCAACAAGCTGAAATCTTGTGGCATCGCTTTGTGGGATACCCCGAGCGAAATGTTCCCAATCTTGTTGAACTACTTGGGTAAAGATCCTAAAGGCTCGAATCCTGAAGATTTGAAAGCGGCGGCGGAAGTGTTGAAGTCTATCCGTCCTGACGTGAAACGTTTCAGCCCTTCCATCATTGACGAATTGGCGCGCGGCGATATCTGCTTGGCGGCAGGTAACGGCGGCGACTTGAACTTGGCCAAAGCGCGTTCCGAAGAAGTGAAAAACAACGTCGGCATTGAAGTGTTGACACCGAAAGGCATGGGCTTCTGGATTGAATCTTGGTTGATTCCGGCTGATGCAAAAAACATCGCTAATGCCCACAAATACATCAACTACACACTTGATCCCGAAGTGGCTGCGAAAAACGGTATTGCCGTGACCTTCGCCCCGGCCAGCAAACCGGCACGCGAAAAAATGCCTGCAGAGCTGGTGAATACACGTTCTATTTTCCCGAACGAGCAAGACATGAAAGACGGTTTCGTCATGCCTCAAATGAGCGCAGATGCGAAAAAACTGTCTGTCAACTTGTGGCAAAAAATCAAAGTCGGTTCAAATTAATTGTGAGCTGATTGTTTGAAGCAAAGCAAAGGCCGTCTGAAATTTTTCAGACGGCCTTTTTTGATGTCCCAATTTTTATCGTTTCAAAGCCAAAGTCAATACGCCTGCGGTTACCAAGCCTAAGCCTATCCATTCCTGCGTGCTTGGGCGCTCGTCTAAGAAAACGACGGCCATCAGGGCAACCAAGACCAGGCTGAATTTGTCGACGGGCGCGACTTGTGAGGCGTTGCCCAGTTGCAGGGCTTTGAAGTAGGCAAGCCAAGATGCGCCGGTAGCGAGGCCGGATAGGATGAGGAATGTCCAGTTGCGGCCGGTAAAGCCGTTCACACCCTGCCATTTGCCGGTGTAGGTTAAAAACAATACCAAAGCGGCGAGGATGACCAAGGTGCGGATAAAGGTGGCGAAATCTGAATCTATGCCCTGTAAACCCATTTTGGCGAAAATGGCGGTCAATGAGGCGAAGCCTGCCGATGCCAATGCCCAAAACAGCCATGCGTTACTGCTCATGTTTTATTCCTTTGTTTCAAATTGTTGACAATATGAATCCGCTTGTTGATGAAATATCGAAATTTTCACTGCGGTTTGTCTTTGGAAAACGCTATAATAGAACTAATATTCTTTTTCTTCCAGCCGTCTTTATTATATTGTTTCAGACGGCCTTTCCCTCTCTCAATAAAGGAAAATCATGAGCTTCAAAACCGATGCTGAAATTGCCCAGTCTTCCACCATGCGCCCGATTGGTGAAATTGCCGCCAAGCTGGGTTTGAACGTTGACAACATCGAGCCCTATGGTCATTACAAAGCCAAAATCAATCCTGCCGAGGCATTCAAGCTGCCGGAAAAACAAGGCCGTCTGATTTTGGTTACCGCCATTAATCCGACTCCTGCGGGTGAGGGTAAAACCACCGTAACCATCGGTTTGGCGGACGCATTGCGCCATATCGGCAAAGACTCGGTTATCGCCCTGCGCGAGCCTTCTTTGGGTCCGGTGTTTGGTGTTAAAGGTGGTGCGGCAGGCGGCGGCTATGCCCAAGTTTTGCCGATGGAAGACATTAACCTGCACTTTACCGGCGACTTTCACGCCATCGGTGCGGCGAATAACCTGCTCGCCGCCATGCTCGACAACCATATCTATCAAGGCAATGAGTTGAACATCGATCCGAAACGCGTGCTGTGGCGTCGCGTGGTCGATATGAACGATCGTCAGTTGCGCAACATTATCGACGGTATGGGCAAACCTGTTGACGGTGTGATGCGTCCCGATGGTTTTGACATTACCGTTGCGTCCGAAGTGATGGCAGTATTCTGTCTTGCCAAAGACATCAGCGATTTAAAAGAGCGTTTGGGCAACATCCTTGTCGCCTATGCCAAAGACGGCAGCCCTGTTTACGCCAAAGATTTAAAAGCGAATGGCGCGATGGCGGCATTGCTTAAAGATGCGATTAAGCCTAACTTGGTACAAACCATCGAAGGCACTCCGGCCTTTGTACACGGCGGCCCGTTCGCCAACATCGCCCACGGCTGTAACTCTGTAACCGCTACCCGTTTGGCGAAACACCTTGCCGATTACGCCGTAACCGAAGCAGGCTTCGGCGCGGATTTGGGCGCGGAAAAATTCTGCGACATCAAATGCCGTCTGGCGGATTTGAAACCTGATGCGGCTGTTGTCGTGGCTACCGTCCGCGCTTTGAAATACAACGGCGGCGTGGAGCGTGCCAATCTCGGCGAAGAAAACCTCGAAGCCTTGGCAAAAGGCCTGCCTAATCTGCTGAAACACATTTCCAACCTGAAAAACGTATTCGGCCTGCCTGTGGTGGTTGCCATCAACCGCTTTGTGTCCGACTCCGATGCCGAGTTGGCCATGATTGAAAAAGCCTGTGCGGAACACGGCGTCGAAGTTTCCTTGACCGAAGTGTGGGGTAAAGGCGGCGCGGGTGGTGCAGACTTGGCGCACAAAGTCGTCAACGCCATCGAAAATCAACCGAATAACTTCAATTTTGCCTACGATGTTGAGTTGAGCATTAAAGACAAAATCCGTGCGATTGCCCAAAAAGTGTACGGCGCGGAAGATGTCGATTTCAGCGCAGAAGCGTCTGCCGAAATCGCTTCACTGGAAAAACTGGGCTTGGACAAAATGCCGGTCTGCATGGCGAAAACCCAATATTCTTTGAGCGACAACGCCAAACTCTTGGGCTGCCCTGAAGGCTTCCGCATTACCGTGCGCGGTATTACCGTTTCTTCCGGTGCGGGCTTCATCGTTGCGCTGTGCGGCAACATGATGAAGATGCCGGGTCTGCCGAAAGTTCCAGCTGCCGAGAAAATCGATGTGGATGCAGACGGCGTGATTCATGGCTTGTTCTGATTTAGATTGATTTTGAAATAGATAAAGGCCGTCTGAAACGAGGTTTCAGACGGCCTTTTATAATTTAAGTGAATTTCAACCGGCTTTTTAAGAAATTGAAGAAATTGTCTATCATGTCGAACATCGTATTGCGGTCTTCGCCAAACAAAGAAATGCTGCGGTCCTTACTGATTCTGTCATACGCGGCAAAAATGGTTTTCAGCTCTTCGGTGGTCAAGCGCAGTTGCTTTTCGTACAAGATGCGGCTTAAGAGCGTTACTTCCGTCGCGTTCAAATCAGGGAAGAGATGACTGATCCACAACTCCATGGTGTATTGGACGGATCTGTTGATTTTGTCTCTTTTTTTGCTTTCTTGATTTGTGTGTATCCTGTATGACAACAAAGACTCGGGCAGGTTGGCAAAGGTTTTGCCATGTAGGGCGCATTGTACCCACATATGGAAATCGGGAGCGGTTTCTGTCGCGGTGTAGTTTATCCCAAGGTTTTTAATGCTATCGTGCCGCCACATGGTGGTGGGGTTGAACATGTTTTGGGCGGCAAAGGAGAGAAAGGCTTTAATGTCTTTGTCGAGCAGGGGGAGGTCGCTTAAAACGGGTTCTCTTCCGGTTTGGTCGTCGAAAAAGATGGTGGCTTGGCTGCCGACAATATCGATTTCGGGATGGCTGTCTAAAAACTGAATCTGTTTTTCAAAACGATCCAAGGCGCAAATATCGTCTGCGTCCATTCGTGCCACATATTCGACCTTTACGTCTTTGAGCATATCCATGGCAAATTGGCAGGCAAACGGCTCGCCCCTGTTTTCCGGAAGGTGGAAAACCTGCAAACGTGAATCTTTAGCTGCGTAAGCCTCGAGGATTTCGCCGGTTTTGTCTGTTGAAGCATCGTTGATGGCGATGACGAAAAAGTCACGGAATGTTTGATTCAATACCGAATCCAAGCATTCGGGCAAATAAGCTTCGGCACAATAGGCCGGCAAAATAACGGCGAGTTTCATGTTTGCTTTCGATGTGTTTTGATGTGTAGTCGGTGGAAGATTTTACTATAAATTTCCCAAAAGCTAAGGCCGTCTGAAACCTTATTTTCAAGTTTTCAGACGGCCTTAGTGTGAATCCGAGATACGGATTATTTAACGATTTGGTTCAATTCGCCTTTGGCGTATTTGGTTGCCATTTTTTCCAAAGAAATCGGTTTGATTTTGTCGGCTTGGCCTTCGCAACCGAATGCGAGGTAGCGGTCAAGACAGATTTGTTTCATGGCTTCGACGGTTTTGCTCAAGTATTTGCGCGGGTCGAATTCGGATGGGTTTTCTGCCATGAAGCGGCGGATGGCACCGGTAGAGGCGAGGCGCAAGTCGGTATCGATGTTGACTTTGCGCACGCCGTGTTTGATGCCTTCGACGATTTCTTCTACAGGTACGCCGTAGGTTTCACCAATTTTGCCGCCGTGTTCGTTGATGACTTTCAGCCATTCTTGCGGAACGGAGCTGGAACCGTGCATCACGATGTGGGTGTTGGGCAGGGCTTGGTGGATTTCTTTGATGCGGTCGATACGCAATACGTCGCCTGTGGGCGGACGGGTGAATTTGTATGCACCGTGGCTGGTACCGACGGCAATAGCCAATGCGTCAACGCCGGTATCTTTAACGAAACGTACGGCATCTTCGACGCTGGTCAGCATTTGGTCGTGGGAAAGTTTGCCCACTGCGCCGACGCCGTCTTCTTCGCCGGCTTCTCCGGTTTCGAGGTTGCCCAATACGCCGATTTCGCCTTCGACGGACACGCCGCAAGCGTGGGAGAAGTTAACGACGGTACGGGTGGCGTTGACGTTGTATTCGTAAGAAGAAGGGGTTTTGCCGTCTTCCATCAGCGAGCCGTCCATCATCACAGAGGAGAAGCCCAGTTGGATGGAGCGTTGGCACACATCAGGAGATGCGCCGTGGTCTTGGTGCATTACGACAGGGATGTGCGGGAATTCTTCAACTGCGGCCAAAATCAGATGGCGCAGGAATGGGGCACCTGCGTATTTGCGTGCGCCTGCGGATGCTTGAACGATAACGGGGGCGTTGACTTGGTCGGCCGCCTCCATGATGGCGCGCATCTGTTCGAGGTTGTTAACGTTGAATGCGGGCAGACCGTAGCTGTTTTCGGCAGCATGGTCCAATAATTGGCGCATGGATACGAGTGCCATGAGAAGCTCCTGAAGTAGTGAAGGGTAAATTTATCCGATAAATTATAATGTTTTTTGAAATGAAAAACTACAAGCTGCTACATTGTTTTTATATATTAACGAACAGGGTCTCGGTTTATAATGGCGTGGTATTGAAAACGGGTGTGCAAAATGGATAGGATTTCGGTGGCCAAGTGTGATAAGCCTTTGTTTCAGACGGCCTTGACGGTGCAGGTGGGCGATGTGAACTATGGCGGCCATTTGGCGAACGATGCTGTGTTGCGTTTGTGCCATGAAGTGCGGATGCGTTGGTTGGCGAAGCTGGGTTGGAGCGAAATGGATGCTGGAGGGGCAGGCCTGATTATGGCGGATGCGGCGGTGCAGTATTTGGCGCAAGGTCATCATGGCGATGAGCTGTCGGTAGAAATGGGGGCGGCAGGCATGGCCGGTGTGGGCTTTTCTTTGTTGTACCGTATCCGCAGGATTTCAGACGGCCTTGTGCTGGCGAAAGTACAGACAGGCATGGTGTGTTTTGATTATGGCAAACAACGCGTCTGCCGTCTGCCTTCGGCCTTGAAAGCAGCATTGGAGGCCGTCTGAAATGGCGGAATCAAATAATTTTGCGCTTCATCTTGAACGCTATCTGAAAACCTTGCTGCAACAAGGCAAGTCGGAGCATACCGTTTCCGCTTATCGGCGCGATTTGAGTGAATTGATGCG
Source organism: Neisseria sp. P0021.S007 (assembly GCF_051956855.1). Classification (NCBI taxonomy): domain Bacteria; kingdom Pseudomonadati; phylum Pseudomonadota; class Betaproteobacteria; order Neisseriales; family Neisseriaceae; genus Neisseria; species Neisseria sp. P0021.S007. Next base: position 415,147 of record NZ_JBQCXA010000002.1, read on the forward strand.
CCTATTGCCCGATAATCTGGAAAACGGTCTGCCGACGCGCCGTGATTTTGTGGCGGTATTGAAAAAGCTGTCGCAAAAGGGCTTGAGCGAAAGCAGCTTGGCGCGGAAATTGTCGGTATGGCGGCAGTATTGCAGTTGGCTGGTGCAGATAGAAGTCATGGAAAGCGATCCGACATTTAATATGAAAGCGCCGCGCCTGCCCGAACGCTTGCCTAAAGCACTACCGCAAGAACCTTTAAACCATATCCTTGACCATGCGCCTGTTGATGACGAATTGGACGTGCGCGATAAGGCCATGTTTGAATTGATGTATGGTAGCGGTTTGCGCCTGAGCGAGATACAAGGTTTGAATCTGGACGGTATCGTTTTGGACGAAGGCTGGGTCAGTGTGAAGGGTAAAGGCGGCAAGCAGCGGCAAGTGCCTTTGGTGGGCAAGAGCATTGCGGCATTGCGTGATTATTTGGCAGTGCGTATTGCCAAAGAGGGCGAGCAGGCCTTGTTTACTAATAAGAACGGCGGCAGGCTGGGGCAACGTCAAATTCAAAAACGCCTGCAGGCGTGGGCAGTGCGCGTGGGCAGCGCCAGCCATATCTCGCCGCACATGATGCGCCACAGCTATGCAACCCATCTTTTGCAGGCATCGGGCGATATCCGCGCCGTACAGGAATTGTTGGGTCACAGCAACCTTTCCGCTACGCAAGTTTATACAAAGCTGGACTTTGACCATTTGGCGCGCGTTTATGATGAGGCGCACCCAAGGGCGAAACGGAAAAAATGATTTTGTTTGAATCAGGCCGTCTGAAAGAATGTTTTCAGACGGCCTGATGTTTTATACAGATGATTTGAAACCATTTGAATTTTGATCGGTCTGATGAGGTTTCGATATTGGTTTAATGTGCGGATAGCATAAACGCCGGAAGAATAGGCTGTTTTGTCTTACCGTTTATCTTTTAAAACGACCTTTTGTTTGATAATATTAGTAATGAGAGCTAATATCATATTATGATATGCAGCCTTTAAAACAGCAGGTCTATAAACTTTCTCTATAAGCATTAATGCTTATTTTGACTGTAAAACGACTTGCAAACGGGAATTGTTGCTATTAACATAACGGAATTATGGATAAAAAACGAATTTTAACTCCAGCCGTCGTGACTTCCGTTGCGTTGATTCACGTCGGCTTGGTTGCACTTTTATGGCACGCGCACAAACCGCCTCCTGTCGAAATGGCGAATATTGAATTTGTCGATTTAGGCGATTTCGGCGGTGGCGACGGTAGTCCTGAGGGCGAAGGCGCACCTGCAGCCCCCGAGCCTACTCCAGAACAACCGAAACCCAAGCCGAAACCCAAACCTAAGCCTGTCGAACCGCCCAAACCTGTTATCAAACCTGTGGTAACGAAAAAAGAAAAAGCGGATATCGTGCAGCAAAAGGAAAAACCGAAACCTATCGAGAAACCTAAGCCCGAGCCTAAGCCGGAACCCAAACCTGAGCCGAAGCCCGAGCCAAAACCTGAACCAAAACCAGAGCCGAAGGCAGAACCTAAACCATCTCCTAAAGCATCTGAATACTCAGGCAGCAAAACCGGGCCGAACACTGCTGAAAACGGTAAAGGCAACGGCGAAGGCAAAGCCTTGAGTGGAGAAGGAAAAGGCAACGGCGGCGGTACGAAAGGTACAGGCAGCGGCCGTGGCGAAGGCGGCGGATCCGGTAGCGGCGGTGCGAAAGGCGAACATGGTTCCGGTACCGGTGGCGGAGGTGGTGGCAGCGGTACAGGTGCCGGCAGCAGTAAAGGCAATCCGGCAAAAGGAACCTGCCATATTCCGAGACCTCCGTATCCTTCACTGTCCACTGAAAATGGCGAAGAGGGCTTGGTTGTTTTGAAAGTCTTGGTTGGTCCCGGCGGTAAAGTGGATTCAATTAGTGTGAATAAATCAAGTGGTTATAGTCGTCTGGATAATGCAGCGCGTAAAGCCGTTAAAGATGGTAGCTGTCATGCAAGCGTTTGGACTGAATTTAAAGTACCTGTCAAATTCACGCTTGAATAAGTATCTAGGACTAAGCTGATTGATTGGAAAATATATGCTGTTGGGGAATATTTTTAAATGACCCGATAGAAATTTTAATTTTATTTTTAACTTGGAAAAATTATGGATTTAAGTTTAGTTTTCAAATCAGGTGATGTGGTACTGATTGGTGTATTTGTCCTGATGTTGTTGATGAGTGTGGTGACTTGGAGTGTCATTGTGATTCGCTGCATCAAATACCGCAAAGCGAAAAAAGGCAATGCTCAGGTAAAAGAGTTGATGTTGAATGCGTTTACGCTGGCTGATGCCGTACAAAAAGCCAAAGCGGTAGAAGCACCGATGAGCAATGTTGCCGATGAGTCTCTGCGCGCATACCAAAACTACCGTCAAACGACAAGCAAATCGCTGATTGACGAATTGCCTTTGAATGAATACTTGGTCGTTCACATCCGCAACAGCATGTCACAAACCATGCGTCAGTTCGACTATGGCATGACCGCGTTGGCCTCCATCGGCGCAACCGCTCCGTTTATCGGCCTGTTGGGTACTGTTTGGGGTATTTACCATGCCCTGATCGGCATCAGCGAAAGCGGTCAAATGAGCATTGCTGCGGTAGCCGGTCCGATTGGTGAGGCTTTGGTATCGACTGCCGTCGGCCTGTTTGTAGCGATTCCGGCTGTATTGGCATACAACTTCCTCAATCGCGGTACAAAAACCATCGCGCAAGATATGGACGCATTTGCACATGACCTGCATGTCCGCCTTCTGAATCAAAAGGATTAAATCATGGCTTTCGGATCAATGAATTCTGGCGATGATGCGCCGATGTCGGATATCAACGTTACACCTTTGGTGGACGTGATGCTGGTGTTGCTGATTGTATTTATGATTACCATGCCGGTGCTGACCCACTCGATTCCTTTGGAGTTGCCGACTGCTTCGGAAAAAGCGGCGAAAGAGGATAAGCAGCAGCCTAAAGATCCTTTGCGTTTGAGCATTGATGCCAATGGTGCTTATGTTGTTGGCGGAGATTCGGATAACAAAGTGGATTTGGCAACGGTAACTGCCAAGCTGAAAGAAGCCAAAGCGAAAAACGAAGATGTGATTGTGGCGATTGCGGCGGATAAAGCGGTTGAATACGATTATGTCAACCAAGCCCTGCAAGCGGCGCGCGAAGCCGGTATCAGCAAAATCGGTTTTGTAACGGAAACCAAAGCGCAGTAATCTTTTGAATACAGTAAAGGCCGTCTGAAATTTGAGTAAAGTTTCAGACGGCCTTTTGTTGTATTTGGTAACTATATGTCCAGGCTGTATAATTAGCGGATTAAATTGAATAATGACAATACAGGAACCACTATGACAGAAACCATCGAGCGCGACAGTATGCAATACGATGTCGTGATTGTCGGCGCAGGCCCGTCGGGTTTGTCTGCCGCCATCAAACTCAAGCAGCTTGCCGAAAAGAATGGACGCGAAATCAGCGTTTGCGTGGTGGAGAAGGGTTCGGAGGCCGGTGCGCACTCGCTAGCCGGTGCCATCATCGATCCGATTTCTTTGAATGAGTTGATTCCTGATTGGAAAGAAAAAGGCGCGCCGCTGACGCGTACAGTGACGAAGGACAGGGTTTTGTTCCTGACCGAGAAAAAAGCCTTCAACTTGCCGGTTACCCCGAATTTCGACAACCATGCGAACTATATTGCCAGCTTGGGTGAAGTCGTGCGCTGGTTGGCAGAGCAGGCGGAAAATTTGGGCGTGGAAATCTATCCGGGCTTTGCCGCCGCCGAAGTGCTGTATCACGAAGACGGTTCGGTCAAAGGCATTGCGACCGGCAATATGGGTGTGGGCAAAGACGGCGAACCGACCGATTCATTTCAGCCCGGCATGGAGCTTTGGGCGCAGCAAACCCTGTTTGCCGAAGGCTGTCGCGGCTCGCTTTCCAAGCAAGTCATTGAACAATTCAAGCTCGACCAAAACAGCGAACCGCAAACTTACGGCTTGGGCATTAAAGAAATTTGGGAAGTGCCGTCTGAAAAACATCAGCCCGGTTTGGTCATGCACAGCGCAGGCTGGCCGTTGGACAGCAAAACCTACGGTGGCTCGTTTATTTATCACTTTGATGAAAACAAAGTCGCTGTCGGTTTTGTGGTCGGCTTAGATTATCAAAACCCTTATCTGTCGCCGTTTGAAGAGTTCCAACGTTTCAAAACCCATCCTGAAATCCGCAAAACCTTTGAAGGCGGCCGCCGTATCGCTTATGGCGCGCGTTCGTTGATTGAAGGCGGTTTGCAAAGCCTGCCGAAACTCTCGTTTAAAGGTGGCGTTTTGGTCGGCGATGCGGCGGGTTTCCTGAATATGCCGCGCATCAAAGGCATTCATACGGCCATGAAATCCGCCATGCTTGCCGCAGAAGCCGTGTTCCCTATGTTGGAAAACCTCGAGGAAGTGGAAAGCTTCGACAGCGGCAAAGAGGCGGCGGATTATCAGCAACGTTTTGAACAAAGCTGGCTGTATCAAGAGCTTTACGCCGCGCGCAATGTCCGTCCGTCATTTAAATGGGGCGTTTACCTCGGCTCAATCTATACCGGCATCGACCAAATGATTTTCAGAGGCAAAGCCCCGTGGACCTTGAAACATCACGGCAAAGACAACGAGCAGCTCAAAAAAGCCGCCGAATGCAAGCCGATTGATTATCCGAAGCCCGACGGTGTGTTGACTTTCGACCGTTTGAGCAGCGTCTTCCTTGCCAACCTTGCGCACGAAGAAAACCAGCCCGACCATTTGGTACTGAAAAATCCGCAAGTCATGATAGACGTAAACTACAAAGAATACGCCTCGCCCGAAACCCGCTATTGTCCGGCCGGCGTATATGAAATCGTCGAAGAAAACGGCAGTCCGCGCCTGCAAATCAACGCTGCCAACTGCGTCCACTGCAAAACGTGCGACATCAAAGACCCGACGCAAAACATCACTTGGATTTGCCCCGAAGGCGCAAGCGGTCCGAATTACGGCGGAATGTAATTGACTGTTTGAAGTTAAAACCTAAAGGCCGTCTGAAAAATTTCAGACGGCCTCTATCCTATTATTTCATCAATGGAAGCATTATGAACACACGCATTTGGCAGGCAGGCCGATTTGAAATCGCCTTGGACAAACCGAAAATCATGGGCATCGTCAATCTGACCCCCGATTCATTTTCCGATGGCGGCACCTATTCGCAAAATGTCTCAATAGCATTGACACATGCCGAGCAGCTGCTGAAAGACGGCGCGGATATTCTCGATATCGGCGGCGAATCTACCCGCCCGGGTTCGGATGATGTTTCTCTCGAAGAAGAATGGGCCAGGGTGCAGCCGGTTTTAGTGGAAGTGGCCAAGTGGAATGTTCCCGTCAGCTTGGATACGCGCCGTACGGCGATTATGGAAAAAGCCTTGGCACAAGGCGGCGTCGATATTATCAACGATGTTGCCGCATTGAGTGATGAAGGCGCAGTCGCCTTGTTGGCGCAACAGCCGAAGACGGGCGTGTGTCTTATGCACATGCAGGGTTTGCCCAAAACCATGCAGCTTAATCCGCAATATCAAGATGTCGTCGAAGAGGTCGCGCGCTATTTAAAAGCACGCGCGGCAGAATGCGTTCAAGCAGGCATTGCCCCTGAACGCATCACGCTGGACCCCGGCTTCGGTTTCGGCAAAAACCTGCAACACAACATCACCCTGATAAAACATTTGCCTGAATTGATGGAAGCAACCGGATTCCCCCTTCTGATCGGCGTATCGCGCAAACGTATGATTGGCGAACTGACAGGCGAACAAGATGCCGCCAAACGCGTACACGGCAGCGTCGCAGCTGCTTTGGCCTCAGTGGCTAGAGGCGCGCAAATCATCCGTGTTCACGATGTCAAAGCAACATCGGACGCTTTGAAAGTTTGGGAAGCATTGGGCGTATCGGCATAATGCCCGAATAGAAAACCAACAGGCCGTCTGAAACATTTGCTCGGCATCTTGAACAAGCAACAAGTTATGCTATAATCCGCATCTACTCTTGACGGGTCTGTAGCTCAGGGGTTAGAGCAGGGGACTCATAATCCCTTGGTCGTGGGTTCGAAACCCACCGGACCCACCAAATATTAAAAATGCCCGAGGCTTTTGGCTTCGGGCATTTTTGTATTTATTGGTTTGTGAAGGGTTGGAATATAATGTCGAGTATAGAAATTCGGTTATGTCGTCCAATATATTTTTTAGGGAAAATTCTTTTTAAAAAAGAAGGAGTAGTTTGGTGGAGTTATTGCCTTATTTTCTGTTTTGTTTAGTATTTTTGTATTTTATTGCAATTATAATTAATTCAGTAATAGTATATAAAATATTAAAATCAGAAGGGGTAGATATAGGTTTTTTTGAATATCTATTTATTGGAAGTATGCAATTTAAATTTTTCAGAGTGCTATTTGGAATACAAAAAATATCCAATAAATTTTATTTGAAAATATTAAGAATAAATTTTACGGTTGCTATGATTATTCTTATTTTGGGTTTTTCTGTTGTCTTATATTCAACATATTTAGTATAAAAAATAACCTATCAAATGAAAGTCAGCTATTTAAGTTGTAGAATGTTTTGTAAACCAATGCCGTCTGAAAATCTTTATTTCAGACGGCCTGAAGATTTAGTCGGCCGTTCCGCGTATTTCGTTGATTGGGATGCGCGGTGTATAAAGTATGTCGTAAGTCGGCTTGTCCAGCAGATCTTGCAGTGAGTATTGATCTAAATGATTGAAGAAGGCTTTGATGGCACCGGTGATGATACCGGTCAGTCGGCAGGATGGGGTGATGAGGCATTCGTTGTTGTCGCCCATGCATTCGACAACCTGCATCGGCTCAAGATGGCGTACCACTGCACCGATATTGATGTTTTCAGGATTGTCTGCCAAGCGCAAACCGCCGCCTTTGCCGCGCACGCTGACCAGAAAACCGCCTTTGACTAATGAGGTAACCACTTTCATCAAATGGCTTTTGGAAATATTGTAAGTCTCGGCAATAGTGCCGATATTGACGAGGGTGTCGTCGTTGATGGCGGTATAAACCAATACGCGCAATCCGTAATCGGTATGTTGGGTCAGATACATGGCTGGCTCTTTAGATATTTTTATTATATGTCAAAAGCGTAGTGCTTGGTGAGGGGCTGTTTGACTTTATGTGGGATTGGGTTTCATAATATCTGAAACATTTGAATTAATCCAGTTTGACAGACTGTTGCCATTATAACGAACTTATGAAGCCCTTGAAACGCCATCCTGCCTTAATAGAACTTTCCCGCGAACATCATGGTTCGCTGTCGTTGTGCGTCCGTCTTCTGCGTACGCCCGATCAAAGCCATCAGGCGGAGCTGGAGCCTCATTTTGTTGAGCTTGAGCCACATTTTTGGGAAGAGGAAACCATGTTTGCGCCGTATTGGGATAAAATTGACCCTGCGTTGCGGCAGCGTTTTGAAGGCGATCATGCCAAATTACGCGCGATGATGGCGCATCCTGAATATATGAATGAATCATGGAATAAGGAGTTTGCTGTCACTTTGCGCGATCATGCGCGCTTTGAGGAGCGCGAGCTTTTCCCTGCGATTGAACCTTTTTTGCCTTTGCCTGAGAATGTGTAACAGGAAAGGGAATTGATGGCCGTCTGAAAAGTTTCAGACGGCCTCTGTTGCTGTTTTATGATGATATAAAAATTGAAGGAACCACCATGACCGATTTGTTCAAACACCCGGTTTGGGCAATGGCCTTCCGCCCGTTTTATTCGTTGGCGGCTTTGTATGGCGCATTGTCTATACTGCTTTGGGGCTTCGGCTTTCAGGGTACGCCTGAGTTGCCGGGTTTTTATTGGCATGCCCATGAAATGATTTGGGGCTATGCCGGATTGGTTGTCATTGCATTTTTATTGACGGCCGTGGCGACTTGGACAGGCCAGCCGCCGACACGCGGTAAGGCTTTGGCCGGTTTGACCGCATTTTGGCTGTTGGCCCGCATTTGTATGTTTATTCCTGGTTGGGGGGTAACGGCAAGCGGCATATTCGGTACGATCTTTTTCTGGTATGGCGCGGTATGCATGGCTTTGCCGGTAATTCGTTCTCAAAACAAGCGCAACTATGTTGCCGTGTTCGCTATTTTTGTTTTGGGCGGCACCCATTTCGCCTTCCATCTGAAAGTGCAGCCGTTTGATGCCATTGCGCTGATGACCGGTTTGCAATCCGGTTTGATTATGGTGGCCGGTTTTATTGGTTTGATCGGTATGCGGATTATCTCGTTCTTTACGTCCAAACGCCTGAACGTGCCGCAAATCCCCAGCCCTCAATGGGTGGCGCATGCTTCACTTTGGCTGCCTATGCTGACCGCCATGCTGATGGCGCATAACATTTTGCCGGGACTGGCCGCGTTGTTTGCGTTGGCTGCCGGTGTGATTTTTACCGTGCAGGTGTACCGCTGGTGGTATAAAGCCGTGCTGAAAGAGCCTATGCTTTGGATTTTGTTTGCCGGCTATCTGTTTACTGGCTTGGGCTTGATTGCGGTCGGTCTTTCTTATTGGATTCCAAGTTTCCTGAATTTGGGTGTGCACCTTATCGGCGTTGGCGGTATCGGCGTGCTGACTTTGGGCATGATGGCGCGAACTGCGCTTGGCCATACCGGCAACTCCATTTATCCGCCGCCTAAAGTGGTTCCTGTCGCCTTTTGGCTGATGATTGCCGCAACGGTTGTCCGTGTTTTGGCTACCTTTGTGAGCGGTACGGCATACACGCACAGTATTCGTTGCTCCGCCGCTTTGTTTGCCGCCTCTTTGCTGTTGTACGCATGGAAATATATTCCTTGGCTGATCCGTCCGCGTTCGGATGGTCGTCCGGGTTAACGGTTTGGCGAAATGAGAAGGCCGTCTGAAAAGTTTCAGACGGCCTTTATTGTTGATAATAAAAAAGCCTTTCAAAGTATGAAGGCTTTTCTTGAAACTGTGGCCTCGCCAACAGGAATCGAACCTGTATTTTACGCTTAGGAGGCATACGTTCTATCCGTTGAACTATGGCGAGGCGGTAAAGGAGGGGATTTTAAACCTTTCCAGCAAAAAAAGACAATAAGCCGGCGGCAATCAAAGGGCCGACCGGAATGCCGCCGACAAAGGCAACGCCGATGACCGTGCCGATTAATAATCCGGTTACCAAAACAGGCTGTTCGCTCATCAATGGAACGCCGCGTCCGGCAAGCCAGGCAACCAAAATGCCGATAAGGACGGCAGCAATCATTTTGAAATTGATAAACTCGGAAACCGGCGGAATCTGGATTTTACCGGAAACCAACGGACTCAATACGCCGATGGTCAGCAGGATGATGCCCAGATGCAAACCGTGTTTTTCCACCAAGGGAAGATATTGCGACAAGGCCGTCTGCTGCATGAGCAGCAATACCGCCGCCGAAATCGTAATCGAGTTGTTGTTGCTGACGACGCCCAAAAAAATCAGCGTAACCAGAAACAAAGGGACAAAGCTGAAATTCATCGGATTAAGATACTCGGGCTAAAGATTCTTTTGCCAGTTGGATCATGGCTTCTTTGACTTCGCTGTCAGGCAACACGTCCAATGAAGCGATGGCTTTGTCAACGGCTTTTTTCGCTTCAGAAATCGAATACGGCAAAGCGTCGGAGTTGACGACATAGTCGTGGATTTTTTCAAAATAGCTGCGGTCGGCATTTTCCAAAGCATAGCGCACATCGTTGGCGGCCTGCTCGGAGCCGTTTCGCATCAGGTAAATCAATGGCAGGGTAGGTTTGCCTTCTGCCAAATCGTCGCCGACGTTTTTGCCGATTTCTTCGGTTTCGCCTGAATAGTCCAAAACATCGTCAATGATTTGGAAAGCCGTACCGACGTACATGCCGTAGTCTTTCAAGGCTTGCTCGTGTTCGGGGGAAGCCTTGCCCAAAATTGCGCCGACTTGCGCGGCCGCTTCAAACAATTTTGCTGTTTTGTATTGGATAACTTGGACGTATTGCTCTTCGGTAATATCCGTATTGCCGATGTTCATCAGCTGCATGACTTCGCCTTCGGCGATGATGTTGGTCGCATCGGCCATCACTTCCAATATACGCATACTGCCTGAACCGACCATCAGTTGGAAGGCGCGTGTATAGAGGAAGTCGCCGACCAAAACGGCCGCTGCGTTGCCGAAGAGATTGTTTGCGGTTTTACGGCCGCGGCGCAATTCACTTTCGTCAACGACATCGTCGTGCAGGAGGGTGGAGGTGTGGATGAATTCCACCATCGCTGCCAGCGAATACAGCTTTTCATCGTCATGCCCGACTGCTTTGCCTGCCAAAATGGTAATAATCGGACGCAGTCGCTTACCGCCCGCGCTGATGATGTATGTGCCAATTTGCGAAATCAGCGCGACATCGGATTGAACAGCTTGGTTGATGACCGCGTTCACTTTGGCAAGGTCATCGGGCAGGTGGCGTTGGAAGTAAGGCAGGTTTTCGAGCATAAAACATTCTCTGTTGATAAAACGGAGCGGAGGCTCCAATGAATCTGTTTAAACCCGTACATTCGGTCGGGGTAATAACGTTGCATAAAGATATCAGCAATCCAGCGCGTGATTATATCAGTTAAAAAGCATGCAACATATCTTTCAGACGGCCTTTTCAGTTGTAAATAAAATAAATTTTGACAAAATAGGCAAATAGAAATAGAATAGCTCGTTTCGCACATGGTGTGCGGAATGTTAACCTAATTCTCATGGAGTTGAGTATGTACGCGGTCATAAAAACCGGCGGTAAACAATACAAAGTTTCCGTTGGCGAAAAATTGAAAGTAGAACAGATACCAGCCGAACTCGACAGCCAAATCGAACTGACTGAAGTTTTGATGATTGCTGACGGCGAATCTGTAAAAGTAGGCGCACCTTTTATCGAAGGCGCAAAAGTAACAGCCAAAGTCGTTGCTCATGGTCGTGGCGAGAAAGTACGCATTTTCAAAATGCGTCGTCGCAAACACTACCAAAAACGCCAAGGCCATCGCCAAAATTTCACCCAAATCGAAATCGTGGCAATCGCCTAATTTCAAGTAAGTTCAGGAGTATTACAAATGGCAAGTAAAAAAGCAGGCGGTAGCACCCGCAACGGTCGCGATTCAGAAGCCAAACGCTTGGGCGTTAAAGCCTACGGCAACGAGCTGATCCCGGCAGGCTCCATCATCGTTCGTCAACGCGGTACTAAATTCCACGCAGGTGACAACGTAGGCATGGGCAAAGACCACACTTTGTTTGCTAAAGTCGACGGTTACGTTGAATTCAAAACCAAAGGCGCGCTGAACCGTAAAACTGTCAGCATCCGTCCTTACACCGGTTCTGAAGAATAATCGTTTTACGATTGAAAGCCGCATTCCCTTTTCGGAATGCGGTTTTTGTTTATCTGAATGTTTGTCCGTTTGATAAAATCCGTATGTCGTGAAGCTTGATTTATATTAAGGCCAAAGTAAAAACGCGCTTACAATTGATAACATTTGTTTTATTCTATCAATGCTTTCTATATAATCTATCAAATGCCTTTGATTTACCCTCATGTAGCTAAACACAGTAAACTTAAGGCCGTCTGAAAAAATCCGTATCAGTTGAATACAAGGAATTCCTCCCATGAGCTTACACAGTGATATTCTCGTCGTCGGCGCAGGCCCTGCCGGATTAAGTTTTGCCGCAGAGTTGGCCGGAAGCGGTTTGAACATAACCCTGATTGAAAGAAGTCCTTTAGAAGTGTTGCAAAATCCGCCGTATGACGGCCGTGAAATCGCACTGACGCACTTGTCGCGCGAAATCATGCAGCGATTGGGTATGTGGGATTTGATTCCAAAAGACGAAATTTATCCTTTGCGCGATGCCAAAGTGTTGAACGGTCATTCCGATTACCAGCTCCACTTCCCGCAACCGACAGAGGCACGCGGTGAGCCTGCGGACTGCTTGGGCTATTTGATTTCCAATCACAACATCCGTAAAGCCGCTTATGAAGTCGTGTCCAAATTGGATAACGTCAAAATCTTGACCGGCACCAATGTTAAAGAAGTTAAAACTTCCGACAATGAGGCGCAAGTTATTTTGGAAAGCGGCGAAGTATTGACCGGCCGTCTGTTGTTGGCCGCCGATAGCCGCTTCTCGCAAACGCGCCGTCAATTGGGCATTTCTTCCGATATGCACGATTACAGCCGCACTATGTTTGTGTGCCGCATGAAGCATACTTTGTCTAATCTGCATACCGCATATGAATGCTTCCACTACGGCCGTACCATTGCGTTGCTGCCTTTGGAAGAGCATTTAACCAATACGGTGATTACGGTGGACAGCGATAAAGCCGAGACGATTAAAAACATGTCGCCGGAAGAGTTGGCAGCCAGCGTGAAAGAGCAACTCAAAGGCCGTTTGGGTGATATGGAATTGGTCAGCACCATTCACAATTATCCTTTGGTCGGCATGATTGCCCAACGTTTCTACGGCAAACGCAGCGCGTTGATCGGCGATGCCGCAGTCGGTATGCATCCGGTTACTGCGCACGGTTTCAACTTGGGTCTGGCAAGTGCCGATCTTTTGGCTAAATTGGTTCTTGAAGCCGAGCAACGCGGTCAGGATATTGGTGCGAAGAGCCTGCTGGAAAAATACAGCACCAAGCATATGCTACACGCCCATCCGATTTACCACGGCACCAATATGCTGCTGAAACTCTTTACCAATGAAACTGCTCCGGCAAAACTGCTGCGCGGTTTGGTATTGCGTGCAAGCAATAACTTCCCGCCGCTGAAAAAACTGATTACCAAACAATTAACCGGTTAATTGTTTAAAACATAAAAGGCCGTCTGAACGATTAAAGTTTCAGACGGCCTTGTTTTTTATCTACTGCTTATTTGGCTAAAACCGATTCGGGCATTTCTTGACGGACGTTTAAGGAAGTCAGTTTTTTGGTCAAGATGCTCAATACGATGCCGTAGGCAGGCAGGAAGAAGAGGGTGCAGATGGCAAGTTTGAATAGATAGTCGACAAATGCGATGCCTTGCCAGTTTGCCGCCATAAATTCATCGTTGCTCGCATAAAAGGCAACGGCGAAAAACACCAGCGTATCCAAAGCGTTGCCGACAACGGTAGAAGCTGTGGGGGCAATCCACCATGATTTTAGACGGCGTAATCTGTTGAACACGAAAATATCGAGGATTTGCCCGAGCGCATAGGCAGAAAAGCTGGCCAATGCGATACGGCCGACGAAGGTGTTAAATTCGGCTAAAGATGCCCAGCCTGTCCAGTTGCCGTCATGAAAGAGGACGGAGAAGACGTAAGAGAGCAGCAGGGCGGGGAACATCACCCAAAAAATAATCCGTCTCGCCAACGGTGCGCCGAAAATGCGCACGGTCAGGTCGGTTGCGAGGAAGATAAAGGGGAAGGAAAATGCGCCCCAAGTGGTAAAGATACTGAAAATTTGAAAGGGGAACTGCACCAGATAGTTGCTGGCGGCGATAATAAAAATATGGAAAAGCACCAGCCAGAAGAGCGCTTTCTTCTGCTGTGCGGCAGTAAATTCGTACATGGAAATCTTTCGGAAGTTTTTTCAGACGGCATGAAGCCTTGCGAGACCGTGCAATAGAGAAAGTCTTGCAATGAAAAGGGCGTTAGGCCGTCTGAATAGGATTATTGTGCATCGTGCTCAAACAGGCGTTTGCGTGCCAAAGCTTCAAACTCTGTGCCTGCTTTGCCGTAGTTGGCAAACGGATGAATGGCGATGCCGCCGCGCGGTGTGAATTCGCCGAATACTTCGATGTATTTCGGATCCATCAGGGCGATGAGGTCTTTCATGATGATGTTGACGCAGTCTTCATGGAAGTCGCCGTGGTTGCGGAAGCTGAAGAGATAGAGTTTCAGTGATTTGCTTTCCACCATTTTGATATGGGGGATGTAGCGGATGTAGATGGTGGCAAAGTCGGGCTGGCCAGTCATCGGGCAGAGGCTGGTGAACTCGGGGCAGACGAATTTGACGAAATAGTCGTTGTCTGGATGTTTGTTGTCGAACGCTTCCAAAATTTCAGGCGCGTATTCGCTTGGGTATTGGGTTTTCTGGTTGCCCAAAAGGGAGATGCCTTGCAGCTCTTCGTTGTTGCGGGACATGAGGTTTCCTTAGTTTTTTAATGTGGGAGGTTTTCGAACCACGGGGTGCGGATTGTAATATAAATTGCATGACTTGTGCGGATTTTATAGCGATGAATCAGCAGGATAGCTTTCAGACGGCCTGTTTTGTATTTTATGAAACCTGTTTTCCGCTTTACAATAGCAGCCAATCAACAGGCCGTCTGAAAGTTTTGTATGTCTTTAGCCCAACCCAAACGTATTCTGATCATCAAATTGCGCCATCATGGCGATGTGCTTTTGAGCACGCCGGTGGTCGATGCGCTGAAAACCCGTTTCCCCGATTGCGAAATCGATATGCTGGTGTATGCCGGTACGGAGCAGCTGATTGCTGATAATCCGCAGATTGCGCAGATTTTGACCATTGATCGAAATTGGAAGAAGCTAGGCGTATTCAAGCAGTTGGCGTGTGAGAAAAACCTTTTGTCTAAGCTGAAGGCGCGCGATTACGACTGGGCTTTCAACCTGTCCGACCAATGGCGCGCGGCAATAATCGCCAAACTGTGCGCCCGTTGCAGTGTGGGTTTTGACTGCATCAAGCGCGACGGTTTTTGGTGGCGTTTCTGTCATGATTTTATCAACCATGAGCTTGATCCCAGCCATCATATCGTTGAAAACCAATTGAATATCCTTGCGCCGCTTATCCAGCCTGAAGACGTCGCCGATGCGAAGGTACGCCTTTGGGTAGCACAAGATGCAAGGGAAAGCATGCAGCAGAAATTGCGTGAGCAGGGGTGGAGCGGTGAAGATTATGTGTTACTGCACCCGGGTGCGCGTTGGCATTTCAAATGTTGGGAAGACGGCAAAAACGCCGCCATCGTACAACTTCTGCTCAACAGCGGACAGAATGTCGTATTGACTGCTTCTCCCGACACTGTCGAACAATACATGCTTCAGGAAATTATAGGCCGTCTGAATATTCCGGAAGGCAGAAAAGTATATGTGTTGTCCGGATGTTTGAGCCTGCGTGAATTGGCGGCGGCCATTGAGGGCGCCAAGCTGTTTGTCGGTGTCGATTCCGCACCGATGCACATCGCTGCAGCTTTGGATAAACCGCAAATCGCTTTGTTTGGCGCATCATGGGTGGATAAATGGCGTCCGTATTCCGAGCAGGCCGAAGTCATTTATGCCGGCGATTATGCCGAACTGCCTCACCCCGACAGTATCGATACCAACGATCCGACACGTTTGTTGAAAGCGATTCCTTTGCAGGATGTGTGGGATAGAATTTCTGCCAAATTGGAGGCGTTGGAGGCTTAAAACCGCTTACCACGATCCGTTAAACGTTTTAGCTTTGCGCCAAAATGCCCATTTGGAACGGCGGCCGATTTCCAGCGTGCCGCCGTTTTCGCCGTCTGTGGTAATGCATACAGTTTTCAGACGGCCTGAGGCGAGTGCGTCCCATAAAGGCGAAAACCAACGGGTTTCCCAGCTTTCCAAAATATCTTTGTATGCCCAAACATCGCCTGTCTGTAAGGTGGAAACCAAGTCGTCCAAAAAGATAAGGCCGTCTGAAACTGTGCTGCCTGTTTCTTGAACCATCTCAAACCAAGCCTTCAAATCATACGGCGCATCGAGTTTGGGCGTATCTAAAAAACGCGCCCATGCGCTGTCTGAGGCGACAATATCCGCAGACTGTGTGCCGTTCGCATCGTTCCACAGCCACAAACCGTTGATTTCCGGCAATCCTTGTTGTTCACGCGCTTGGTTAATCGGATGCGAGTGGAGAAACATTTGGATTTCCGTCTGCACGGCCAACCAAGACACCGCATCTTTGCCGTGCGCCTGACCGTCCATTTCCGGCTGCCCGCACACATCCAAAACACATTCCGCCCCCCAATCTTCTATCGTCGGCATACTGAGCAGCCACATGCTTTCGCAAAGCGGCTCGAATTGCCAATCTTTATCTTGATAAAACGCCGACAAGTCCGCACATAACCGTTGCGCCTCCTCTTTTTGGATGCCGATAAACTCGCCACTGATAATGTTGACATGGTGCATGCCCATCTGTTGCCAAACCGGAGAGGCAAAAGCGGCTGTGCGTTTTTGGCTTGTGTGGCGTAAACGTTGCACTTGGGCAATGAGGCTGCCGCCCCACAAATGGCGTCCGTAAAATTCAGACGGCCTGAGTGTTTCTTTGCGTAATGTGCCGTAACGCAAAAGACGGTTAAAAGCAGGTAAGGCAAGCTCAGGGACGGATTCGTCGGCAAAGCGGTTGAGTGAGGGGAGGGCGAGGGTCAGCTTCATAAGCGCAAATAGATAGAAAAACCGTTATTTTACGCGACAAATGATGCGTTTCGGAACCTTGCCCTCACGTACTCAAAAAGAGCCGTTCAGACGGCCGGTTTGGAAAAAACGGGCTGCCATGCTAAAATGCGTGGCGTAAATTTCAGAAAAACAGGGTGTAAATCAACACAATAGCCCTGATAATAACGTCAATCTCAAACACGACCTCATTCATTCCGAATGAAAACCTGATTTTCAGATCGGAAAAAAGACTCAAAGTCCTTTATCCCCAAAACTGTTTAAACCAGCAGGCGGTCGCAGCAGGCCGGATGTGCCGGCATTCTGCAAACCTCAAAAACAGACCGCCCCATTAAGGATAACGCGTGATTAAAAACAAATATTCCACTCGATTCAAAGCAACCCTCTTAGCGTTTCTGCTGCCGGCTTCAGGCATCATGACCGCATACGCCATTACCGACCCTCAACCTGCACAAACCGATTTTAAAGTCGAGCGTATTTCCGAAGAGCTGCCTGCCGTTTATGTGGAAACCAATACCTATCAATCCAGCTATTGGGCGCAAGAAGCCGTCCAAGCCGGCGACTCTTTGGCAGACGTTTTGACACGTATGGGTGTCAACCAAGAAGACATCAAGCAAATCATGGCGAAAAACAATGCCAACCTCGACATGAAAAACCTGCGGACCAACCAATCCGTCAACATCCGCATCGATTCTTCAGGCCAAGTGACCGACGTTCAATTCTTTACTGATGAAGAATTGGAACGCAACTTGGTGGCTTTGGAAAAAGTCAAAGGTAAATGGCGCATCTCCAATGCCGAAATCGACATGAAAACCATGCCGACCCTGCGTTCTGTGCAAATCCGCACTTCCGCCATCGGCGATATGCTCCGTGCCGAAATCCCTTCCGAAGTGTATATCCAGCTCAAAGAAATCTTTGCCGACTCGTTTAATATGAGCGATTTGAAAGAAGGCGATACCGTGCGTCTTTTGTACAACAGCATGTATTTCCGCGGCCAACAAATGGCGGTCGGCGATATTTTGGCGGCTGAAGTGGTTAAAGACGGCAAAACCTACCAAGCCTATTATTACAGCCAAGGCAAAGGCGACGAAGAAAGCGGCAGCTACTACGACCAAAACGGTAAGTCCCTGCAACAAAAAGAAGGCTTTAATACCGAGCCTGTTGCATACACGCGCATTTCTTCCCCGTTTGGCTACCGTGTCCATCCGGTTTTGCATACCGTTCGTATGCACACCGGTATCGACTATGCCGCGCCGACCGGTACGCCTATTAAGGCTGCTGCCGACGGCGAAGTGATTTTCAAAGGTTGGAAAGGCGGCTACGGCAATACCGTGATGATCCGACATGCCAACGGTGTGGAAACCCTGTACGGCCACATGAGCGCGTTCAGCCCTGCCGACGGCAGAGTCCGCGCCGGCGAAGTGATTGGTTTTGTCGGTACAACCGGCCGTTCGACCGGCCCGCACCTGCACTACGAAGCACGCGTCAACGGCCAGCCGGTCAACCCGACTACCGTCGCCCTGCCGACGCCGAAATTGACCCCGACCAATATGGCCGCGTTCCGCAAACAGCAAAAAGATGCCAGCACGATGTTGTCTACCATCCGCTCTTTGCCGGTTTCCGTAGCGCAGCTGGATTAATAAGATAAAGGCCGTCTGAATAAGGTTTCTTTCAGACGGCCTTTCCCATTAAAATTGATACCTCAACGCCCACGTTTACTCAGAGAAAACTTATGTCTGCTTATCAGCCCATTATCCAATCCCTGCTTGATACCGACCTGTACAAATTCACCATGCTGCAAGTCGTGTTGCACCAATTCCCGCAAACCCACAGCCTCTACGAATTCCGCTGCCGCAACAAAGAGATGGTGTATCCGCTGGCCGATATTCAAGAAGACTTGGAACGCGAGCTCAACGCCCTGTGCCAGCTGCGCTTTACCCATGACGAACTCGACTATCTGCGCAGCCTGCGTTTTATCAAAAGCGATTTTGTCGATTATCTCGAACTTTTTCAACTCCAACGCCGCTTCGTCCAAGTCAGCCCTGACGATCAAGGCCGTCTGAACATCCGCATCGAAGGCCCGATGGTACAGGCGATGTTCTTCGAGATTTTTATTCTTGCCATCGTCAACGAACTCTATTTCCGCCGCTTGGAAACGCCTGCCGTCATCGAAGAAGGCGAGCGCCGTTTGCAGGCCAAAGCGCAACAGCTGAAGGAAATTGCGGCTACACAAAATCCGAATGATCCGCCGTTCCTTATTTCCGATTTCGGCACACGCCGCCGCTACACCCTTGCATGGCAGGAACACGTTATCCGCACCTTGTTGGAAGCCGCTCCCGACATCGTGCGCGGTACCAGCAACGTTTATCTGGCCAAAAAGCTCGGCATCACACCCATCGGCACCATGGCACACGAGTTCCTCCAAGCCTTCCAAGCCTTGGACGTACGTTTGCGTAATTTCCAAAAAGCCGCGCTGGAAAGCTGGGTACATGAATACCGCGGCGACCTCGGTATCGCCCTGACCGACGTAGTCGGCATGGATGCCTTCTTGCGTGATTTCGACCTGTACTTCGCCAAACTCTTCGACGGCCTGCGCCACGACAGCGGCGATCCTTATGTTTGGGGCGACAAAGCCTACGAGCATTACAAAAAACTTAAAATCGACAGCCGCACCAAAATGCTGACCTTTTCAGACGGCCTCGATATTGAGCGTTCATGGGCGTTGCACCAATACTTCAAAGACCGTTTCAAAACCAGTTTCGGTATCGGTACCAATCTGACCAACGACTTGGGACACACGCCTTTGAACATTGTTTTGAAGCTCGTCGAGTGTAACGGCCAATCCGTCGCCAAGCTCTCCGACTCCCCGGGCAAAACCATGACCACCAACAACACCTTCCTCGCTTACCTGCGCCAAGTGTTTGACGTACCGGAGCCGGAAGAGAAAGCCTAAAAACAAAGGCCGTCTGAAATGTTCAGACGGCCTTTTTCATTAATCCATATCGCTTTCAGGTAATTCTGCCGAACCCATGCGGCGCAGGATGATATTGGTTTTGTTGTGCATCCGTTTGCTCTTAGGGTGGTCTGCGTAAAACAGCGGAGCCGGAACGCGCGCCGTGAGTTTGGCGGCTTGTTGGCGGGTGAGGGCAGAGGCAGGTTTCTTGTAGAAATACTGGGACGCCGCTTCCGCGCCGAATACGCCGTAGTGCCATTCGATTGAGTTTAAATACAGCTCAAAAATGCGGTCTTTGTCTGTAACCGCTTCCATCATTGCCGTAATTGCCGCTTCTTCGCCTTTGCGGATGTAGCTGCGGCTTTCGTTGAGAAACAGGTTTTTCGCCAGCTGCTGGCTGATGGTCGAACCGCCGGCTTTGACTTCGCCGCTTTGCTTATTGCGTTTCATGGCGTATTTGATGCCGTTCCAGTCAAAGCCGCTGTGTTCGGCAAAGTTGGCGTCTTCGGAAGCAATCAGGGCTTTTTTGAGGTTGACGGAAATTTGGTCGTAAGGCACCCAGCGGTAATCCAGCTTGACATCGCGGCCTTCTTTTGCAAACTGGCTCATGCGCATGGACATGAAGGCGGTTTTGCTGGGCGCGACGGCGCGGTAGGTAATGATGTTGCCGTACACATAAGCGTTGAAGAAAATGAAGATGCCGATGGGCAGGGCAATCAGCCATTTGATGATGCGGAACATGGTTACAGGGCTTTCATGTATTCGATAACAGGGCGGATATCGGGCGTAAATCCGCGCCAAGTATGGTAAGAGGCGGCAGCCTGACCGACCAGCATGCCCAGGCCGTCTGAAACTTCGGCCGCGCCGTTGCTTTGGGCAAAGTTCAAAAACGCCTGAGCCGCTTCGCCGTAAACCATATCGTAGGCAAGGCGGCAGCCGCGGAAAATTTCAGGGCTGACGGCAGGAAGCTGACCGCTCAAGCCGCCGGATGTGCCGTTGATGATGATATCAAAACCGCCGTTCAAATCCGACATCGGGACGGCTTCAATGCCGAAAAGCCGCGCCAATTCCTCGGCCTTGGCGTGGGTGCGGTTGGCAATGACGATACGGGCAGGGCGGTGTTCTTTCAAAACAGGAATCACGCCGCGTACCGCGCCGCCTGCGCCCAAAAGCAAAATGGTTTTGTCTTCGATGGCAATATTTTTGACCTGCGTGATGTCGTTGGCCAAACCGATACCGTCGGTATTGTCGCCGCGTATCCTGCCGTCTTCCAACCACACTAGCGTATTGACCGCGCCGGCAGCCAAAGCGCGGTCAGAATGCTCGTCCGCCAGCGCAAAAGCTTCCTGCTTGAATGGGACAGTTACATTCGCACCTTGCCCGCCCTCGGCACGAAACGCCGCAACAGCCTCGGCAAAACCGCCGATTTCGGCACAAATGCGCTCATATTCGATGTCGATGCCTTCATGAAGGGCAAACTGCCGATGGATTTGCGGCGACTTGCTGTGGGCGACGGGGTTGCCGAAAACGGCGTAACGCGGAGTGTTGTTCATAAAATGGGTCTGAGAAAACAAAAGAAAAGAGTGCTTATTATAGCGGTCTTTATGTTAAGAAAGCGTAATGTAAAATTGTTGACAATTAAACAGTCTGAAACTATATTTCATTGCGTAAAAACGGGTGCCCTGATGTATTTCAGACGGCCTTACCGTGATAGAATAACAACTTAAACCCAATCCCTCAGGAGCTGAAGATGTCCATCAAAGACGCTGTAAAACTGATTGAAGAAAGCGAAGCCCGCTTCGTAGATTTGCGCTTTACCGATACCAAAGGCAAGCAGCACCACTTTACCATCCCCGCCCGCATCGTTCTCGACGATCCCGAAGAATGGTTCGAAAACGGTCAAGCGTTTGACGGTTCGTCCATCGGCGGTTGGAAAGGTATTCAGGCTTCCGATATGCAGTTGCGTCCCGATGCGTCTACAGCTTTCGTCGATCCTTTCTACGACGATACCACCGTTGTCTTTACCTGCGACGTTATCGACCCTGCTGACGGCCAAGGTTATGACCGCGACCCTCGTTCTATCGCACGCCGCGCCGAAGCCTATTTGAAATCTTCCGGTATCGGCGACACCGCCTATTTCGGCCCAGAACCTGAATTCTTCGTCTTCGACGGCGTAGAGTTCGAAACCGACATGCACAAAACCCGTTACGAAATCACTTCCGAAAGCGGCGCATGGTCAAGCGGCCTGCACATGGACGGTCAAAATACCGGCCACCGTCCGACCGTCAAAGGCGGTTACGCGCCTGTTGCACCGATTGACTGCGGTCAAGACCTGCGTTCTTCCATGGTCAATGTTTTGGAAGAACTCGGCATCGAAGTGGAAGTGCACCACAGTGAAGTCGGTACCGGCAGCCAAATGGAAATCGGCACCCGTTTTGCCACTTTGGTTAAACGCGCCGACCAAACCCAAGACATGAAATACGTGATTCAAAACGTCGCCCACAACTTCGGCAAAACCGCTACCTTCATGCCCAAACCCATCATGGGCGACAACGGCAGCGGTATGCACGTTCACCAATCCATTTGGAAAGACGGTCAAAACCTGTTCTCAGGCGATGGCTATGCCGGTTTGTCCGATACCGCCCTTTATTACATCGGCGGCATCATCAAACACGCCAAAGCCCTGAACGCGATTACTAATCCGTCCACCAACTCCTACAAACGCCTCGTGCCGCACTTTGAAGCACCGACCAAACTGGCATATTCCGCCAAAAACCGTTCCGCTTCCATCCGTATTCCGTCCGTGAACAGCAGCAAGGCACGCCGCATCGAAGCGCGTTTCCCTGATCCGACCGCCAACCCATACTTGGCGTTTGCCGCTTTGTTGATGGCCGGTTTGGACGGTATTCAAAACAAAATCCATCCGGGCGACCCTGCCGATAAAAACCTGTACGACCTACCTCCGGAAGAAGATGCATTGGTGCCTACCGTTTGCGCCTCTTTGGAAGAAGCACTGGCCGCCCTCAAAGCCGACCACGAATTCCTCCTGCGCGGCGGCGTATTCAGCAAAGACTGGATCGACAGCTACATTGCCTTTAAAGAGGAAGATGTCCGCCGTATCCGCATGGCACCTCATCCGCTGGAATTTGAAATGTATTACAGCCTGTAAAACAGCTGAGGCATTTTAAATAGGAAATCAAAGGCCGTCTGAAACTGGATTTGAAGTTTCAGACGGCCTTTAGGCTTGAAATAGATAGGGCAATTGAATTAGGTATGATAGCGAGAAGCAATAAATCATGCCGTTTGAAAACCTTTATGGAATCGGTATTGCGTGTTAAATTTCAGCATGACAGGCCTTTTATTAAAGATATTCGCCATTACTTTATAGTGAACCAGTCTTCAAATTTAATCCTCAAGGTAAAGGCATTACTTGGGAAGAGCTGAAAGAGTCTTTCGATTCGGATAAGACAGAAGAAGATTAAAGCCTCAGGCCGTCTGAAAGGATATTTTCTGTTTTCAGACGGCATGTTTGATAAGGAAAACCATGTTTGCAAATTTTGATTTAGGCGTATTTCTGCTGGCAGTATTGCCCGTGTTGTTGGCCATTACCGTGCGCGAAGTGGCACGCGGTTATACGGCGCGGTATTGGGGCGACCATACTGGCGAGCAGCTTGGGCGTTTGACGCTCAATCCGCTGCCGCACATCGATCCTGTCGGTACGATTGTCGTGCCGTTGGTGTGTCTGATGATAGGCAGTTTTCTGTTCGGCTGGGCGCGTCCCATGCCCATCGATTCGCGCAATTTCCGTGATCCGCGCCGCGCGTGGCGTTGGGTGTCGATTTCGGGTCCGATAGCCAATCTGATTTTGGCGTTCTTCTGGGGTTTTGTCGTCGTACTTGCCGCGTATGTGCCTGAGTCTTATCAAGCGCCCTTGGCGCAGATGGCCGGTTACGGCGTGATGGTGAACTCGATTTGGGTCGCATTCAGCCTGATTCCGATTTTGCCTTGGGACGGCGGTATTTTTATCGATACCTTTCTCAACGCCAAACAGTCCATGCAGTTCCGTAAAATCGAGCCATACGGCACATGGATTATCCTGATCCTGTTGTTTACCGGCCTGCTGGCCAAACTGATTTGGCCGATTATTGCCATGATTCAGGACGCAGTGCGGATGGTTGTCATGTTGTTTATTTAAATGTTTTGGCTGAAAAGGCCGTCTGAAACTCAGTTTCAGACGGCCTTTTTCATTGTGCAACATGTAAATACAATTGGAAAAATTGCTTAAAAATTGTACAATTTCAGCCCTTTCAATTTGGCGCACACATCATGCACATCGGCGGCTATTTCATTGACAACCCCATCGCACTCGCCCCCATGGCAGGCATTACGGACAAACCGTTCCGCCGGATTTGCCGCGAGTTTGGCGCAGGGTGGGCGGTATGCGAAATGCTGACCAGCGATCCGAGCTTGCGCCATACCAAAAAAACTTTGCGCCGCAGCGATTTTGAAGGCGAGGGCGGAGTGGTGGCCGTGCAGATTGCCGGCAGCGATCCGCAGCAGATGGCGGAAGCCGCGCGGTATAACGTCGGCTTGGGCGCTCAGGTGATTGATATAAACATGGGCTGTCCGGCCAAAAAAGTCTGTAATGTGCAGGCAGGCAGCGCATTGATGCAAAACGAGCCTTTGGTTGCCGAAATCTTGGAAGCCGTTGTCAACGCGGTGGACGTACCCGTTACCCTCAAAACCCGTTTGGGCTGGCACAATGAACATCAAAATTTGCCGACCATTGCCAAAATCGCCGAAGAATCAGGCATCGCAGCCCTTGCCATCCACGGCCGCACCCGTACGCAGATGTACAAAGGTGAAGCGCGTTACGAACTGATTGCCGAAACCAAAGGCCGTCTGAACATTCCCGTTTGGGTCAACGGCGATATTACTTCGCCGCAAAAAGCTGCCGCCGTCCTCAAGCAAACCGCCGCAGACGGCATCATGATAGGGCGCGGCGCACAAGGCAGTCCGTGGCTTTTCCGTGATTTAAAACATTACGCCGAACACGGCGTTTTGCCGCCGGCCTTAAGCTTGGCAGAATGCAACGCCACCATTTTGAACCACATCCGCGCTATGTATGAATTTTATGGCGAAGTGGCCGGCGTACGCATCGCCCGCAAACACATCGGCTGGTACATCGATGAAATGCCCAACGGCGAGCAAACACGCCGAGACATCAACCGCTTGGACAGCGCCGCAGCACAATACGACACCCTTGCCGCCTATCTTGAGACGCTTTCAGAGAAAACCGACCGTTGGGTATGCCACTATCGGGAAGGCTAAAGGGTTTCAGACGGCATTTTTCTTTTGGGGAAGTAAATATGAAATTGACCTCACGGTTCAAACGCTTCGGCATAGCCGTGCTGTTGCTGACAGGATTTGGTATTTATGCTTATGACTACAATCTGATAGCCTGTAAATTAATGGATCGCTATTGGAATGAAGACAAGAGCAGGTGCATGAATCCTGATTGTCGTCAACATGATGCTTGTATGCTGAGTGCAGGTAAGGATAAAGCAACATGCGAAACCATCCGCCCCGGTGACAGTTTGGACAAGGCTTGGTATGTACTGGGCAAGCCTTGGTATGAGTAGAACGGGCGTTTCTTTTGGGGTAATAAATATGGAGATAATGTAGCAGAAATCGAACCTGACGGAGAAAAGGTTGGCAAGATTACTTGCTTTGAGCAGTAGGTTGTGTGAGGAGATGGTTTCAGGAAACCCTATGTTTCAGTTGATTAAACGTATATTTTCTAAAAAGCATCAAGCTGATTCCATGTTTCCGCGCAATCGTTTCGAACATGTGGATTGGGAACAGGAATTGGCTGATGCCACTCGTCGGCTGGTCAATGATGAAGGGCATTATGACGAGCAGGGTAATACGGTTGAGCTGGAGTTAAGTGAGGGAGCGCATAATATCCTGCTGTATTTTGCCTCAGGGGATGAAGCTCAATGTATGGAAATCCTGCAGCGTTTGAACGCATGGGATAATCAGGTTCAAACCTCTCTGGAAAAAGAGGCTCAATCGCCTATTCCTAGAGCGTATCAAGAAATAGGATATAACCGCCAATCTTGGGAAAAAGCACGGAAATTTCATGTTTGGATAGTCAATTGTGAAGAAAAACCGTATTCCATTCGTTACGTTGCCGATCATGCCAATAATGAATTTGTTATCTATCTGGCTCAAGAAAACGGGATATGGCGGGCATTTTGGGATAGTAAATTACAGAAATCTATTGCAGTATAAGATTTTGATAAAAAATAAGAATTGAATAGAGTAAATTTCTCAATCAAATTAAATAAACGCCGTCTGAATGTTCAGACGGACTCATCATCTAAAAACAAATCTAAAGAAAGACAATCACGATGAATCAAACGACGACTGACATTGCGCAATGTATTGAACAAAACTTACGACAATACTTCAAAGACTTGGATGGTACGGAACCTTGCGGTGTGTATGATATGGTATTGCATCAAGTGGAAAAGCCGATGCTTGCCTGCGTGATGGAGCAATGCGGCGGAAACCAGTCTAAAGCGGCCGTTATTTTGGGTTTGAACCGCAATACCCTGCGTAAAAAATTACAACAGCACGGTATGCTGTAATACGGCAGGGCAATCCGTCCTGACGGTCGAAGGAGAAATAACAATGCAAAATCCGAATAAATTAAATATCCATTTCATCTTGCACGAGGCATTTGAAGTGCCGGGAGCATATTTGAAATGGGCGCAATGGCGCGGACATAACATCAGTACAACCAAAGTGTACGAAAGGGAAACCCTGCCTGACAATGTGGACGATATAGATTTTTTGATTGTGATGGGCGGGCCGCAATCGCCTGATGAAGACAGGCAGGCATTCTCGTATTACGACCCCGAATCCGAGCTGCGCCTGATGCGTCAGGCGATGGCGGCGGATAAATATATTGTCGGCGTGTGTTTGGGTGCGCAGCTTTTATCCGTTGCCTACGGCGCGCGCCACACACGCAGCCCTGAGCGTGAAATCGGCATTTATCCGATTGAGCTGACGGCGGAAGGTTTGGCGGATGCCCATGTTTCCCTGTTGGGCAAAACCCTGAATACCGGCCATTGGCACGGCGATATGCCCGGTTTGACGGATAAGGCGGTTGTGTTGGCAACCAGCAAAGGCTGTCCGCGCCAGATTATCCGTTTTGCGCCCAAACATTATGCCTTCCAGGCCCATTTGGAGTTTGACCGTGAAGCCGTCGGGCTGCTGATTGCGGCGGACGGACGCGAAAATGTGGCCGAACAAAGCCAAGCCCAAACTTATGTCCAGCATCCGGATAAAATCGAAGCGGCGGATTTCAGTGAAATGAATGCCAAACTCTTCGACTTTTTGGATTCTCTGACGCAGACAAAATAAAAAAGGCCAACCCTCCAGGCCGTCTGAATAATAAATATAGAGAAGAAACGATTAACCCTTTTTAAAAGGTCGGACCATGTTCTATCAAATACTTGCCCTGCTGATTTGGGGCAGCTCTTTTATCGCTGCCAAGTATTCTTACGAGATGATCGACCCTGCGCTGATGGTTGAGGCACGGTTGTTGATTGCCGCGTTGATGGTACTGCCGTCGTGCCGCCGTCATTTGGGAAGGATTCCGCGGAGCGAGTGGAAGCCGTTGTTATGGATTTCCTTTGTCAACTACGTTGTCGTTTTGATGCTTCAGTTTATCGGTTTGAAATACACGTCTGCCGCCAGCGCGATTACCATGGTCGGGCTGGAACCCTTGCTGGTGGTTTTTGTCGGTCATTTCTTTTTCAGCGACAAAGCGAAAATTTACCACTGGATTTGCGGCGCGGTGGCGTTTGCCGGCGTGGGCATGATGGTAATGGGCGGTGCAGAAGAAGGCGGCACGATTGATTGGTTCGGCTGTTTGCTGATTTTGCTTGCGGGATTGGGTTTTGCAGGCGTGATACGACCGAGCCAGCAGATGATTGCCCGCATCGGTGCGCCTGCATTTACCGTGGCTTCCATGGCGGTGGCGGCGGTATTGTGTCTGCCGTTTTCGCTGGTGTTGGCAGACAGTTATCAAATCAACTGGTCATGGGGCGGTACGCTGTCGATTTTGTATATGGGGATCGGTTGCAGTTGGCTTGCCTATCTGTTGTGGAACAAAGGCATGAACAAAGTCCCTGCCAACGTCTCCGGCCTGCTGATTTCGCTTGAGCCTGTCATCGGCGTTATCATGGCGGTGTTAATTTTGGGCGAACATTTAAGTGCTATGTCTGCGATGGGCATTACCGTTGTTATTGCGTCCACTTTTGTCGCCGGTATGTTGGCGCGTGTCAGCAACAAACACAAAAAGGCCGTCTGAAAACGGTTTCAGACGGCCTGAAGTAAGCAGTATCTTTTTTCAATAAACATTTTGGGAAAATTTCTATGAAACGCATTATCTCCCTGCTTTTGCTTGCCTGCCCTATTTTGACGTCGGCTGCACCCGATAACGACAAAGCCGCTGTACAGGCCGTCATTGCCAAGTATTACAACCGACCGCTTGCCGCGCACAAATGCCAGCTCGCCAAGCCGCCGAAAGACAGTGAGACAGCATCTGACAACATTATGTATTGCATGAAACCTGTTGCCAATCATACCGTAACGCGCAACGGCAAAGCCGCGCGCTATGTGTTGTACACAGGTTTTGCCTACGATATGGAACAAAAAGTAAAACAGGACGCTCATGTTTCTTCCGGTCTGGCAGAATTGTTTGTTTTGGAGAAAACAGACGGCAAGTGGGCAATCAAACAGCACGGAAAAGATAAAATCGGCGCATGGGGCGAGCCGCCGGAGAATAAGGAATGGAAGTTTGTTCAGGTGGGCGCACAAAACTGGGGCTATGTTGCCGAATCAAGTTATACAGGCCAAGGCGACACGACGACTTCGCAAAACTTCCTGTTTACCGATGATAGCAACCGAATCCGCAACAGCGTCATGATCAGCGGTAACGATAACGGCGCATATTTTGGCGATTGCGATGAATTGAAAGGGCGTGAAAAACGCCTCTGCAAAGACAGATATACCAGTCTGGAAGCCAAAATTGCTTTTGACAAAAGCCGTCCTGCCGTATCCGGCGTATGGGCGCTGACTGCAAAACTCAGCGGCGTATCAGGAAAGAAAAATTATAAAAATCAGAAATATATTTTCCCTTATAACGGCAAAACCCACGTCGCCCCCAAAAACTATCCCTTGGGCGGACAATAGTTCCCTCGAAAAACGCTTTGATCAAACCACTACTACCTCAAGTCAAATCCCGTGAAAGAAACGCATAAACTTTGGGCCGCCCTCATCATTACCGGCATCATCGGCGGCATGGTCGGCATTGTATTAACCGAAATCATGCATACGATTCAACATCTTGCCTACGGTTACGGTTCAGACGGCCTATACGTTTCATTCCGAGAGGGCGTAGCGCAGGCAAGTCCTGCGCGGCGTATCGTGGTCGTGGCCTGTTGCGGCGTGGTGGTCGGCTTGGGGTGGTGGTTGCTCAAACGCTACGGCAGGCCGCAACCGGGTATCAAAGCCGTGGTTAAAAATCCGCTTGCCGGTTTTCCGTTTTTTGAAACCGTCAGCCATGCCCTGTTGCAAATCATTACTGTCGGGCTGGGCTCGCCGCTCGGCCGCGAAGTTGCGCCGCGCGAAATGACCGCCGCTTTCGCCTCAGTCGGTGTCAACCGTTTCGGATCGAGCGAAGACGACGCAAGGCTGGTCATTGCTTGCGCCTCGGGTGCAGGTTTGGCGGCCGTGTATAACGTGCCGCTCGCCTCCACACTTTTCATCCTCGAAGCCATGCTGGGCGTATGGACGCAGCAAGCCGTCGCTGCCGCATTGCTGACTTCCGTCATCGCCACCGCCGTCGCGCGCATCGGCTTGGGCGACGTACAGCAATATCATCCGGCCAACCTTTCCATCAACACATCATTACTTTGGTTTTCCGTCATCATCGGCCCGATACTGGGCGCAACCGCCGTCGTTTTCCAGCGCACCGCCCAAAAATTCCCCTTCATCAAGCGCGACAACATCAAAATCATTCCCTTGGCCGTCTGCATGTTTGCACTCATCGGCGCGATTGCTGTTTGGTTTCCCGAAATTTTGGGCAACGGCAAAGCAGGCAACCAACTGACCTTTGGCGGATTGACCGACTGGCAACACAGCCTTGAGCTGACCGCCGTCAAATGGCTGGTCGTCTTGATGGCGCTGGCGGCAGGCGCATACGGCGGCCTGATTACCCCGTCCATGATGCTCGGCAGCACCATCGCCTTTGCCGCCGCAGCCGCGTGGAATACTTTCTTTCCTGCCATGTCCTCCGAAAGCGCGGCCGTTGTCGGCGCCGCCGTTTTCCTCGGCGTTTCCCTCAAAATGCCCCTGACGGCCATCGTCTTTGTTTTAGAACTCACCTACGCCCCCGTTGCCTTGCTCATGCCCTTATGCGCAGGCATGGCAGGCGCAGTATGCGTGGCGAAGAAAATGGGATTTAAATAGTCAAAAACATCAGGCCGTCTGAAACCGAGTTTCAGACGGCCTTTTACAATAAAATTGTCAACAATATCTATAAAAACCTACTGCCAAAAAGGCGAAAATAGCGGATAATACCGCCCTGAAAATTCATCCCATATCGATTAAACCTTCAACAAAGGAAATCTCATGTCTTCCATCAAACGCGCCCTGATCAGCCTGTCCGACAAGACAGGCGCAGTCGAATTTGCCCAAACCCTGACCAAGCTCGGTGTAGAAATCCTTTCTACCGGCGGTACAGCAAAGCTCTTGGCTGATGCAGGCGTTCCCGTTATCGAAGTTGCCGACTATACCGGTTTTCCCGAAATGCTCGACGGCCGCGTGAAAACCCTGCATCCGAAAATCCACGGCGGCATCCTCGGCCGTCGCGATTTGGACGAACACGTCGCTAAGATGGAAGAACACGGCATCGGCAATATCGATTTAGTGTGCGTCAACCTCTACCCCTTCGCCGCCACCATCGCCAAACCAAACTGCACATTGGAAGACGCGATTGAAAACATCGACATCGGCGGCCCGACCATGGTGCGCTCCGCCGCGAAAAACTGGAAACACGTCGCCATCGTTACCGACACCGCCGATTTCCCGGCCATCGCAGCCGAACTCGAAGCCAACAACGGCGCATTGAGCGACAAAACCCGTTTCAACCTTTCACGCAAAGCATTCAGCCATACCGCCCAATACGACGGCATGATTTCCAACTACCTGACCTCGCTTTCAGACGACGTCTTGAGCGGTCAGCCCCAAATCGGCGAATTCCCAAGCCAGTTCAACCAAAGCTGGATTAAAGTGCAAGACATGCGCTACGGCGAAAATCCGCACCAACGCGCCGCGTTCTATCGCGATATTTATCCAGCCGCAGGCAGCCTTTCCGCCTACAAACAGCTGCAAGGCAAAGAATTGTCGTACAACAACATTGCCGATGCCGATGCCGCATGGGAAGCCGTCAAATCCTTTGATGCGCCGGCCTGCGTGATCGTGAAACACGCCAACCCGTGCGGCGTAGCCGTTGCCGCCGATACCTTGACCGCCTACAAACTCGCCTACGCCACCGACACCACCAGCGCATTCGGCGGCATCATCGCCTTCAACCGCGAAGTGGACGGCGAAACCGTCAAACAAATTACCGACAACCAATTTATGGAAGTCCTCATGGCGCCGAAGTTCACCGCCGAAGCCCTCGAAATCGCCGCTGCCAAGAAAAACGTGCGCGTATTGGAAGTTCCGCTCGAAGCAGGTGCCAACCGCTTTGAACTCAAACGCGTCGGCGGCGGACTGTTGGTACAAACCCCCGATATCCACCGCCTCAACCGTGCCGATTTGAAAGTCGTCTCCAAACGCCAACCGACCGAGCAAGAATGGAACGACCTGATGTTTGTATGGAACGTCGCCAAATACGTCAAATCCAACGCCATCGTCTTTGGTAAAGGCGGTCAAACCTACGGAATCGGCGCAGGCCAAATGAGCCGCGTGGACAGCACCCGTATCGCCGCCCGCAAAGCGCAAGATGCCAATCTCGACCTCAACGGCGCCTGTGCCGCTTCCGATGCCTTCTTCCCATTCCGCGACGGCGTAGATGTCATTGCCGAGCAGGGCATCAAAGCCATCATCCACCCTGCAGGCTCCATGCGCGACCAAGAAGTCTTCGACGCAGCGGACGAACACGGTATTGCGATGGTAGTAACGGGTATTCGCCATTTCCGCCACTAATAAGCTGATATAAAATAAAGGCCGTCTGAAAACCGATTTCAGACGGCCTTTTTCAATACATTAAATCAAGACAAAGCAACAAAGCCATATCCATTCCGATTCATACGGCAACAAAACGTCCCAAGTCTAAAACCAACCCACTCAGAGAAAAAAACATGAAACACATCCTCCTCATCCTGACCCTCGCCACACTCACCGCCTGCGCCTCCAGCCATACCGGCGGCTACGGCTATGCAGGCAACAACGGCGCTTCCGCAGGCGTAACCCAAACATTCCGTTGGTAAGGCCGTCTGAAATACGGCATGGTGTTACACCATAAAAACAGACCGATTCCAAACGTAAAGGCAAGTTTTACACTTGCCTTTTTAACGCTGTCCATCGGCTCAATAGCGCATAAATTCGTATCATTTGGTTACTATTTATATGTTAGGAAACGTCAAAGGTCGTCTGAAAACAGGCCATATAAACCTATCACACGTTTTAAGCCGATCTTCAATACAAATTTCATTAATTCTCTAAATAAAAGCCCACATTTAAATCTATCACTAAAGAAACTATTCAAATTATATATTATTTATCAATCATTATTGTTTGAGAATAAAAAAGTAAAATCAAATAGCTAGAAAAACCGTTTAAAAAAAGCAACAAGTAAATTTAACGGGCATGACCGTTGAGGCCGAAAAAGTAACACTTTATCGGAAGAGTTGATTTGTAAAACCAAACGCATATAAAATTTGGACAAGGATTCCGAATGCATTGAAAGAAGCTGACAAAAAGTGACTGGTTAAGAAACAAGCTGACAAAAAACGGCACATCGTTTCCCAAACTTCACAAGCTTCCCAAAATGTATCAGCATAAAATCCCATAAAACAGGAATTTAGCTGCCATTCGGCCGAGTGGAAACTTTTGGCACGGGAATTGCATACAAGAGATTACGACGTAAAACCGCATAAAGGGGAAACTCTGAAGTGCGGCATATGTATGGGCAGGCGGTTTATAGCCGAGCAAACGTCCCAAAAGAAATCAAACCCCTTACAGGAAAATCGATATGAATAAAGTCTTTAAAGTCATTTGGAACCACGCGACCCAGACATGGACCGCGGTTTCCGAAATCAGCCATGCACACGGCAAAAAATCCGCTTCTGACAAGCGTAAAGCCGTAGCTGCTGCAGTTGCAGCGGCAGGTGCGTTGATGGCTTCTAGTGCTGCTCAGGCAGGTGTAGATTTGGGTGGTAGTGCGGTAAACATTACTCCAAATGGTACTTACAACGGTTCTAACAGAAACGTTGGTGTCAACTCTGTTGTAGTGGGTTATCAAAATACTGCCAGCAGTCAAGATGGCACTATCGCTTACGGTGCTAACAATACTGCGACTGCAAACGCAGCATTGGCAGTAGGTAATAACAATATCGCAACCGGCGGTGCATCGACTGCAATGGGTGTAAGCTCTGTTGCAAGTGGTGAAGCTTCTGTTGCAATCGGTAATGTAGCCCAAGCAACTCAAATTCGTGCGACTGCAGTAGGTAACCGTGCAACTGCTACTCAAGACTCCGCAAGTGCATTCGGTAACCGTGCAAATGCTGGTGCACAATTTGCAACAGCTATTGGTGATAACTCCAATGCAAATGCTGCTGCAGTTGCTGTAGGTACGCATGCAAACGCCGAAAAACAAGATTCTATCGCTATTGGTAATAACGCTCATGGTGCTTGGACCAATGCTATTGCTGTCGGTAAAGATACTGTAGCAAGTAAAGACCATGCGATGGCAATGGGTACCAGCTCAAATGCGTCAGGTGTTCAAGCTGTCGGCGTTGGTTCATATACAAAAGCAGAAGGTAATCTGACAGTTGCAGTTGGTCCATATGCGCAAGCCAATAAAGAAGCTGCAGTTGCTGTAGGTTCTAACGCTACTGCTGCTGAGTCTAACTCTATTGCTGTGGGTCAAACTGCCACTGCGTCTAACAATAACTCCATTGCTGTCGGTACTAAAACAGTTTCTAGAGGCGATAACGCAATTGGTATCGGTGCTTATGCTGAATCAACTGCTAACCGTGGTACCGCTATCGGCGTATTGTCTCAAGCTAATGGCACAGGCTCATTTGCTGGTGGTGCATCCGCTCAAGCAACAGGTGAAAATTCTGTAGCTATTGGCGGTGCGATGGATGGTACTCTGGGTAATAAAGCAGGTACTGCTGCTAAAGCAATCGGTAACAACTCTATCGCTTTGGGTACTCAATCTAAAGCTGCTGGCAATAACTCTATCGCTCAAGGTAACGGTGCAACTGCTAAGCAAGCTGCTGACGTTGCCGTAGGTCATGCTGCTACAGCTGACGGTACTTCTACTGGCGCTGATGGCGACGGCGTAGTAAATAATGCCGGTTCGGCAATGGCAATCGGTACAGAAGCTCAAGCAACCGGTATCGTAGCAACAGCCATCGGTGAGCGCTCTAAAGCTCTGGCAAACGGCGCGGTAGCATTGGGTGGCGACGCTCAAGCCAAACAAGGTTCTGACGTAGCAATCGGTCGTGGTTCCGTAGCTGATGGTACTTCTGCTGCAGCATTCGGTCCTGCTGCTACAGCAACTGGTAAATACTCAGTAGCTTTGGGCGTACAAAGTAACGCTGCTTCTAAACAAGCAATTGCATTGGGCCGTGGTGCTCAAGCTAATGGCGGTGAATATGCAACTGCTCTGGGTAACGGTGCTCAAGCAACAGCTAAAAACACTCTGGCTTTGGGTACTGAAGCTAAATCTACTATCGAAAACAGCGTAGCTCTGGGTAACGGTTCTACAACCAGCAACTTCGTACCTACTAACACTGCTACTGTTGGCAGCTACACTTACAGCGGCTTCGCAGGTGCAACCAGCGGTTTGGGCAATGGCGCAGTATTGTCTGTAGGTTCTGCAGGTAAAGAACGTCAAATTCAAAACGTTGCCGCAGGCCGTATCTCTGCAACTTCTACCGATGCAATCAACGGCTCTCAATTGTACGCTGTTGCAAATCGCATCGAAAACCTGAATCCATTTGTATTCTCAGGCCACAATGGTAGCGGTAGCTCACCTGCTGAAGGTACTTACAAATACGATCCTAAATCAAATGCCAATAACACCCTGAAACTGATCGCCGGTAACGGTTTGACAATGACCTCAAACGGCACTAACGAATACACCCTGAGCGTAATCGGTGGTGGTTCTACTGGTGCTTCCGGCGCGACTGGTCCTAAAGGCGATACTGGTGCAACTGGTGCTAAAGGCGATACCGGTGCAACTGGTGCTACTGGCGCAACTGGCCCTAAAGGCGAAAAAGGCGATACTGGTCCTGCTGGCCCTAAAGGTGATACCGGCGCTACTGGCGCAGCCGGCGCTAAAGGCGACAAAGGCGATACTGGTCCTGCTGGCCCTAAAGGTGATACCGGTGCTACTGGCGCAGCCGGCGCTAAAGGCGACAAAGGTGACACTGGCGCAGCCGGCGCTAAAGGCGACAAAGGTGACACTGGCGCAGCCGGCGCTAAAGGCGACAAAGGCGACAGCATCACAGGTGAAGTTGTAGATAATGGTGACGGTACCCATACCATTACTATTACTAATCTAGGTGATGGCTCAGTCACTACTACCATCGTTAAAGACGGTAAAAACGGTAAAGATGGTAAAGACGGCGCTACTGGCGCAGCCGGCGCTAAAGGCGATAAAGGTGACACTGGCGCAGCCGGCGCTAAAGGCGACAAAGGTGACACTGGCGCAGCCGGCGCTAAAGGCGACAAAGGTGACACTGGCGCAGCCGGCGCTAAAGGCGACAAAGGTGACACTGGTGCAGCCGGCGCTAAAGGCGACAAAGGTGACACTGGTGCAGCCGGTGCTAAAGGCGATAAAGGTGACACTGGTGCAGCCGGCGCTAAAGGCGACAAAGGCGACAGCATCACAGGTGAAGTTGTAGATAATGGTGACGGTACCCATACCATCACTATTACTAATCTAGGTGATGGCTCAGTCACTACTACCATCGTTAAAGACGGTAAAAACGGTAAAGATGGTAAAGACGGCGCTACTGGCGCAGCCGGCGCTAAAGGCGATAAAGGTGACACTGGCGCAGCCGGCGCTAAAGGCGACAAAGGTGACACTGGCGCAGCCGGCGCAGCCGGCGCTAAAGGCGACAAAGGTGACACTGGTGCAGCCGGCGCTAAAGGCGACAAAGGCGACAGCATCACAGGTGAAGTTGTAGATAATGGTGACGGTACCCATACCATCACTATTACTAATCTAGGTGATGGCTCAGTCACTACTACCATCGTTAAAGACGGTAAAAACGGTAAAGATGGTAAAGACGGCGCTACTGGCGCAGCCGGCGCTAAAGGCGATAAAGGTGACACTGGCGCAGCCGGTGCTAAAGGCGACAAAGGTGACACTGGCGCAGCCGGCGCTAAAGGCGACAAAGGCGACAGCATCACAGGTGAAGTTGTAGATAATGGTGACGGTACCCATACCATTACTATTACTAATCTAGGTGATGGCTCAGTCACTACTACCATCGTTAAAGACGGTAAAAACGGTAAAGATGGTAAAGACGGCGCTACTGGCGCAGCCGGCGCTAAAGGCGATAAAGGTGACACTGGCGCAGCCGGTGCTAAAGGCGACAAAGGCGACAGCATCACAGGTGAAGTTGTAGATAATGGTGACGGTACCCATACCATCACTATTACTAATCTAGGTGATGGCTCAGTCACTACTACCATCGTTAAAGACGGTAAAAACGGTAAAGATGGTAAAGACGGTGCTACTGGCGCTACTGGTGCAACCGGTGAAAAAGGTGACACCGGTGCAACTGGTGCCGACGGTAAGAACGCTGAAGCCGACGTTAAAGACAACGGCGACGGTACCCACACTGTAACCATCAAAGACGGTAACGGTAACACTACTACCACTATCGTTAAAGACGGTGCAACTGGTGCCAAAGGTGATACCGGTGATACCGGCGCTACCGGTGCAACAGGTGCCGACGGTAAGAACGCTGAAGCCGACGTTAAAGACAACGGCGACGGTACCCACACTGTAACCATCAAAGACGGTAACGGTAACACCACTACTACCATCATTAAAGACGGTGCAACTGGTGCCAAAGGTGATACCGGCGCTACCGGTGCAACAGGTGCCGACGGTAAGAACGCTGAAGCCGACGTTAAAGACAACGGCAACGGTACTCATACTGTAACCATCAAAGACGGTAACGGTAACACCACTACTACCATCATTAAAGATGGTGCAACTGGTGCCAAAGGCGATACTGGTGCAACTGGTGCCGACGGTAAAAACGCTGAAGCCGACGTTAAAGACAACGGCGACGGTACCCACACTGTAACCATCAAGGACGGTAACGGTAACACCACTACTACTATCGTTAAAGACGGTGCAACTGGTGCCAAAGGCGATACCGGCGCAACTGGTGCAACAGGTGCCGACGGTAAGAACGCTGAAGCCGACGTTAAAGACAACGGCAACGGTACTCACACTGTAACCATCAAAGACGGTAACGGTAACACCACTACTACCATCGTTAAAGACGGTGCAACTGGTGCTAAAGGTGACACTGGTGCAACTGGTGCAACTGGTGCCGACGGTAAGAACGCTGAAGCCGACGTTAAAGACAACGGCAACGGTACTCACACTGTAACCATCAAAGACGGTAACGGTAACACCACTACTACCATCATTAAAGATGGTGCAACTGGTGCCGACGGTAAGAACGCTGAAGCCGACGTTAAAGACAACGGCAACGGTACCCACACTGTAACCATCAAAGACGGTAACGGTAACACCACTACTACCATCATTAAAGATGGTGCAACTGGTGCCGACGGTAAGAACGCTGAAGCCGACGTTAAAGACAACGGCGACGGTACTCATACTGTAACCATCAAAGACGGTAACGGTAACACCACCACTACCATCGTTAAAGACGGTGCAACTGGTGCTAAAGGTGACACTGGTGCCGACGGTAAGAACGCTGAAGCCGACGTTAAAGACAACGGCAACGGTACCCACACTGTAACCATCAAAGACGGTAACGGTAACACCACTACTACCATCATTAAAGATGGTGCAACTGGTGCCGACGGTAAGAACGCTGAAGCCGACGTTAAAGACAACGGCAACGGTACTCACACTGTAACCATCAAAGACGGTAACGGTAACACCACTACTACCATCGTTAAAGACGGTGCAACTGGTGCTAAAGGTGAAGCTGGTAATACTGGTGCAACTGGTGCCGATGGTAAGAATGCCAAGGCCGATGTTAAAGACAATGGCGACGGTACTCATACAGTGACCATCGTTGACGGTGACGGTAAAACTACTACCACTATCGTTAAAGACGGTAAGAACGCTGAAGCCGACGTTAAAGACAACGGCAACGGTACTCACACTGTAACCATCAAAGACGGTAACGGTAACACCACTACCACTATCGTTAAAGACGGTGCAACTGGTGCTAAAGGTGACACTGGTGCCGACGGTAAGAATGCTGAAGCTGAAGTTAAAGACAACGGCGACGGTACTCACACTGTAACCATCAAAGACGGTAACGGTAATACCACTACTACCATCGTTAAAGACGGTGCAACTGGTGCTAAAGGTGAAGCTGGTAATACTGGTGCAACTGGTGCCGATGGTAAGAATGCCAAGGCCGATGTTAAAGACAATGGCGACGGTACTCATACAGTGACCATCGTTGACGGTGACGGTAAAACTACTACCACTATCGTTAAAGACGGTGCAACTGGTGCCAAAGGCGATACCGGTGCAACTGGTGAAAACGGTAAGAACGCTGAAGCTGAAGTTAAAGACAACGGCGACGGTACTCACACTGTAACCATCAAAGACGGTAACGGTAACACCACTACTACTGTCGTTAAAGATGGTGCAACCGGTGCAACTGGTGCCGACGGTAAGAACGCTGAAGCTGAAGTTAAAGACAACGGCGACGGTACTCACACTGTAACCATCAAAGACGGTAACGGTAACACCACTACTACTGTCGTTAAAGATGGTGCAACCGGTGCAACTGGTGC